>CAIXHD010000124.1 GCA_903919065.1 uncultured Bacteroidota bacterium
TCTCGTTGGTCACGATATAGATGTTATCTTTCGGGCAGATCCGTTTGAACCGTGTGTACGTTTGCTGGATCAGTGTTTCGCCTGTTCCGAGGATGTCGTTGTATTGCTTGGGGTGGGAGGTGCGGCTCATGGGCCAGAACCGTGCGCCGATGCCACCGGCCATGATCACGCAATAATTGTGTTTTGACTTTGCCATGCCAGAGGGGTTTAATTTGATACAAACATAATCAAAAAGATTTACTATAATCTTTACAGATGAACTTGCATTGTAAAGATTTTCTCAAATCCCTGTCCTATGGAATCCAATTTTTTATCCATCCCCTGGAAGCCGCTCCTTCTCCCTCCGCAAATCGAACTGGAATCGAGAAAGGTCCTTAAAAAATTGGCTGCAACGCACCGGGCACTGGCTGAACTCAAGGGTATTGCCAGTACAATACCAAATCAGGCAATATTATTGAACACATTGGGATTACAGGAGGCGAAGGATAGTTCTGCCGTAGAAAATATAATTACCACCCAGGATGAATTGTTCAAAGCAGAATTAAACCTGTCCGGATTGCAATCTGTTGCAGCAAAAGAGGTGCAGAATTACGTCGCTGCGCTGAAAAAAGGGTTTGCTCTGTTGAATGAAAATGGGCTCATTACGGCCAATCACATTTTACAAATTCAATCGGAGCTTGAACGAAATCAAGCCGGGTTCCGGAAGCTCCCCGGAACGGTTTTGAAAAACCAACAAACCGGGGAGGTTGTGTTCACACCTCCACAGGAATATGATGAAATCATTCAGGCCTTGAATAACCTGGCTAAGTATATCAATGATGATTCGCTCAGTGATGTGGATCCCTTGGTGAAAATGGCCGTGATTCATTTTCAGTTCGAAAGTATTCATCCCTTTTTCGATGGGAATGGCCGCACAGGAAGGATCATCAATATACTGTACCTCGTTCAGAAATCACTGTTAAACTTGCCCGTACTCTACTTAAGCAGTTTCATTATTGACCATAAGGGGGAATATTACCAACATCTGCAGAATGTGAGGGAAAAGGGGGCGTGGGAACCATGGATTCTGTTTATACTGGAGGGCATTGAACAATCCTCCAGGGAGACCCTGACGCTGATGCTCGAAATCAAGAAGTTGATGATGGATTATAAGCACCGCATTCGTTCCGGTTATAAGTTTTACAGCCAGGAACTGATCAATAACCTGTTTCGGCATCCATATACGAAAATCGAATTTATCCAGCGTGATTTGAAGGTGTCGCGAGTTACTGCATCCAGCTATTTGAATCAGTTAGCCAGGGATGGGTTTCTTATCAGGAAAAAACTGGGCGTATCGAACTATTATATTAATACTCCACTGGTGATTTTGTTCACCCGATGACTGACGATAATTATCCTAAACCCGTTTTGTAAACAAATGTGACACAGTCACCACTTTAATTCATCACCGGCGCTCCGGCGCTGACAAGGTAAATCCGGTTGGTGTTTAAACAGATACACCGGTAACGGGTTCTCACCTTCTCCTTTTTTTGGAAAATTCTTCTGCCGTGGAGGGTGAAAACGGCATCAAACGGGAGTTCTTCGAGCCGCATGGTGGTGTCGGGGGGATCGTAA
>CAIXHD010000125.1 GCA_903919065.1 uncultured Bacteroidota bacterium
AACGGCATTGACTATTGTATAAACTATATTCCCATCAATAATATCCTCGTTTACTCCCGTTACTGTTACCGTTTGAGGAGTATCCCAGTTGCTGGCGGTGAATGTAAGTGATTCCGGAAAGACCGTTCCCTCAGTCAGGTCATTGCTGGTTATGCTGACTACTACATTGTAGCTGGGAACTGCGTCCGTTGCCGGCTTGCTGGTGAGTTTAACGGTAAAGGTGCCCGTACCGCCGGCTTCCGTTGTATTTACAGTGACTGGGGTGACCACAAATCCGGGCGTGTCGTTATCGGTATTGGTGACAGAAACATCAGAGGCGACCATGCCGGTATATTTAGGATCATCAGAAGTGGCATTACTGGTAATGATTGTATAGCCAACATTGCCGTCAACAAATGGGTCGTCGATACCTGTTACGGTTACGGTTTGAGGTGTTCGCCAGCTCGTTGATCCGGTGGTAAAGGTCAGGGCTTTGGATCCAGGAGTTGTTACATCCCCTTCTGTTACGTCACTGGTCGATAGGGTAAAGCTGACATCATTTACCGGCTCCGTGTTCAGAACTACCGTAAATGTTGCAGTTCCGCCTGCTTCGGTGGTGGTGATCGACAGTGGTGTTACCGTAACTCCGGCAACGTCATTGTCGCGGTTTATTGCATCAACAACTGCCTGAACAGCAAATTCATAACCCGATATATCAGCTGTACCGGCCTGATTGATTTTCAGGTTAACATGATAACCGATATCATCATCATCCACATCGTCATTCACACCCGTAACCCTGATAATCTGGCCTGTATTCCAGGTGGAGGCATTGAAGGTAAGCTGGGCTTGGTTTACCGTTCCTTCTCCGGTATCATCACTGGTTACATCGATAAGAACAGTTCCGGTTGGGGCAGAGCCGAGGGTGACCGTAAATTCTTCCCAGGTAAGGTTTTCTGTAGTGATCACCGACGTTTTAGTGGTCATAATTGCACCGGCAGCGGCATTTACAGTAACAGTAAAACTGCAGGTTTCCGAATTGCCGGCTGCATCATAGGCTATATAGGTAACGGTGGTGGTACCCACATTGAAAGTTCCGCTGTTTATTTTGTTTATTCCACTGGCTTGGGCAGCAGCTGTGGTGGCGCCTGATAAAGAGTAGGTTAATTTTACTACTCCGCAGTTATCTGCATAAGCCGGGTCGGCAATGCCGGTTACCTCTGCATTGGTGGCACCAGAGGCTGTTACTGTCTGGGTTTTACCGTCCGGACAGGTAATGGTTGGTTTTTGATTATCGGTGACAATGACATTAAAAGTGGTGGTGCCTGAATTGCTGCTGGCATCGGTAGCTGTCCAGGTAACCACTGTGGTACCTTTTTCAAATACCTGCCCGTTCAGAGTGGTATTGGGGGCTGTAACGACAGTTGTTGCCCCGCTTACGGTGTAGGTCCGGGTAGGGCTCGGATCGCAATTATCGGTCACGTTCCATGTGTTATCAGCATGCGTGTAAGTGCAGGTCCCTGTGGCGACAAGTTTATTCTGATCAGTAACATCATTAAGGGTGGGAGCCTGATGATCCCTGATCGTTATCGTGGTGGTGCAGGTTGATTTGTTACCAGCGACATCTGTTACTTCCAGTGTAACAGGATGGTCGCCGGTCTCACTGCATGCGTACGTTACGGAAGTGCTGAAACTTACTCCGTCTTTTGAAATTTTATAGGTTAAAACACCTCCGCAATTATCAGTAGAAACATTGTTGATTGCGGCAGGCAGAACGGTGATACTTCCATTTCTGTCGAGATCTGCAACCGCCGTCTTGCAGATTGCATTCGGATCCTGATTGTCAGTCACGGTAACAGTATAGATGCAGGTTTCACTGTTGCCTGATGCATCGAGTGCTGTCCAGGTAACCGTGGTCAACCCTTTTGCGAAAACAACGCCGCTTAAGGATGTCCCTGTTCCGGAGGTCACTCCGCTCAACGAATAGGCCAGAGAAGTTACTGCACAATTATCTGAAGCCGTAGCGTCCCATCCTGTGCCGGAATTTGTATAAGTACAAACATCGGTGTTAGTATCCACGGATTTACTTGTCGGGCAAAGGGCGAATGTTGGTTTTCTCGTATCCTGAACGGTTACTGTTGAATTGCAGGTTGAAACGTTTCCATTATTGTCGGTGATAGTTAAGGTTACCGTATTGGCACCCTTATCGATACAGGTGAAGGATGTTTTGCTGGCTGCAATACTGGCAATGCCGCATGCATCGGTCGATCCGTTATTAATATCGCCTGCCGCAATGGTGACATTGCCGGTGGCGTCCAGTTGTACGGTGATATTTTTGCAATTCGCGACCGGGACTACATGATCCTCTACGGTAATCGTTGAGGAGCAAGCCGTTGATTCATTTCCTGCCGGGTCAGTGACCTTGAAATAGAGCGTTTTTCCTAAAATGTCAACATCGCTGCAGGCGTAAGTAACAGAACTGCTGTAGGTTATTCCATCTTTAGAGACCGATTTCTGGCTGATTCCGCAAATATCGGAAGAGCCGTTATTTACATCGTCACCGGTAACGGTGACTGAACCTGATGAATTGAGTAACACAGTGATGCTTTTGCAGACCGCTATCGGGTGAATATCGTCAACAACGGTTACGGTTGCATCGCAGGTTCCAATATTTCCTGCCGGATCGGTAACCGATAGTGTAACTGTATTGCTTCCCAGATTGGCACAGGTAAAGCTTGACGGACTCACGGCGATGCCCTGAATCTCTCCGCAATTATCTGTTGATCCGTTATTTACCTGGCTGGCCGTAATGCTGGCATTACCGGTGGCATCGAGCTGAACGGTAATGTTCCGGCAAACGGCGTTTGGAGCCTGATGGTCACTTACCGTAACAGTAAAGGAGCACTGAGAGGCATTGTTGGAGCCATCTCTGGCGGTCCAGGTAACCGTCGTTGTCCCTTTAAGAAATACTTGTCCGGCAAGGCTGGTATTCGATACGGTTACTGTGGTAGTTGCTCCGGTGAGTGCATAGGTAAGGCTGGCTATCGCGGTGCAACCGTCGGTAGCCGAAGCATTCCATAAAGCTCCACTGTGAGTGTAAGTGCAAACATCCGTATCAGTATATGCCGTTTTATTGGATACACAAGTGATGACAGGCGTCACGCGGTCTTCAACGGTAACTACGCTGGTGCAGGTGGTTACGTTGTTGCTGTTATCGGTTACGGTAAGAGTTACCGTATTGGTATCAGGATTGGATCCAAGGTTGGTGCAATCGAAAGATGATTTATCGATGGCGAGAGATTTTATCCCGCACGCATCATTTGAGCCGTTATCAATCTGGCTGGCAGTGATTGTGGCATTGCCCGTACCATCGAGCTGAATGGTTATATCATGGCAGATAGCAATTGGATGTACGTTATCCACCACTGTCACAATTGTTGTGCATTCGTCATAATTTCCTGCGGCATCCGTTACCCGGAGCGTCACCACATTTGCGCCGACGGGTGAACAGTCGAAACTGGATGGTGTAACGGTTGCGGTGAAAGTGCAGTTGTCGGATGAACCAGCGGAGATCGCGCTGATATTGGACACTGTCAGCGTATAGGAGCCTGTTGCGTCGAGATTTACGGTGATCGGATTGCACACGGCGTTTGGAATCATATTATCCACCACTGTAACTAATGATTCGCATGTGGAAACATTATCGTTGTTGTCGGTTACGGTTAGCGTCACCGTATTTGTAGCCGGAGTGGATCCAAGGTTTGTACAATCAAAAGTTGATTTATCGATACTGAGAGTCTTTATCCCGCAGGCATCATAGGAGCCATTATTGATATCAGCCGCTGAAATGGTTGCAGTGCCAGATGCATTCAGGTAAACCGTCACCGGCTTGCAGGTTGCGGTAGGATGGGTTACATCCTGAACGGTGACCGTTGTTGTACAGGTTTTTAGGTTTCCTGAATTATCGGTAACCGTTAGGGTGACCGTGTTGGACCCAATATCCCCGCAATCAAAAATGCTGGGAGCGACACTCATGGAAGCGATGCTGTTATTATCGGCAGAGCCCAGTCCTATGGCTGAAATATTTGCATTGGTAAGGGTATAGGTTCCGTTATCACCAAGTTCAATGGTTATTGGATTGCAAACCGGAGCAGGGTCCTGCTGATCAGTTACAATCACTGTGTAGCTTCCGGTATTGGAGTTTCCGTGGATGTCGGTTGCTGTCCATAAAACCGTGTGGGTACCAACAGTAAATTGCTGGCCGATAATGGTGGTCGTCAGGTCGGATCCGACAGAACTGCCCCCATCGATAGAAAAAGTCTTTACAGCGACTGCGCAATTATCTGTTGGGGTAGGGTTCCAACTATTATCAGCGGGACTGGCTGCGGTATAATAATTCTGATCAGTACCGGCAGTTCGGGTTTGAGTACCTACGGTTAAAACTGTCGGAGGTTCAATGTCGCTGACTGTAAATTCCGTTGTACAGCTGGCATTGATATTGCCGCTGGTGTCGTACAGACGCCACACCACTGTTGTTTTTGGTTCTAATGCTGTGCCTACTGGAATCTGGCGGCCCACGAGGCTGGTAGAGAGATCTGTGCCAATCTGGGAACCACCATTGATTGAATAGGTCAGTTTGAGCAGTCCGCGGTTATCTGAAAAACCATACGGATCATATTCCGATCCGGGGACCAGGTAGTAACATTGGCCTGCTTCGGCATTCTTAGCCACCGTGGCACTGGGACAATTTGCAATAGCCGGCAACTGGTTATCGGTAACAATCACCTGTATGGTACAGGTGGTTGCATTGTTGCTCGCATCCTTAGCGGTCCAGATAACGGTGGTTGTCCCCACCGGGAATGTTGCATCCTTAAGAGTCGCCTTGTTATTGTAATTGTTTGTAATAGTTACGCTGCAATTATCCAGCCAGGCAGTCGGGTTAAATTCGCCATCCAGGGTTGTGTAGATGGCTTTATCAGTATCGGTAGACCGATAGAATTTATTGTCGGGTGAACCGGCCGGGCAAGTGATAGTCGGATACTCATTGTCGACAACAGTGATATTGAACTCATAGGTCAAGATGTTGCCAGCAACATCCGTTACCGTGTACGTAATGGGTGTATTGCCAATCGGGAAGGAGTAACCGGGAACTGCAGAGCCTGGGGAAAAGGAAACTGTTAATGAGCTGGTTGCCGTAATGTTATCCTGGAAAGTCGGAGGTGTGAAATCTACTATCGCGCCACATGATCCTGCTGTATTGGCGGTTATGCTTGCCGGGGAAGTGAGAATTCTTGGCAGCTCATGATCAATCACATATACCCTGAAAACTGCTTCACTCACATTTCCATGGTCATCAGCTGCATGCCAGGTGACCCTGTTTTCACCCAAAGCCAACTGAAGGCCCGCCAGGGTAGTCAGGTCATACTCATTGGCCAGTTTTGTCACGATTCCGCAGTTGTCAGTCGCGGTAACATCATTGAATTCCGTTCCTACAACGGTATAATAATTCTTATTCAGATCGGTATGGCGGGTCTGGTTGCCAGGCACCACTATCACCGGAGCTTCATGGTCGTCAATGGTCAGTACAAATGAACATTCTGTGAAATTGCTGTTGCTGTCGGTTGCCCGCCAGGTTATCGTGGTGGTTCCAGGAGAGCTTCCTTTGGGGATTACCACACCTGAAAGAGTTCCGGTTCCAGTGCGGGTCAAGCCGGTTACCCTGTCGACAAAACTGTAGGTTAAAACCAGAACGCTGCAATTATCGTTTAAAGCAGTCGGGTCGAGTTCATTCCCTAAAACTTTATAGGAGCACAGTCCTGAATTCGTATTTCTGGTTTGATTGGCTAAACAGGTAATGGTTGGCGAAGCATCCGACACCACTACATCGAAAGTACAGGTACTGGTATTGCCTTTTTTGTCGGTGGCGGTATAGGTAACATGAGTAGTTCCGATACTGAATGCATTGCCTGGGTTGTGGCTGCTTACAAAAGAAGCCACACCGCTGCACGCGTCGGTAGCTGCCAAAGGCGGCCAGGTTACAGTGGCCTGACATCCGGTGCCCGAGGAGGTGGCGGTTTTTGTTCCGGGACATCCCGTTATCACCGGACCTTCATTGTCAACAACCGTAACAGTCTGATCATAAGAAATTGTATTTCCGCTTTTATCAGAAACCTGCCAGTGCACATTGGTTGATCCGAGCAGGAAGCTGGCCGGTGCATTGCTGGTAATGATCAGGCTGTCCTGAGGGGTGCAATTATCTGTAGCGACTGGATTTGATAATGTTATGGTGCTGATGCAGGTTCCGGTATCGATATTGACCGTAACATCCGACGGAAGGGGATCGATTACAGGGGCGATGTTATCGGTTACCGTGAATATAACCAGACAGGTGCTGGTGTAAACGGTGCCATTTATAGTTTGCGAGGCGGTCCAGGTGATGTTTTTTGTCCCTTTGGTTACTGTTGCACCGGCTAAAGTGGTGTTTGACGGAGCCCCCGACAGATTGTGCGTAAGGGTGCGGCTGGAGCCGGAAACCGAAGATACTGCGGCATCGTAAGTCGTTACTCCGGCGCCGATAACAAATCCGCATGCACCGGCAGAAGAAGTTTTTGATTGATTATCCGGACAAACAATTACCGGAGTAAATGAATCTACCACAGTTACATTGACGGTGCAGGTGGTTGTGTTGCCTGCGGCGTCCCTTGCAGTCCATACAATGGCATGATTGCCGAGAGTCAGCTGGCTTCCGTTGAGGTACCCGGTACTGGTAATGTTGTTGGTGAATGAGGAGATGGCGCAGTTATCGCTTACCGCCGGCGTAAATTCACTTCCGATCACGGCATAATAGTTAACCGAAGAGTTTTTATACTGGCGGAAGTAGGTGGTAGCCGGACAGGTAATTACAGGGGCAATGTTGTCTGTAACGGTAACTGTCTGTGTATGAGAAATTACGCGGCTGTTACTATCGTGGGCTGTCCAAACTACGCTGGTAACCCCTCTGGAGAAGGTGGTGCCGGAAGGCGATCTGGAATAGGTGACAGATGCTGCGTTGCCGCAATTGTCTGTGGCTGTTGGCGTTCCAATATCCACCCCGGTTGCTGAGCAGCTGCCCGCATCAACATTTAGCGAAACATTTGCAGGCCAGCTGACCACCGGATCCTGGTTGTCATATACATATACATTGTATGAACAGCATACGGTGGTATAAGTTCCATCTGAAACTGTCCATATTACCGTGGTTGTGCCTTTTGGAAATACGGCACCTTCCAGAGTTGGCCTACTGTTAAAGCTGTTTGAGTAGGTAAGTCCGGAAGGAGTGGCAAAAGTACTGCCAATATCAAACCCGGTACCGGGAACGGTATAGGTGCAAACGCCGGAATCGGTATTTACCGAGAAATTACCATGACAGGTAACCGGAGGATTGGTGGTATTATCCACAACAATGGTCACTGTGCATGTCGATACATTACCGGCGGCATCTGTGGCTGTCCAGGTAATGGAATGAGAGCCAAGTGACAATTGTGCTCCGGCCAGCGAGGTGTTAGATGATGGTGCAGTATATCCGGATTCGCCAGCAAAATTGTGGGTGTAAGTAGTAGGATTGGAACAGTATTCCGACATATCGGGCTTGAATTCATTACCGGTGACCGTGTAATAGGTGCCGAGCGGATCGTCAGCCTCCCGGCAAAAAGCTGCCGGACAACTGATAACAGGTGCAACATTGTCGATAACAGTTACGGTTTGAATGGCAGTCGATGTATTTCCATGGATATCCTCAATCCACCAGGTAACCTGTGTAATACCAATAGGATAAATCGATGGAGCATTGTTGTTGTAACCTGAAACTCCGCAATTGTCACTTCTTACCGGAGTTCCCAAATCGATTCCGGTGGCATAACACCCTGAATTATTGTTGGTTGATATGTTGACCGGTGGAGTGATAACTGGTGCTTCATGGTCCGCGACAAATACATAAAAACTGCAGGTATTGGTATAAACCGTCCCATTCACTGTTTGGGTGCCTGTCCAGGTAACGAGCGTTGTGCCGATTGCAAAAACTGCACCGGCCAGAGTTGAACTGCTGTTATAATCGTTCGTGAGGGTAGCAGCCGGGGAGGTGGAGGTGGCATTAAATTCTGTTCCTGATACTGTATAGGTGCAAGCACCCGTGTTGGTGTTTTTTGATTGATCGCCCACGCAGGTTACCGGCGGATACAGGTCGGTGACCACATAAACAGTCACCGTGCAGGTTGTGGCATGGCTGGCAGCATCAGTGGCGGTCCAGATGATCTGGTAGTCACCCGCAGGAAGTTGCGCACCGTCGAGGCTTGAGGTGCTGTTGTAATTGTTTGTATAGGTGAAGGAGCAATTGTCTGTGGCAACCGGTTTAAACTCATCGGTGCCTACTGTATAATAGCTTTTTCCGTTGTCAACGACACGGGTATAAGCACCTGACGGACAGGTAATCGACGGCGAAGTATTGTCTGTCACCGTGATGGCGACAGCTTTGGTTTGCTCATTACCGTAGTAATCTTTCACGCTCCAGGTAACGGTTGTGGTTCCGATCGGGAATTGAACAAATGCCAGTGACTTATAATGATTGTAATCGTTGGTTATGATATAATTTCCGGAAGTGCAGTTGTCTGAAACATCCTGCGGATCGAACTCGGTACCGCTGGCTGTATAATAGCAGTTGACCGAGGAGGCAGTTTTACTTGCGGTGGTGGCCAGGGTGAAGGCCGGTGGTGTTATGTCGTTTACCGTTACCTGAAACTGCATGGTCGTAACATTGCCCGATGCATCCGTTGCTGTCCATACCACCACTGTTTTCCCTACCGGGAACTGAAAATCGGTGAGCGATGAAGTAGCGTTCTGGTTGTTTATAAGAGTAGTGGAGGGACAGTTATCTAAAACGGTGGGATTGAATTCCGTGGTTACAGCTGTGTAATAGCAAAGCCCGGCCGGGGCATTTCTTTCCTGGTCGGCAATGGTTGATATCACAGGAGAAATGGCATCTTTTATGGTTATATCGAATAAACAGTGAGTCGTATTGTTCGACTGGTCTTTTACCGTCCATTTTACATGGTGAACTCCGCCGGTCAGCACAACGCCAGCCATTGAGGTGCCTGAACCTGCCACTGCATCGAGGGTATACGAAATGGTGAAGGTATTGTCGCAGTTATCTGTTATATTTTTTGCATCAAATTCAGTCCCGGTAATGGTATAGGCGCATAATCCGGACGGTATTTGCCTGATCTCATTTCCATAACATACAAAAATCGGCGGCTGGTTATCGGTGACTGAAATGGTGATTGGTGTTGAGCCAACCGAGTTGCCATTGGCATCGGTAACTGTCCATACCACCGAATATGGGTATGCTGCATCTTTGGGCAGTTGAAGTCCGGCAAGGGTACCCGATCCGGTGAAAGCAGTAGCGCCGTTTTTAGTTATGGCATAGCTGGTGCTTTGAATACTGCAGTTGTCGACGACACTTCGTAAATCAAATTCGGTACCTGGAACGGAAAAGTAGCAGAAACCGGGATCCGTGCTGCGTGAATAAGTATAAGTGCCGGCAGTTTCACCGGTAGGCTGAGTGAAAGTTGGATTTTGCGTGTCGTTAACCCGTACATATATGGTACAGGTTGACCTGTTGCCGGAAGCATCTGAAACTGACCAGGTAATAGTATGTAATCCAGAAGACAACTGTTTTCCGGCCAGGGTATTGGTGTCATCAAACGAGTTGGTGGAGGTTACAGAACATCCATCTGAGTTAGTGGGATTAAACTCAGTCCCGGAAACGGTATAGTAGCATAGTCCGGCGCCGGCTACCCTGACGAAAGGATTGAGTGCAGTACCGCCCTCTCCGCTGCTGCCCACCGGACAGGTAATGACCGGGGAGGTTTCGTCTGTTACAATGACATGAAAATGCATGTAGGTCGTATTTCCGGCATCATCTTTTGCCCAATACTGAACCGTGGTATTTCCGACAGAGAACTGAGCGCCGCTGGCCGGCCCGTTTACCTGACTGAAAACATGCACACTGCAATTATCGGCATAGGTGGGTGCAGTCCAGGATACGGCTGTACTGCAGCCTGAGGTGGCAGTTGCCGTGATGTCGGAAAGCTGCTGGATGGTCGGGAAATCATCGTCCAGAACGGTAACCATAAACGAGCTCGTGCTTGTATTGGTGCCGTCGGAAATGCTCCAGACCACTGAATTTACCCCGAGAGGTAATATTGCCCCATCCATCGTAGAGGCTGTTACAGCACTGGTGGAATTAATCCGATAGGTGAGTGTGAAACTGCAGTTGTCGGTATAAGTTGCATCAAATTCGGTGCCCTGCACCAGGTATCCGCAGCCTGAATCTGTATTTCGGGTTTTGTTTCCAATACTGGATATAGTAGGGGACTGATTGTCAAGAACTGTTTTTGTAAAGGTAAATGTGGTGGAGTTAGTGTTACCGGATGCATCAGTGGCCGTCCAGGTAATCACATTTGCCCCTATGAGCAGATGTTCGCCCGCCAATGAAACGGTGCCGCTGAGGGAGGAAGCACCTGTCACTGTGTAAGACAATACGGCACCGCTGCAGTTATCTGCGGCGGTTGGATCGAATTCCGTTCCTTTTACCACATAATAGCATAAAGAGGGATCTGCGTTTACACTGGAAGTTGTTGTTCCTGCTGTTGCCGTGATGGTTGGTCTGATGATATCGGAAACTGTAACAGAGGCATTGCAGGTACTGGTGTTGCCGGCGGCATCCCTCACTGTCATCACAACAGTATTCACCCCGATATTCGAACAGTTGAAACTTGTTTTGCTAAGAGTGATAACCAGACTGCCAGATGCCGTGCAATTGTCAGACGATCCGTTGTTTACGGCCGCTGATGTTAATGTAGCTGATCCTGATGCATTAAGATTAATGGTTGCAACCTGGCAGATTGCGGAAGGAGCTTCATTGTCGGTAACAGTGACGGTAAAAGTGCAAGGATTGCTCATATTATTTGCGGCATCCTTAACCGTATAGGTAACAACCGTGGTGCCAACCGGGAAGCTGGCTCCACTAACGTGTGATTTTGTCCAGACAAGGTTTCCTGATGTGGTGCAGTTGTCGGTGGCTGTTGGTTCCGTCCAGGTAGCCGCTCCTGTGCATAAACCTGCTGCATTGGATATTGTAATATTGATAGGACATTCACTGATTACCGGCTTTTGGTTATCTGTCACGGTAACGGTAAAGCTGCATTCATTGCTGGTTATTCCGGCCTCATCGGTGGCAGTGTAGGTTACCGTGGTTACCCCAACAGGAAAAGTTGCGCCCGGTAAATGTGATTTTGCCCAGACCAAATTTCCTGAGGTCGTACAATTATCTGTTGCCGTTGGCTCCGTCCAGGTGACCACCGCAGTGCAAAGGCCGGCTCCGCTGGTTCGTGTGATATTCGCCGGGCATCCGCTGATCACCGGCTTCTGTGTGTCATTAACGGTTATCGTGAAGCTGCAGGTCTCACTGGTATTATTTGCCGCGTCTTTTGCTGTGTAGGTAATTGTGGTAACGCCAACCGGGAATGTAGAACCCGGAGAATGTGATTTTGTCCAGACCAGACTTCCGGAAGCAGTACAGTTATCGGTTGCCGATGGTTCAGTCCAGGTGACCACTCCGCTGCAAAGATTATTGTCATTTGCCTGGATGATATTTGCCGGACAGCCGGTAATCACCGGCTTTTCACTGTCGGTAACCGTAACGGTAAAGGTGCACACCTCGCTGGTTTGTACTGCAGCGTCGGTAGCCGTATAGGTAACGGTGGTTTCACCAACAGGAAATTGTGTTCCCGGAGTATGCGATTTTGTCCAGACCAGACTTCCGGGTATCGTGCAGTTGTCGGTGGCTGCCGGCTCGGTCCAGGTGACTACAGCATAGCAGTGCCCGATATCATTGGCTTGGGTTATATTAGTAGGGCATCCGGTAATTACCGGTTTGATATTATCGGTTACGGTAACCGTGAAACTACAGGATGATTTATTACCTGCAACATCAGTGACTTCAAAGGTGTTGGTGGTGATGCCTACCGGGAAAGTTGATCCAGAGGCCAGTCCTGTTGTCTGCAGGGTGGTTGCCCCTGAGCAATTGTCGGTCCCAACCGGTGCCGTAAAGGTTACCACGGCTCCGCAGGTTCCGGCATCAACATTGCTCGTTATATTTGATGGACAGGATATTGCCGGTAGCTGAGTGTCCTGAATGGTCACTGTAAATGTGCCGGTGCTGAATTTTTCGCTGGCATCAGTTGCGGTGATGGTCACCAGCTGTGTGGTACCATCCGGACCGCTGATCACCGTGGCCGCTGCCGGCGATTGCGTCAGCACAATTCCGCCGGTACCGCAATTATCAGTAGCTGTGATGCTTAGTAAGGTTATATAATTTGGCATGACTGCCGTGCAAACTCCGGAGGTCATGTTCAGGTCGCGGTTAGCCGGGCAATTGGTGATCACCGGATTCTGATCGTCGGCAACGGTAATGGTGAAAGTCCAGGTATTTGTATTTTCATTGATATCATAAGCTTTCCATAGGATAACATTGGCGCCCTTGGCCAGCTGGACACCGGCCAGCGAGGTGGATCCGTTGGTTCCGGTTTCAGTTCCGGAATTGATTTTATAAGTGATTTTCTGAATCCCGCAATTGTCAGATACGGTTCCCGGATTGAATTCAGTTCCTGAAATAGTGTAATAGCATTGGCCGGTATCGGTGTTTTTGCTTCCGGTAACGGCAGATCCGGTGATTACAGGAACTTCAAGGTCTTTTACCGTGACCGTAAACGAGCATGTCTCAAAATTCCCGCTGACATCCGTTGCCCTCACTGTTACCAGCTGAGTGGAGTTATGTCCGCCGGTAAGTGATGTTCCGACTGCCGGACTCTGTGTTTTTACGATCGATCCGTCGGCGGTGCAATTATCATGAGCGGTTGCACTGCCGGTATAATCGGGTAGGGTAGCGTTGCAATTCCCGGTGTTGGTATTCAGGTTTTGATTACCCGGGCACGAAATGGTTGGCTTGGTATTATCTATCGTAACCGTATAAGCAGAGGAGCTGATGCTGCACCCTGAGCTGCTGATGGCTCGGATTGTATAGGTAGTATTTGCATTGATGCTGAGAGTATAGGGCATAATCCCTGTGCCTATCTTGGCTGTATTGGCTTGATTCCAAAGTTCATAGGTGCTGCCGTTGGTGGCAGTGGCAGAAATTATGAAATCTACTCCCGGGCAAACAGGTGAAACCGGATTGGTGGTTACCACCAGGTTAGTGGGAAGCGGGTTGACTGTAATTGTTACCGTTGCTGTATTCAGAGGAGTAAGCAGGTTGCCATAAAAGTCAGTAACGCTGACCAGCGAATAGGTTGTTGTAACTGTTGGTGACAGGGTTATAGCGTCATCGCCGTCCTCTGTGCTGTTGTAATTGTTGATGGTAAAACTGCTGCTGCCATTGGAATAGACAACCGAATAAGGCCCCACGCTGGCTCCAATGCTGATGGCGATTGTGGTACTGGTCCCGCTGCAGATCGTGGTTAACCCTGCGCTGTGTATTGTCGCCGCATCAGTCTGAGCATTTGTATTTTCAGTAAGCAGAAAACAAAAAGAGAAGAATAATACAAAGAAAGTTAGAGTAGATTTCAATAGTTGTCAGGTATTAGAATTCCAAAATCCTTAATGGTTCCCTTGAGAAAATCAAAGGCAGTGCCAAAAAGCCGAGGAATAGAACCCTGACAGATGCTCTAAATTGTAAGTGCTAGAATGATAGTAGTTTAAGTTAAGTGTGATCCATCAAGAAGGAAGATGTTACCCCCTTTTGTGAAGCTAATAACGGCTCGTAAATGAGCTAGGCTCAAAAATGAGCTATAGTCAGAATTGAGCAAGAATAAATAATAACCGATTTCTGAGCCTATCTGGCAACCTTAATTCTTAAAATGGTAAGGGAGAATGGCTCAAAAATATAATTGAATTCCTGACCGAATTTATCGTAAGTGGTTTCTTTTGGCGATATTTTTAACGGCTCAGCAAAGGAGTTTTCTTCCTCTGATGATTTGGCCGACAGGGTAATAACCTTTCCACTCTTGGCTATGTTCCCTCCCTGACTGATCGTAACCGATGAATTCCAGGGGATATCATCGGCATTCACGACTTTTATCACCAGCTCACCGGAGGCCTCATCATAGCCACTTATGGTAAACTGATGCAACGGGTTCGTCGGTTTATACTTCAGGATCATTTTGCCATCAATCCATAAAGTCGGACCTTCGTTGGCAATTTCTATTTTGATATCGTACCACCGGTTGGTTTCGATGGTTTGCGGAATCATTTCAGAAATGACCGAATTCGAACCGCCGGACACTTTTTCCATGGCTGTTTGGGTGTTCTGCCATCCGCCGATATTAAATAAATAGCCATTTTTATTCTGGTCCGACATGCCGAAATAAATCAGAAATCCTTCCTCTCCGCCAGTTTTTCTGGCTTTCAATTCAATAGTATACGCGCCCGTCAGCGGATGGTTCCAAACCAGTCCTGTCTGGGTTTTGTCGGAGGTTTGTGCTGCGATGCTATCTGAAAGGGTCCATTCGTCATTGAGCTTTTCCATTTCCCTGATGGATGGGCTCTCTGATTTACCATCCGGGAAAGTGATTTTAAAATTCTTGTATTCCGACTGTGTGATCCAGGTTCCCACTCCGATGCTTCCGTTTGCTTTGAATTCCAGCGCCCTGGCAGGCCGGGGATTCAGATCGGTTTTAAGATTGTATGCGGGTCGGTTTTCCGCCATCATTTTTTGAACATAATAGGATGATCTTCCCACTACCTGTGTGCTGTTTATCCAGATGAGGTTTACCGGCCAGGTGCGGTCGTTGCTGTTCTCGAAAAGGGGTGCATACGATGCCATCTTCACCAGGTCACTGTTCCGTTCCATGCCGGTAATAAAGGCTGCTTCACTCAGGGCCGCAAGCATATTGCCGCTTCCAACTCCGCTGTTGCAGGCATATTCTCCCACATAGATTTTGAAGTCACCTCGGGGCTCCTTATCGAAAATCCCTGCATTTTTAAAGAAAAAATCAGGAGCTACATACCAGTGCGGATCAATCATATCTGTTTTGGCAATGTTCTTAACCTCATTGCCCAATCCATGGTTGGAGATCAGTGTTAATTCAGGATATTTTGCTTTAATAGCTGTGTAAAACTGGTCGAATCGCTTATTGTAAACGGGTCCCCAATTCTCGTTGCCTATCTCGATATATTGCAGGGGAAAAGGCTCCGGATGACCGGCAGCCACCCTTTTGGCGCCCCAGACTGTTGTCCCGTCACCGATAGCATATTCAATGGCATCAAGCACGTCGTTGATATAAAACTGAACATCACCCTCTTCGCAAGCATCCCCTGTCCGGTACTCGCATCCTAATCCAACATTGCAGACGAACATCCCTTTTGCGCCGACATCTTCACAATACTGAAGAAATTCGTAGTAGCCGAATCCATAGGTATTCCGGTATCCCCAGGTATCATATTCTCCTGATCGTGTCATCGGATCACCTAATGTGTTTTTCCAGGCGACCCGATTGCTGAGTGTTATGCCTTCCACAATACAACCGCCTGGCCAGCGGATGAAAGCCGGGCGGAGGCCTTGCAGCACTTCAGCAACATCCTTACGCATGCCGTTTGGCCGGTTTTTAAAAGTGTTTTCCGGGAATAGGGAGACGTAATCGACCCAAAGCATCCCCGCTCCGTTAAAACAGAGGGCCAGACTGGCTTTTGCCTCTGCCTGATCAGGAGTGATAATGAGCTGGTACTCGTTCCATCCTGCAGATTCCTTGATTTTTACCGGTGACTCAGCCAGCACTTTGCCTGTTGAAGCCAGCAGCCGGACTGTCAGCTCGCCTTTATATCCGGGAGTTCTGAGATAAAAGCGAAGCAGGTATTTCTCTCCACTTTTAATTCCCATTCCCCAATAACCTTCGTTGATAAGGGATACCTCACCTGAAGTTTTAGTAATGTTGATCTGCAATGAATTGGGTGTGGCCGGATGCAGCGGATTGATTTTTGTGAGTTTCATTTCCGGCTTTCCGGGTCCCTTGGCCTCCAGTTTCCATCCCGGGCAGTCATCCGTGCTCCATCGGTAAGTCCCACCACTGACCTTCCCTGAAAGGTGGTTCAAAACCGGTGCCGGGTGCAATTTGTCCCCCTCGGCGGTATATCCGGCAGGTAATTCTTTCTCTTCAAAACTTCGATTTTGCACCAGCTCAGCATATAAGCCCCCATCACCGGCATGGTTGATTTCTTCGAAGAAAACCCCATACATTGAGGCGGGTACATCAGCACCCTTTTGATCCATATTAACCGTAATTCCACCTTCAGTGACCGGCTTAACGCTGCAGCCCGCAATAATCAGAGCGGTGATCGAACAGGAAATGAAAAGCTTTTTCATGAGTTTTACCAGATATAGGGGATGATTTTATATTTCACTCGTTTTTTATCAGGATCCGAAGATGATTCGTTCATATGCCTTAAAATTAATTATTTCAATAAACCTCTGTTCCTAAGTTCATCATTTATCAAAAGGCAATTCATTTCATCGTAATCAGATTCAAGATGGTAGGCTATCTGTAAGGGACCCTCCTGATTTTCTTCCAGAGTTTTATCCAGCCAGGCGATAACCTCCGACTGACCGGCTCCCTGTCGGAGTACCTCCGTTGGAGGAAATACATTGATCTCAAAGTTTTTGCCCATAGTCTCCCTGATTTTCAGAATCGATGTTCGGGACCCGGTATCAATGATTTTTAAATTCCTGATCTGCGAGGCGGGTTCAATTAAATGGTCTGAGATGCCGCAGGAGTGTAACCGGATAGGCCCCAGTCTTTCTCCGAGCTGGCTGATATATGGAACCACGAATTCTGTGTACAGTTCCGGTGAGATCATGGTTCCGGCACATTCACCTACATGTACGGAGGTTATAGGTAAGTTGACTAATAGTGCATAGTGTTGAATCAAAATCACATAAGCATCAACAATCCACTGATGAATGGCGTGGGCAAGTTCGGGATCGAACATCATGGTGGTCATGATGTTATCGCCGGTTAACTTGAGTGAGGTTGTTATGACTCCGTGAATGGTTGACCGGCCGGATGCATCCCAGAAGAAAGGTGGAATGACCTGTAATTCGGGATGATCATGGAGGATAGCAGCGACCTGATGATCCAGTTCTTTGATTAATGGATGCTCAAGAATCTTATCCAGGGAAGGTAATTCATTAATGCTGGAAATATGTTCCAGCGGCTTGCCCATTACATCAGAATCAGTAGTTTCAGAAAAGGAAAATTGAGCACCGAGCAGGGCTGCCAGAATCATGTTTGGCTGAATGGCTCCTACCAGTACCTGGTTTTCAGTTACAAAAGCGGCCTGAACCAGGTTGTCTTCCATGTTGTAGATGGCATAATCCGGAAAATAATCTCTCACAAACCGGTTGATTTTCTTATCCTGTTCCAACCGGTACAATGGATCGAGGTAATATTGGTCGGGGAAAACAAATCCGCCGTTTTTGTTCAGCCATCCTTTCGAAACGCTTGCCTGAATCTTAATCATAGCTCAGTTTACCTGAATTTTACGTTTTCCAACCTTATGTCCGTATGCTGCATAATACAGAATGAAGAAATAGCAAGGGATTACAATTAAATAGGCTTGCTGCGGACTCATCACATCGGCGAGGCGGCCGTAAAGCAGAGGCAAAAGGGCTCCACCCAGGTTTCCCATAATCAGAAGCGATGATCCGATGCGGGTGAACCTACCAAGACCTTCTAATGCCAATGGCCATACTGATGGCCATATCAGTGCATTAGCCATGCCCAACAAGGCTATGAACACCACCGAAGCCAGTTTAGGCAGCCCGATAGCTGCAATGGTCAGGGTAATACCCAGTACGGCACAAATTTTCAAGGCTTTCACCTGGCTGATATATTTCGGAATTGCGATAATCCCTGCGGTATATCCAAGGATCGACGCCAGCATTGTCAATGAAGTAAAATGTTTTGCTATGGAAATGGGTATTCCCTGACTCAGGCCATAACTTATGATGGTATCACCGGCAATAATTTCCAAACCCACATCGCAAAAAATGGCTAAAACGCCCAGAAGAAGAAATGGATATTGGAATATGCTGGTCCTGGAAACGTGACCTTCCTTATCGTCGCCTGCATTTTGAACGTTTGGATCGATCTCAGGCAAGCCTGATATTTTCACCATGATTCCAACCAGAACGAGTATCCCGGCCATGGCCAGGTAGGGGATAATAATTCGGGAGGCGAGATTGTCAAGCGCTGCGGCTTTTTGCACCAGGTCCATTGATTTAAGCTTTTCGAGCAGGGCATCCCCATCTTTTAAAGCCATGACCCCGAAAAGATAAGTAGCTATTATTCCGGCAGATTTGTTGCATATGCCCATAATGCTGATTCGCTGGGCAGCGCTCTCTATCGGCCCTAAAATGGTTATGTACGGATTGGCTGCTGTCTGGAGTAAAGCCAGACCGGTACCCATAATGAAGAGTCCGGATAAAAAGAAGGAATAGGTGCGGGTGAATGCGGCAGGAATGAACAGCAGCGCACCGGCAGCCATCACAAAGAGACCGATCATCATACCGCTCTTTAAACCGGTTTTTTTCAGGACCCAGGAGGAGGGGATTGCCATTAAAACATAGGCGATATAAAAAGCGAAAGCAACGAGGTAGGACTGGAAATGATTGAGCTCGCAGGATATTTTCAGGTAGGGAATGAGTATTCCGTTCAGCCAGGTTATAAATCCAAAGATGAAAAAGAATACACCAATGGTTCCAATGGTAATCCAGTTGGCCTGGACTGCTTTTTTTGTAGAATTCATATTAATTATTTCATCACTGAAATTGTAACCGATTCTCCGATTGGCTTATCGGCAATCAGCTTGCCATCCTGATAAATGAGGAAATTCCTGTTGTTTATCTGAATAGTAAATGATTTTCCTTTGAATTTAAAATCCCGAAGGGTGGTCACTCCCATATCTTCATGAGTATTAGGCTTGATGATTAATACATCTTTATTAATACTGATTCCGAAAGTTCCGAAAATTATCGCCTCCATTCCGGCACCGGCTGATATTTCAACGGGCATCGACGACCGGTCCTGGAGGGGTGCATCGGTTCTGGGATTTTGGGGAAGATAAGGGAAGAACTCTATATAGCGCATGTGCCGCTCAAGAATGTTCCAGCCCATTTCGGCAAATCCCTGCCGGTAAAGGTTCCGTGATATCCTGCCCGGCATTCCGGCATACTGGCCGCCGCCACCCCAGTCGGAGTCAATAATATCCCAGTGAACACTGTCTTTTCGTGCAATTGAATATACACCGTATTTGCCCAGGAATTCACCTTCACGCAGATGACTGACCATCTGATTAACCTGGGTTCCGGTTAAATTATCGGTACCCAGGGCATCAAACAAATGGTTTGTCCAGATGGCCTGTCGGGTTCCATCAGGGTAAAGGTTTTCGAACCATCCAATATCCTTGTTCCACATCCGCTCATTCATCAGGGCTTTTAGTTTACCGGCATCTTTGTAATAATTATCCTTGCCGGCATCATTGAGTATCGCTGCCCATTCCGCCATCCGATAGAGCAGATGAACGGTCAGAACATTGATGATCGGAACGGCATGATTATACCCATCGGTCCTGATTTCTATGATCTTCTGGGTGTCATAACCGATATCCATCAAACCTTCCTTATTGGTGTAATTAGTTTTCAGCTCAGTTACCCAGCGCTGCATCCATTGCCATACGGTAGCATCGCCTGCCATTTCTTTAAACAGGCTGTAATCCCCGGTATGCCTTAGGTAGGCTTCGATCATGATCTGCAGGGCGAAAGGTTCCTGGATATAAATGTTGTCCCAGAAAGCACCTTTCCAGCTGACATAGGTCTTTTTCATTTTCACTTCCCTGAAATCAGTCAGTATAGCTTGCTTGAGGCTCTGAGGGTCAAGCATCGCAATGATATCGGAAGCGCAAGAGGTGTCCCAGCTGATCGTGTAAGGCCAGTAACCTACCGCCCAGAAAGGATTGGTGATATAATTCGGATTCTCATACCGGCTCATCAGAACTGACAGGAGGCAACGGTAATAGTACTCCTGGAGTTTTGTATTGGCACTTTCCAGTTTGGGAAGTTTGTCATAGGCCCATTTTAATTTGTCGCGGGTAACCTTATCGGCCAGCAGCATCCGGGATTTAATGTCTTTTTGAGTCAGGGCCGGATCTGGCTTATCAGCGGAATAGAACTGAACGGCGAAATAGACAGTAACGTATTGATCCGGAGGCAATGACAATTCAAATCCTTTATCGCTGACGGTTTCGATGTCCGAAGATACCCTGGCATGCATCTGATCGCTGCCTAATGTGAAAGCATCAATCTGTATGGCGTTGTCTGATTCTTTTCTGCCATCGTAGAACATTCGTTTGGCGATCTGCTGAGGAACCAGAGTCAGGTTTAACGGTTTTTCACTTCTGTTTCGAAGGGTGATTTTTAAAAACACCTCATCATTATCATATGAGACACTTGTACAACTTTTTATCGAGAATGTGAGCCATTTGCCATTTACCTCTTTGTGAAACGTTCCCGATCTGAAATATGCATTAGGCTGCCAGATTTCATCCTGTGTAACCATCAGCATAGGAGAACCCGGCCTGAAATTTGCTCCGAGCGGATCATCGCCGGTTCCTTCGTTAATCCATTTATCCCAGATGGTTGGCACATCATCCCTGACTGTTATTCCGGTATTCGGATCCAGGAAATTCAGGTTAAAAGTATAGTTTGGAGCCGTGATGGGCAGAAATTGAACATTGGTAAAGCTGGTCATACTAAACTGTCGGGGACAAACAAAACCCCGGTAATTGATAAGCATTACCTGATAATCATCGAAATGCATCTGTGGCCGATCCATTGCATAATATTCAGGATCGGCTGGGTTGATTTTTTGTTGTCCGGAAACAGTTGAAAACAGACCGGAAAAAAGCAAAAAAACCAAAAGCCGGAGGGTTGACTTCATCGTTGAGAAATGGTTATTTTATCGGAATCGAATCATACACCAGAACTCTGTCCCAGAAATGCTGGCTTTCGTCGATGAACTTTAAATGAGCTGGTTCCGACTGGTATTTATCCTGGAGCTCCGGAGTTTCGAAGGTTACCGCCAAGCAATAGGTGTAAGAATTATCAACTACCTTCCGGTTGGTTGGAGCAGGGGTGCCTACATGCCATGAGGAGGCGAACTGCGAATCATTCATAAAGCGGAGGATTGAGGCTTCAAACATTTTGTGATGACTCACGTTTCCGGGTTCTTTAAACCAGAAAAATACGGTATGCAGGAATTGATCGTTCATGTGATAGAATTTTAGGAAGTTCTAATGTAAAGTAAATATATTCTCATTTTTATCGATGCACCCGGTCACCTGAATGATGGCGTTTTTATTAAGTACAGTCAGTGGCATGGGAGCTGTGTAATTCCTCATCCGGCAACCGCTTAATGATATTGTGCACTTATCGGAACCGGTAATTTTCATAAAATCATAAGAAACACCCAGGGTGGTGAGCGCGCCATTTTGTCCGGAAAAGGCTTCCACATTGGAGATGGCGGTATGTCCTTTGCCTTCGATAAGAAATGGATGGATTTCCTCCGCCTTAGCTCCCACATTGGCAATTATGGCGCCCTGGGCAATCTGCCAGTTCCGATTGAAAGTGTTACTCCCGGATTTATGTATTCCGATAGTCACACAGTCGAGATTGAAATTCGTGAGCTGCCCGTAAGTCTCTGATCCGAGATCAATTCCACCATAGGTTCCGAAGGTGAAAATATCGATTAGCTGAGCATTGTCAGTATGATCAATCACATAGGCATACGTCTTTTTCGAGACGACCGCGTCGATCACCGCCGGGGAATATCCTCCGGCAAATTGCCGGTTAATGGCAGGATTCACATGGCAGTGCAACAGTCTGGGTATATCATAGCAGCGGTCGATCCTGATAAAAGTTCCACCAAGCGGATAGCCGTAACAATGTTCTATGGTGATGAGTTCACAGGCTTTTCCGGTGGGAGCTGCAAAGTCCATGGCCAGGTATTCGCCATAAAAGGTAAGGTTGTTCAAAGTCACCCCTTCGCAGGGTTTCTCGGTGGACAGCCTTATGGTAGCAGGGTATGTGATGATTTTCGACGGGTCCTTTACGGCCTGCTCCGAATACCAGAATTGTATGCCGGATATCCGGGTTGCAGATTCCACAGTGATAAACACATTTTCCCGATCGGTGATTTCAATGACACTCCCGACAGGCTGCTTTTTCGTCGGATGGCAGGTGCCTCGAGGTGTTGCTGCATTTCCTCCAGTCAGCGAAACATTCTTTCTCAGGATTAGTCCACCGGCGATTCTGTACGGTGTGTTACTGGGATCGAAATACAGGCAGCCACCGCTATAGGATAAGCTGTCGATAGCCTTCTGGAGATTGAGCTTGTTTGTTTCGGGCGGATTTGAAGCTATTACCCCGAATTTCTGAACGCTTTGCCCAAATAAGGTTACGGACATCAGGAGGAGAATCCATAATGCCAGAGATTTCATCTTCATAGGGTTATGCATGTTTAAGACAGGTAGCTATACTTTAAATATCAAACTCTGCTGGTCAAGCAGGTTCATGTCTTCCTTGCTTAGGACAAACGACATAGTCCCGGTATTCTCCTTTACATGGATTTCCTTAGTTGCACCCGGAATGGCAAAAACGGTATTGCCGTGAAAATGGATCAACCAGTTAAGTGCTATCTGTGAGGGTGTTACCTTATATTTAACAGCAAGCTCCTTAACCAACATGACCAATGGTCTGCTTTTCTCCAGTCCTTCGGGCTTGAACTGTGAGCTTGATTTTCTGAATCCTATATTTTTTAGCAATTTCGGATTGTCGTGAAACTTGCCGGTGACTACCCCCTGAGCCAGCGGGGAATAGGCTATGATTGAAATTCCGAGTTCTTTGGCTGTCTCCATTATTCCATTTGATTCGATCTTGCGATCAAGCAGGCTGTATCTGACCTGGTTTGAAACCAGCGGAATACCAAGCGCGTTGAGCGTTTGCCACGCTGAACGCATTTTTTCTGCGGAGAAATTACTGACTCCGACCTGCTTAATTTTTTGCTTTTTCACCAACTTGGCCATAGCCACCATTTCGGCTTTTTCGTTGGAGAACCCCCAGGGCTGATGGACCTGGTACAGATCTATCGGATAGGGCTTCAGTGCATCAAGTCGTTCGTCGATTGTCTTGTTTATGTTTGAAGCGAACCTCAGCAAGGGCCACCATTTTGTGGCGATAAAAATTTCGCCCGGCTTTTTACCTGCTGCCTGCAATGCTTTCGACAGGGCTTTCTCAGAAGCCCCATTGCCATAAATTTCAGCGGTATCAAACCAGTTGATTCCACCTTCAAGTGAGAGCCCGACTACTTTTTCAATCAGGTCGTCTTCCAGTTTCGGCCAGAATTTTCCAGCAAGATTATTTTGCTTACTGAATTGCCAGCATCCGAGTCCGATCGGGGTAATCATGATTCCACTCTTTCCTAATTCACGCACGAGGTTCTTGTTTTCCATTGTTTCAGTATTTCAAAGGAATAAAAGTAGCATTTACCTAAATTTGATTCCATGAAAAAGAAATACTTATTCCTTCTGGCAGCATCTTTTTTCCTGCTGTCCTCTTTATCTGCCCAAAATGATCCGGCATCCTACGCCGATCCTCTTGTTGGAACCTCTAACTCCCGCTGGATGCTTGGTCCATACGCATGCGTACCATTTGGAATGGTGCAGCTGGGTCCGGACAATCAGGGGGATGGCTGGATGAACGGATATGAGTACTCAATCAGCAATGTAACCGGGTTCAGTCATCTGCATGCCTGGACGATGGGCGGATTGATGATTATGCCGGCGGCTCAGGATCTTACCCTAAAGGATGGTGCTGTGGATAGCCCTTACCGGGGGGCTGGCGCAGGCTACCATTCAAGGATACTCAAGGAAACCGAGAAAGCTTCCCCCGGATATTACTCCGTAGATTTGTATGATGCTTATATGAAGGCGGAGATGACCGCAACCACCAGATGCGGTTTTTTTAGATTTACTGCGCAAAAGGATTACGATTACCGGGTTTTGGTTGATCTGGCATTCCCATCGGAATATAATTTCAAGCTCGATTCCTCTCAAATCACGAAGGTCAGTGAAAAACAGATAGAAGGGTTTGCCAAATGTCACGTCGGCTCCTGGAATCAGTATACTCTTTATTTCGTGGTGAGGTTCAACCGTCCGTTCTCTTCATTTGATAAATGGAGTAGTGAAGGTGACGCCGGTGCTTACGTCAGCTGGAAAGGGAAAAAGGGGGAATCGATATTGGTGCAGACGGGTATTTCACTTGTTGACATGGATGGTGCTCGCTTGAATTTGAAAACGGAAATGGATCCCTTTTCCTGGAATTTTGATGCTGCCGCCGTGAGCGCCAGGAATCAGTGGAATACGCTGTTTTCTAAAATTAAGGTGGAGGGTGGCACAGAAGAAAACAGGCGAAAATTCTACACCAACTTTTACCGAAGCTTTTGCTCTAAACAAACATGGAACGATGTGGATGGCCGATATTGTGATCCGAAGGAAGAAATCAGGCAATTACCAAAAGGCCGATCGATATATGGCGGCGATGCTTTCTGGAATTCTTTCTGGAACCTGAACAGTTTATGGGCACTCGTATCCCCGGATATTCTTAATAACTGGGTGGTGACGGAGCTTGAACTGTATGAAAGTACCGGCTGGACCTCCAACGGACCCACGGGACTGGAAATGTCGGGCATCATGGAAGTCTCGCATGAAATTGCGTTGATGGTGGGGGCCTGGCAGAAAGGAATCCGAAATTATGATGCCGAATTGATGTATCAGGCAATAAAACATACCGTTGATAAGCAGGGTGGGAGGCTGAAGCCTTTTTCGGGGCCTGCCGGAAATGAATTTCAGGATATTTATAAGAGGCTCGGATATGTGCCGTATGAGACCGGGCCTGCCTGCCAGACACTCGATTATGCCTTCAACGATTATTGTGTTGCCCAGATGGCTCTGGCGCTTGGGAAAAAGTCGGACTTTGATTTTTATCTGAAAAGATCTGAAAACTGGCGCAACCAGTTTCATCCCGAATTGAAATGGCAGATTCCGCGCGACAGCCTCGGAAAATGGTTGCCGGAATATTCTCCATTCTCTGCTCAGCACTGGACCGAAGGCAATGGCTGGGAGTACTCATTTTATGTACCTCAAAATGTTCCCGGACTGGTGGCGGCGATGGGGAAGGATTTGTTTAACAAGCGTTTAGAAGAGGGATTCGGAAAGTCGCGCCAATTTAGCTTTGCCGCTCATGCCCTGGACCGCACCGAAGGACAAACAGCAGAATTTTACGTCAATCATGGCAATGAGGTCAACATGCAGGCTGCCTGGCTGTTTAATTATTCAGGAAAGCCGTGGCTTACACAAAAATACACGAGAGAGATCATGAATTCGTTTTATGGCTCCGATCCTTATCACGGTTGGGAAGGTGATGAAGATGAAGGCCAGATGGGCGCCTGGTTTGTGATGAGTGCCACGGGGCTTTTCTCGATGGACGGAGGGACCACCGCGGACCCGGCTTTCGACCTGAGCACCCCGCTTTTTGATAAGATCACCATCAGCCTGGATAATCAATATTATGGCGGGAAAACTTTTACCATCGAAACGAAAGGCCTGTCGGAGGAATCATTTTATATCAGATCGGCATTGCTGAACGGGAAAAAGCTGGATAAATTGAAACTGAGATTTGCCGATATTATCAAGGGAGGTACTATGGTTATTGAAACGGGGGATCAGGAATGTGACAAGTGACGGGTGACGAGGAAGAAGACCAGGAGACGGAGGACGAAAGACAAAAGACGGAACAAAAGCGTGATCATTTTTCCATTTGGCTGTCGGTTTTGCATCTATATAATACAAAACCATATTATGGAATCACAAAAACTTACCATTGACACTTCAAGACAAATTCTGGAAATCAGAGGAATGTATGTTATACTTGATTTTATGTTTGAACTGTCTGAAGATGAAATAAATCGGCTGGTATCACAATTTGTGATACCAGAAAGTGCGGATTTAAACAGGCGAATAGATTCATTAGAGAGTCGATATGACGAACAATTTCAATCCGTTTTTGCTGCCATCCGGCAATTGCTCGACAAAAAAAGCGAGCCCCGGAGGGCAATTGGTTATAGGATTCCGGAGAAAAAGTAGAGACGTACACATTCGTCTTGAGAACAGCTATGAAGCTTAGATCGATAACTATGTTAATTTTACCTGATGAGTGCTGATGTTTGTATAAAAGCTGAACTATAATAT
>CAIXHD010000126.1 GCA_903919065.1 uncultured Bacteroidota bacterium
AATCTTTAATCGCCATAGAGTATTTGATGATTCCGGCAGAACCATTAATTTAACGGCGACAATTTTAAACCTACCTATAATGAGAGTTCAAAGGAATATCGCGTCCGCGGCACTCGCGGAAGCCCCTGATATATCTGTTGATCTGAGTCTTCTCCTGCCGATACTGGAAAAATACAAAACAAAAAAAGGGAATATGATCCCTTTGCTGCAAGGAACCCAGAACCTGTACGGGTTTATTCCTGAAGCTGCCTTTGAAATTATATCCGAGCATACCGGACTTAGTATCAGCGACATGTATGGTGTAGCCACCTTTTATGCCCAGTTTCGCCTGAAACCGGTCGGGAAAATAATTATCAAAGTTTGCCATGGAACTGCCTGTCATGTGCAGAACGCCAATATGATCTCCGATGCGATCGAGGAATCACTGCAGATCAAGGATGGTGAAACAACCACCGACGGGCTTTTTACACTGGAATCAGTTGCCTGTCTGGGTTGCTGCTCCCTGGCACCCGTGATGATGATAGGTGATGAATCATTTGGTAAGCTAACCGGAAAATCTGCCGTTCAGGTAATAAAAGAAATCAAAATCAAATGGAACAATCCAAAGTAATTGTCGGACTGGGCAGTTGTGGTATAGCCGCCGGCGGCAATAAGGTTTACGACAAGATAAAATCAATTAAGAATTCTGATAATCTTGATTTTATTCTGGAGAAAACTTCTTGTATCGGCATGTGTTATCGCGAACCGCTTGTGGAAGTTATTGACGAAAATGGTTCCTGGCTGTATGGCGCAGTTGATGAGAAAAGAGCCATGGAAATTGTCAGCCAGCATTTGGTTAACAATAGCCCGGTGAATGAATATCTGGTCAGGTCGGATATGTTCGAAACGCCGGATGACCAGTTTTTCAAAGGCCAGGTGAAGATTGCTTTACGAGATTGCGGCTACATCAATCCAGAGCGGATTGAAGAATATGAGGCCCGAAATGGATATGAAGCGCTGAAGAAAATCAAGTCGGAAGAGATAACTCCGGAAGCAGTGATTCAGTCGATACTGGACTCTGGTTTAAGGGGACGGGGTGGCGGCGGTTTTTCAACCGGACTAAAATGGCGCTTTGCACGCAACAGTAAGTCGGACGAGAAATATGTGATATGCAATGCTGATGAAGGTGATCCGGGAGCTTTCATGGACCGTTCACTGCTCGAAGGAGATCCGCATGCAGTCGTTGAAGGAATGATCATTGGAGCTTATGCTATCGGCGCCACCGGTGGTGTCATTTATTGCCGGGCTGAGTATCCTCTGGCCATTCACCGGCTTAATATTGCCCTCAGGCAGGCACGCGAAAAAGGTTACCTGGGAGAAAACATTATCGGAATTACCGGATTTAGCCTGGACATCAGTGTCAAAGAGGGAGCTGGGGCATTTGTTTGCGGTGAGGAAACCGCACTGATGGCATCGATTGAAGGAAAGAGAGGTATGCCAGCAAAAAGACCGCCATTTCCAGCTGTCAGGGGACTCTGGGGCAAGCCCACCAATATAAATAATGTGGAGACCTACGCCAATGTTCCCTGGATCATAAATAACGGAGCCGCTAAATACGCCGCTTATGGAACTGAAAAGAGCAAGGGAACAAAGGTTTTTGCCTTAACTGGAAAGATTGCCCGGGGCGGCCTGGTTGAAGTTCCGATGGGTATTACTATCAGGGATATTATTTACAAGCTTGGCGGCGGAATAACTGATAATAAACGATTCAAGGCTGTCCAGCTGGGAGGCCCATCAGGAGGCTGCATTCCGGAACACCTGATTGATACGCCAATAGATTATGATTCGGTTACTGCCACCGGAGCCATCATGGGATCAGGCGGAATGGTGGTCATGGATGAGACCACCTGTATGGTGGATATGGCTCGATTCTTCCTTGATTTTACACAAAAGGAATCCTGCGGCAAGTGCACATTCTGTAGAATCGGAACCAAAAGAATGCTGGAGATTCTCACCCGTATCTGCGATGGCCACGGACAGGAAGGGGATATTGAATCTTTACAGGAGTTAGCTTATCAGATCAAGGATAGCTCCTTGTGCGGCCTCGGCCAGACAGCCCCTAATCCGGTGCTGACCACTATCAGGTACTTCCGCGATGAATACGAGGCACATATCCATGACAAGAAATGTCCGGCAAAAAACTGCAAACAGCTGCTTACGTACCAGATAATTCCAGAAAACTGCAACGGATGTACCGTTTGTGCCAAGAACTGCTCCGTCGACGCGATCACAGGCAATCGTAAAGAAGTACATTTTATTGATCAGGAAAAATGCATAAAGTGCGGCATCTGCTTCACCAAATGCAAGTTCGAAGCTGTACTGGTTTATTAATTACAATACTGATAAACGCAGAAAAATGACTGAACTCAATATCATTATAGACGGATCGAAATACACAGGTTATCTGGGTGAAAACATTTTGGATGCCGCTTCGAGAAACGGCATATCCATTCCTACCCTTTGCCATGATCCGAGATTGGAACCATTCTCCTCCTGCTACGTTTGCGTGGTTGAAATTGAAGGGTCAAAGACCCTTCAGCCTTCCTGCTCTACCAAAATTACGGATGGAATGGTAATCACCACCTCGAGTGAAAAAGTGAAGAAAGCCCGCAAAACGGCATTGGACCTGTTGACCAGCAATCATTATGCAGATTGTACAGCTCCATGCACGCAAACTTGTCCTGCCGGCGTGGATGTTCAGGGTTATATTTCTTTGATAGAAAAAGGCATGTACAGTGAGGCTGTCGCCCTGATCAAGGAGGTAAATCCGCTTCCTGCAATTTGCGGAAGGGTATGCGTACGTCCGTGCGAAGTTGCCTGCCGCCGAAACCTTCTCGATGAAGGTTCTGCAGTTGGAATTGATTACATGAAAAGATTCGCCGCCGACTACGATCTGGCCTCTAAAACCAGGTATAGTCCTGAACCGGAACCGGCAACAGGGAAAAAAGTGGCTGTTATAGGAGCGGGTCCAGGGGGCTTGTCGGCTGCCTGGTTCCTGCGTTTGAACGGACATGCTGTTGATATCTTCGAGTCGAGTCCGAACCCGGGAGGAATGCTGCGCTATGGGATACCACCCTACAGGCTTCCAAATGAACTGATAAACAGCGAAGTTGAATGCATTACGGATCTTGGGGTAAACATATTTTACAATCGGAAATTAGGAGCCGATCTCAGCTACAAAGAGATTTGTCAGAAATATGACTCCATGGTTCTTACCATCGGATCACAGGCCGGAACCCGTGTTGGCTGTCCGGGTGACGATGCGGAAAATGTTTTCTCCGGGATTGATTTTCTGCGAAATATTGAAATGACAGGTCAGAAACCCGACTTCTCAGGTAAAACCGTAGCGGTGGTTGGTGGTGGCAACACGGCAATGGATTGCTGCCGGACCGCCATGCGCCTGGGTGCGAAGAAAGTTTATGTAATATACAGGCGTACTGAGAAAGAGATGCCTGCCAATCCTATCGAAATACATGAATCAAAAGTTGAAGGCATAGAATACCTTTTCCTTAACAATCCGGTTGAGATTCTAAAAGATAAAAAGGGATGCCTTAAATCGATGAAGATCATCAGGATGGAACTTGGAGAACCTGATGCATCCGGTCGAAGGCGTCCGGTTCCGGTTGAGGGTTCGGAATATGAACTCCCACTGGACTATGTTCTGGCCGCAATAGGGCAGAAAACTGTGGTTGATTTCATTCAGGATGTAAATATCAACACCAGGCAAGGTGAATTGAAAATCACCAAATGGGGAGATATTGATGCTGACAAAAAAACGTTGCAAACCGGCATATCCTCTGTATTTGCCGCTGGCGACGGTGTTACAGGTCCAGCTACACTGATCGAAGCCATTGCCCAGGCAGGGATTGCCGCACGATCATGTCACCAGTACCTGATTGGTCTGGCTATTGAGCCTCCAAAACCAAAATTTATCAGCCGGAAAGATAATTTCAAGCCGCAGGAGAAAGAACAATACCAGGATAGATATCAACATATATTGAGAAAGGAAATGCCACTGCTGCCAGCTGCAAAGCGTTCAAATTTCAACGAGGTGGAACTGGGCTATACGGAGGGAATGGCATTAAACGAAACTGCCCGTTGCCTGGAGTGCGGCTGCAGTGAATTATTTACGTGCAACCTGAAGAAGCTGTCGGATGAGTATGGTGCCGAACAGAAAAAGTTCAGCGGTGTTTTCACTGACCGGGAGGTTGACTCGAGACATCCGTATATCGAAATTGATAATAACAAATGTATCCTCTGCTCCCGTTGTGTGAGAATTTGCCATGAACTGGCAGGTGCTGATGCTTTGGGTTTAGTGAACAGGGGCTTTGAGACTTATGTGGCTCCAGCCATGGGTAAAGCCCTTTTCGAGACCAATTGCGAATCGTGCGGTCTCTGTATTTCCGCCTGTCCCACCGGAGCCATAACCGAAAATTTTGCATTCAAGCCGGGTCCTGTCAAACTGACCACCCATACCGCAATTTGCAATTTCTGTTCCCTCGGATGTTCAGTCGAAATCAATGAGCACAAGGGTTTTGTATGGAAAATAACCGGTTATAATGGTATGGTCAATACCGATGGCAACATTTGCCACTATGCAAAGTTCGGGTACAAATATCTGAATTCAACCAGCAGGATCACCAAACCGATGTTAAGGAACGGGACAAACTGGAAGGAGATCCCCTGGTCAGAAGCCAGAGCCCTGATAAAATCGAAATTATCTTCAGTCAGACCATCAGAAAATGCATTCTTTGCAGGAGCCAGGTTATCAAATGAAGAACTCTACCTGATACAGAAACTGGCGCGTGAGGGAGCAGGAACCGAAAACATTCATAGTTTTCATTATCTGGGAAGAGGAACTGGTTATACTCATGCTTCCGACCGGAATGTCCCATTTGCCGAAATAAGTCAGGCTACAAGAATATATATGATTGGAAGCGAGATACAGGACGACAATCCGGTTGCTGGCTTTATGGTTAATAAATCAAGGCTTACCGGCAATATTCCTGTAACGAATATCACGATTTATGACAAAAGCGCACTGCATCGCAAAGTTGACGAAATAATCCAGGTAGAGTCGTACTATCATTTCCTCAAAGCGGTGAATCATTACCTGATCAGTGAGGACAAGCAAAACAACCTGTTTATCAGGGACCATTGCATTGGTTTTGATGATTATAAAAAAGCTGCACTTGCAGAGGATTACAATGAGTTAGTTGCCAGTGCAGGTTTTGCTGATGATACGCCGATCAGGGAATTTGCGGATTCTTTCAATGAAGAACCTCATGCCGTACTACTTTTCTCAGAAATTGAACTATCAGGCAATGAAGTACTTGAAATCAAAAATCTTGACTATCTCACTGGGAAAGCAGGAAAAACTGCCAGTGGGGTGATCTGCTTAAAAGAGAAGAATAACTCACAGGGAATCTGGGATATGGGCGTTCATCCATCGGTTACACCCGGCGCCCGGCTCTCGGGAAATGAAGATATGATGGTCGAAATGTTCGAGAACGGCGACATCCGCAATGTGCTGATCTTTGGTGAAGATCCCATTGGTTGTGCATCCGATCCGGAAGAAGCCAGGGCATGGCTCAGTAAATGCGACTTTATCGTTGTCCAGGATTATTTCATTAGTGACACCACTGAAATGGCGCATTTGATTCTACCCTCCACCCTGCCCTATGAATTTGAAGGCAGCTTTACCAATACCCAGCATGTTATTCAGGAGTTCGGTCCATGCCTTCCATTGAAAGTTGAGATTTCCGGGATCGATCAGATAATCAATTTATTAAGCGAATATGGAATAAATGGAATCTCCGATAGTGCGGATGCCCAAGCCGAAGCTTTGAGCAGAATATCCGCAGGAAAGTCTGATCCTCTGGTATTTACCTGGACTGCCTGGAATAATTACAATCCGCTTTTCAGCAATGGGTGTGACGCCATTGTCAGGATTTTCGATGAAGAATTCAATAACGCCTTTTTATCGAATTAAAATAATAATTATGAGTGCATATAATACAATAGATGAGATCCTTGATTTTGCCATAGCCAGTGAACAGGGAGCGGTTGATTTGTATAGCCGGCTGGCTGATAATTCAAGGAATTCCGAAATTCGCGACATTTTCATTCAGTTTGCGAAGGAAGAGATGGGGCATAAAGCAAAGTTGCTGAAAATCAAAAGCGAAGGCATATTCGAGGGCCGTCCAAGCACGGTAACTGACCTGAAGATCAGTGATTTCATGTCAGAAGTTGAGCCCACCCCCAATATGGATTACCGTGATGCCCTGATATTTGCGATGAGCAATGAAAAAGCTGCATTCCGGCTATATTCAAGTTTGGCGGAGCAAGCGCCTAACGAAGCACTGAAGAATATTTTTCATTCACTGGCCCAGGAAGAGGCCAGGCACAAGCTCCGGTTTGAGGTTGAATATGATGAGTTCGTACTCAGGGATAACTAATTATACTGGGAAACAGGTATATCAGGCCGTTTTGAATAGCATATCATTTTGAGTAACTTTGTTGCTTTCAAACTGGTATCCGTGAAAGTAATTGCAAAAATCTTGATTTTCCCGCGACAAAAACCGGCACTGCTCCTGTTCTGCCTGCTCCTGACCATTAGCCTGAGCAGCTTCGGTCAGTTTCAGCCTACTCCGGTAACTCGCTCAAATAATCACATCACCGTTGGCGGAAAGAATTATTATCAGCATGAGGTGATTAAAGGGCAAACCCTTTACGGAATAACGAAAGCCTATGAAGTAAGTGAAGAGGAGATCAAGAAACTAAATCCTGAGCTGAGTACCCGATCCGTTTATCCTGGAATGGTGCTGCGCATCCCTGATTCAAAATCCATCCCTAAAACAGCAACAACCGTAAAGATTCCCGAGGAAATTGCAGTTAAGAATGACCAGCCCTGCAAATCAAAACCATTTCCTCATGAAAATGACAATTTCAGGCTGGCAATTTTGTTGCCTCTGAATATTGAACAAAACGACAGCCTGAATTATACTGATTCTTTGAAGGCGGATCATTTCCGGTTTTATGAATTTCTTGAGGGGGTTTATCTTGCAATCGATTCCATGCAGCGGCAGGGATTAAACATGACAGTGGAAATTTTCGATACTGAGAGAAGTACAGAGACTATTAACAAGATTATCAGTGCTGGCCGGCTGAATGAAACCGACCTGATCATTGGCCCGGTTTTCCCTAATGAGGTTGAAATTGTTTCTGCTTTCTCAAAAAGCAAGCATATTCCAATGGTTTCACCTTTATCAACCTTTGATGTTGTCAAGGAAAACCCGTTTGCTTTTCAGGTAAGGAATAAACTGCCGCGTCGGATTGAACTGGTCACCGATTACCTGGGTTCAAAATACAATCAGAATATTATACTAATCGGCCGCTACGCCGAGAGAAAAAGTCCTGAATTCATCCGCTTTCAGGCAAATCTCGCTTCACAGGTCAGAGAGCACGATCCGGCAAAAAAGGCGACTATCAAAACGGCGTATTTCAGTGAATCATCAAGATCTTTTATCACTCAGGACTCTGCCGGGAGCAATTTCGAAAGGCATCTTTCCGCCTCAGGTCCCAATTACATCATTCTGGCTTCCGAAAATGAAGTATTTATTACCGAAGTAGTCAATGAAGTTCATAAAGAAGCATTTGCCCGTGATATCCATATCTTTGGTCTTAACCAGTGGGTATTCACCGATCTTGATCTGAGCAATCTTTATGACTGTAATCTTGAGATTTACAGCGATTTCGAAGATGAGCATCCTTTTATAGATTATACCGATCCTGGCGTTCTCCAATTTTGCAGTAAATACAAGGAAAACTGGAATATTGAACCTTCAAAATACAGTTTCCAGGGATTCGACATCACCTATTATTTCACGAAAGCCATGTTTCAGTTCGGCCGGAACCTAACGGCAACTGTTCCTTGCTGGCAGGAATATATCCATGATCGTTCCATGCTTACGCCAATGAAATTTCAATCATTTGGGAATAGCAATGGATTTAACAACCAAGCGTTTTCGGTTGTCCGGTATCAAAAAGATGAACTGATCAGGAAGAAGGTTAATTAATCTCCCAGGGTAGCCACCATCACCGCTTTAATAGTATGCAGGCGATTTTCCGCCTCGTCGAAAACAATTGAGCTTTCCGATTCGAAAACATCCTCAGTAACCTCAATTCCGTCCATACCAAACTTCTGATAGATTTTTTCCCCAATGGCAGTTTCCCGGTTATGATATGCCGGCAGGCAGTGCATGAATTTTACTCCTGGATTTTGGGTCATTTCCATGACCCGGGAATTTATCTGGTAAGGCTTCAGTAAGTGAATGCGTTCTTCCCATACACTTTCCGGTTCTCCCATGGAAACCCAGACATCCGTATATAGAAAATCACAGCCCTTAACGGCTTCCTGAACATCCTCTGTAAGGGTAATCATACCACCTGTTTTCGATCCGATTTCGCGGCAGGTTTTCACCAGGTCGTCCTGCGGGAAAAGGGATTTTGGAGCGGCAACTCTGAAATCCATACCCATTTTTGAAGCGCCGACCATCAGAGAGTTACCCATATTATTTTGAGCATCACCCAAATAGCAGAATGAAATCTCATTCAGGGATCCGCTGAAATGTTCAATCATTGTCATAAAATCTGCCAGAATCTGTGTGGGGTGAAACTCTGTGGTCAAGCCATTCCAGACCGGCACTCCGGCATATTTTGCCAGCTCTTCAACAATCGACTGCGCATATCCCCTGTACTCAATTCCATCATACATCCGGCCCAGAACGCGGGCAGTATCCTTCATCGATTCCTTTTGCCCGATTTGTGAACCGGTAGGTCCAAGATAGGTAACATGAGCACCCTGATCCTTGGCAGCAACTTCAAATGCACAACGGGTGCGTGTTGATGTTTTTTCAAATATCAGGGCGATATTTTTGTTTTTCAACCTCTGCTGCTCATATCCACCATATTTTGCTGCTTTAAGGTCAAAGGAAAGATCCAGTAAAAAATCGATTTCTTTAGGAGTGAAATCCAGTAATTTCAAGAAATTACGGTTTCTTAAATTGTAAGCCATCTCTTTAATTTGTTTTTTGTTGATATTTTGATTGATCTGCCGGATCATAATTCATGGTTATCTTGGATCCGTAAGATTTATCTTCCAATTTAAATGCTTCGGTAATGACAGCTTTAATGCCTCCATGCTCCAGAAACAACAGGCAAGCGCGTATTTTTGGCGCCATGGAACCTTCGCTGAATTCCCCGGCCGCAAGATACTTCACTGTATCCGAATAATCCAGAAATTCCAGCTTCTCCTGATCAGGTTTTTTAAAATTTCTATAGATGAAAGGCACATCTGTCAGAACATAAAATTCATCGGCACCAATACGGCCGGCCAGTAAACTTGATGCCAGATCCTTATCAATCACAGCTTCTGCGGCGCGAACTTTCCCTTCGCTGTCGTAATAAACCGGAATTCCACCACCACCCACCGCAATGGTGATCACACCCTGCCTGGCAAGTGTCTTTATTACTTTCTCATTGATGATCTGAATTGGCTTTGGTGAAGGGACTACCCTCCTCCAGCCCCCTGCAGTTTTAACCTCCTCCTTGAATGTCCAGCCTTTCTCTTTTTCAAGCTGCGATGCCTGCTCACGAGAATAGATTCTCCCAACTCTTTTGGTTGGATTCTGAAAGGCAGGGTCATCCCCTGAAACAACGACAGCGGTCACCAGTGTCACTATCTCCTTCTTAATATCATGCTTGATAAGCACGTTGCGCATCATCCGCTCAATCATATAACCAATACCGCCCTGACTATCTGCTACACAAATATCGATAGGCATCTGCGGGATTTGATAAATATTTTCACCTGCGTCATTGCGCATCAGAATATTGCCGACCTGTGGTCCGTTTCCATGTGTAATAACAAGATCATAACCCTCGTTAATCAGAAAAATAAGATTTTCCAGAGTATCCGTAGTGTTTTGTTCCTGCTCTTCAATAGTACCTGCCTGGTTATCTCTCAATAAGGCATTTCCACCCAGGGCAACGACAGCCAGTTTATTCATGATCCATTTTTAAATCTGAGTTCGAAGTTAATCATATTTGCTATTTTTGCCGAAACAGGTTAATTAGTATTCACGCACCACTTGAGGGAATCTTACTTACATGGTTTCAACAGCTGTACCAAAAAAAAAGAAAAAACCGGTAGTCGAAAAGACACGAAAGCCATTAAACGGTAGTTTTAAAATCGTTATCGGTTTGTTCTTCCTGTTTATTGCTCTTTTCGCAGGCATTTCATTTATTTCATATTTCTTCAGCTGGAAAACTGATCAGAGTTATCTCGATATGGACATCTCCAGTCTGGCGGATGCGAATATTCAGGTTGATAATCTCGCTGGAAAAGCCGGAGCGCTACTGAGCAACTTATTTATATATAAGTATTTCGGAATCTCTTCTCTCATACTAGTCGGCCTATTCATATTATATGGGATCGCTTTAATTGGGATTCGCATTCTACCACTGGTCAAAACAACCAAGTACGGACTCATAGCCATGATCTGGACCTCTGTAATGCTTGGGTTTGCATTACCAAAGCAGGCATTCCAGTTTGGAGGCGGACATGGGATCTCCATTGCTGAATGGCTTACTGCTCTGATGGGTTCTATTGGTACACTGGCAGTTATTGTGGTAACCGGCCTGGCATTTCTCGTTTTACTCTTCAAGCTGACTCCTGATCACTTAAAGAAGGCAGAAGGCAAGGAGGCAGAAGGCAAAAAAACAGCAGGTAAAAAGGGGCAAATAATAGATTCTGAGTTAGAAGCCGAAATCCCTGAAGACGACGAATTCATCGTGACCGATAAAAGTATTGATGAATCAATGATTCAGGAAATTCAGGATAAAAATATTTCCAAGCAGATAGATGATCTGGATTTGGTTCACATCGATTTCGATCCGGATCAAACCACTCCTGATCCTGATATGACGGTCACAGATATTCAGGAATTCACTGAAGTCAAATCAAGCCCGTCAGGTCCTACAGGTCCTACAGGTCCATTAGGTCCACTAGGCCCGATGGCAGACTATGACCCGACTCTCGAGCTTTCCGGTTATCAGTTCCCGGGTTTTGACCTTCTCCGCGACCATTCCATCGGGCATACCAAAGTGACTGATGAGGAGTTGATCACCAATAAGAATAAGATCGTTGAAACGCTGGCCAATTATAAAATCAAGATTGAAAAGATCAAGGCAACCATCGGCCCAACCATCACCCTTTATGAAATTATTCCTGCTCCGGGAGTCCGCATATCAAAAATTAAAAATCTGGAGGACGACATTGCCTTGAGCCTTTCAGCGTTAGGCATCAGGATTATCGCACCAATCCCCGGACGAGGAACTATCGGTATTGAAGTACCAAATAGGAAACCGGAAACAGTGTCCATGCAAACGGTTCTGGCATCAAAGAAATTCCTCGATAACGATTATGACCTTCCGGTGGCACTTGGCAAAACCATCAGTAATGAAACCTTTGCTTTCGACCTGGCCAAAATGCCTCACCTGCTGGTAGCAGGAGCAACCGGTCAGGGAAAATCAGTCGGTATCAATGCGATCATAACTTCGCTGCTGTATCGCAAGCATCCTTCGCAGCTGAAGTTCGTGATGATCGACCCGAAAAAGGTGGAGCTCACCCTGTATTCAAAACTTGAAAAGCATTATCTGGCCAAGCTTCCTGATCTGGAAGAACCGATTATTACAGATACTCAAAACGTAATTCTTGTATTACAGTCGCTGAGCGCTGAAATGGACAACCGGTATAACTTATTGAAAAAGGCGGAAGTCAGGAATATCAAGGAATACAATGACAAGTTTATCAAACGAAGGCTAAACCCTGAAAAGGGACATATGTTTTTGCCATATATCGTTTTAGTGATCGATGAATTTGCCGATCTTATTATGACAGCAGGCAAGGAAATTGAGATTCCACTGACCAGGATTGCACAGTTGGCAAGAGCTGTAGGGATTCACATGATTATAGCAACTCAAAGGCCATCGACCAATATTATTACAGGTACCATTAAGGCCAACTTCCCGGCACGTATTGCCTTCCGTGTTCCTTCCATGATCGATTCAAGAACCATTCTCGACAGTCCAGGTGCCAATCATCTGGTTGGTCGCGGTGATATGCTTGTTTCACTTGGAGCCGATCTGATCAGGGTTCAGTGTGCTTATATTGAGACAGATGAAGTAGAACATCTGACAAATTTCATCGCTAATCAAAAGGGATATCCAATGGCATGGCCTCTTCCGGAACCAAAAACGGAAGGTGAAGCCGGACCGGGTGAAGTGAGTCTGGATAAGCTGGACGAACTTTTTGAAGAAGCAGCACGATTGGTGGTCTCTTCCGGACAAGGTTCCACCTCCTCTATACAGCGTAAATTCTCCATCGGATATAACAGAGCCGGTCGTATCATGGACCAGCTGGAAGCATCAGGAGTAGTTGGACCAGTAGATGGAAGCAAACCACGACAAGTATACTATCAGGATCTGTACACTCTCGAAAAATTTCTGAATCAACGAATGTAAATTGATAATAATGAACAAGTTAATCTCTATCCTTTTTACAGTAATCATTTTCCCTTTTGCTCTTAACGCACAAAATCAGGCAGATACAAAGTCGCTGATGGAACGTGTTTCAAAAAAATTACAATCTTATACAACTGTTAAGGCAGACTTCAGTTTCACCTTATCGAATCCGGAAGAAAAAATCAATGATACACATGAGGGCTCACTTCTTCTGAACGGATCGAAATACCGCCTGGCTATCATGGGTATAATTGCCCTTTGCGACGGTGAAGCCTTATGGACGGTTAATGAGGAGCAGAAAGAGGTGAATATTGTGGACCCTGAACAGAACGAGATGTTTAATCCAAAAAGCATTTTTACCCTCTATGAAAAGAATTTCAGATATGAATCGGTAACTGCTGCCGGAGATAAAGCAACCGTTGATATGTTCCCAACGAGCAAGGACGAAACGTACTCCAAAATAAGAATGGAAATTATTAAAGCGAAAGATCAGATTGACCGTGTAACCTATTATTCCAACGACGGCAACCAATATATCATTAAGATAAAGTCGCTTGTTCCGAATTTTCCGACTGAAGACAAGATGTTCAAATTCGATGCAAAACAATTCCCCGGAGTTAAAGTCTTTGATATGAGATAAATACCTTAATCTCAAAAACTATGGTTCCTGCCCTTCTTGTTCTGTTCTACCTTTTAGCTGCTGCCCTGATCGTATTTCTATGCAACCGGTATAAATGGATGAATACATTTGGGCCTATCCTGTGGGCTTATGGAATCGGCCTGATACTTGGCAGCCTGCACCTCCTGCCGGAGGGTTCAGCCAAGGTACAGTCCTCTATATCTGATATTGCAGTTCCGCTTGCCATTCCATTACTTCTCTTCTCTCTGGATTTTAAGAAATGGGTCAAGCTGGCTAAAAAAACTTTCCTCTCCATGCTCACCGCCTTTGTTGGAGTTGTGGGAGCCATTACGATCGGGTTTTTCATTTTTAAAAGCAGTATTCCGGAAGCGAATAAGATTGCAGGAATGCTCAGTGGCGTTTATACCGGTGGCACACCTAACATGTTTGCACTGAAAACTGCGCTGAATGTGGATAACAACGTATTTATCCTTGCCCAGACTTTCGACATGGTAGTCTGTGCAATTTATTTGCTCTTCCTGATGTCAGGGGCCAAAAGATTGCTCCACCTGATCCTGCCAAAATTCAAAAAAACAGGAGTAATTGACCAGACCGGCATTGCCTTTGAAGAGGAAGCTGAATTTGATTCTTATACCGGCTTCTTTTTAAAGCGGAACTTCTGGCCGGCAATCGGTGCACTTGGGCTTGCTGTCGTGATCATGGCTATCGGAGTTGGTGCTATGACCATCACACCGCAGAATTCAAAGATGATTGTCATAATTCTTACCATAACCACGCTGGGTATAGCGGGCTCTTTTATCCCAAAAATCAGCAGGATAAAAAAATCCTTTCAGTTGGGAATGTATCTTATTGTTGTTTTCAGCATGGCAATCGCTTCCATGGCAGATATTAAAGTGCTGTTTACGATGACTAATGGCCTTTTCTTTTTTGTCGCGATTGCGGTCTTCGGGAGTTTTATCATACAGGCATTATTAAGCAGCCTGCTGAAGATTGATGCTGATACCACTATTATTACCAGCACGGCCTTTATTTTCTCTCCCCCCTTTATACCTGTCGTTGCTGGTTCATTAAAAAACAAGGAAGTCATCATTTCAGGGATTACCGTTGGAATAATCGGTTACGCAATAGGAAATTACCTGGGTGTATCGTTATCCTACCTCCTCGGGCTAATAATGTAGGCTGAAACTGAAAAAATGGAAAGACTGGAAAAACTTCAGGTTTTAAGAAACTTAATGACTGAAAAAGGGGTAGATGCGTATATCATCCCCTCCTCCGATCCTCATCAGAATGAATATATCCCTCCCTGCTGGCAATTTCGCTCCTGGATTTCCGGATTTACCGGATCAGCCGGAACAATAGTGGTTACTGCAGATTTTGCCGGCTTGTGGACCGATTCACGGTATTTTCTTCAGGCGGAGAATCAACTAAAAGGAAGCGCCATTGAACTGGTAAAGCTCCGGATCCCGCATACACCTGAGCATGTCCCCTGGCTGGCTTCAAACCTTGCTCCAAACTCAAAAGTAGGCATCGACGATCGTTTCTTTTCCCTGGGGATGGTTCAATATATGAAGGAAACATTATCAGGAGCCGGACATCAGCTGATAACCGGAATTGATCTGCTTACACCAATATGGATTGATAAGCCTTCTCTTCCGGATAATCCGGTATTTGAGCATCACCTCAAATTTTCAGGTATCAGCCGGGTCGAAAAGATAAATAAAGTTGCCGAAGTACTTAATTCAACAGGAGCCGGCTACCATCTGATAGCTACACTTGATGATATTGCCTGGTTGCTCAATTTAAGGGGCGCCGATATCTCTTTCTGTCCGGTATTTATCAGTTATTGTATCCTTTCTTCCGCGGGAACTATCCTGTTTATTAATCCAGATAAGGTTTCCAAATCGATAACTTCAGAGTTGGAATCGGATAATATTCAAATCCGGCCTTATGAAGCGATATCAGACTTTCTGGAAAACCTGCCGAAGGGTTCTTCCATTTACTTTTCACCGGAAAAGGTTAATCATGCACTGATACAGTCCATTCCAGCTGATATTAAAAAGGTGCACGGAATGAGTATCACAACCGGCCTGAAAGCCCTAAAAAACAGTGTTGAGATCGAGGGATTGAAACGTGTAATGGTAAAAGACGGGGCCGCATGGGTTAAAACTTTATGCTGGATTGACAAGCAGGTTCATTCAGGCGCGATTGAGTCTGAATGGTCCGTTGCATTAAAAATAGCCGAATTCCGGGCTGAGCAACCTGATTATATGGGCGAAAGCTTTCACCCGATTTCCTCCTACGGTTGGCATGGTGCAGTGGTGCATTACAGCGTTACCCCGGAGGAATCGTTGAATATTCTTCCTCAAGGAATCTTCCTTCTTGATTCAGGCGGCCATTATTCCGATGGCACAACCGATACTACGCGGACCATCACCCTATCAGAGCCTGATCATCAGCAGAAATCTGATTTTACTCGTGCATTAAAGGGAACTCTGGGTGTATCGATGCTCCGGTTTCCCAAAGGAACCAAAGGGTATCAGATGGATATTCTTGCGCGAAAAGCATTGTGGGACGCAGGGTTGAATTACGGTCATGGCACTGGTCATGGTGTCGGATTCTTCTTATCAGTGCATGAAGGACCTCAGACCATCGGGACTTCTGCATCCGGTAATGTGAATGTAGGAATTGAACCCGGGATGATTACCACTGTTGAACCAGCGATTTATCGGGAGGGAAACTATGGAATGAGAACCGAGAATATGACTGTGGTGGTTGAAGATATAGAAAATGAATATGGTTCATTCTATCGTTTTGATACACTGACACTTGCTCCAATCGATAAAAACCTGATCGACAGGGAGCTGCTGACATCAGCAGAAATTGAATGGTTAAATTTATATCATCAGCGAGTTTTCGTTGAGCTGGCTGGATCTTTGAATGTTGATGAAAGAATATGGCTCCAGGAAGCCACCAAACCCATATAACCAATCATGGATCTCTTAATCAGGAACATCAGACAATTGATCCAGATTCTGGAGCCGGGTACCCGATGGATTGCCGGAGAAGAAATGAGCCGGCTGAATCTTCTTGAAAATGCCTGGCTGTCAATAAAAGATGGAATTATAGCAGGTTATGGCCCAATGGCAACCTGCAAAGCCACTGCAGAAGAAGTGATTGACGCTCAGGGAAAGATTGTTATGCCCGCCTTCTGTGATTCCCACACCCATCTCGTTTATGCCGGAAGCCGGGAGCAGGAATTTGTGGACCGGATTAAAGGTCTGTCTTATGAGGAGATTGCGAGAAGAGGCGGAGGAATCAATAATAGCGCCGGGAGGCTGCGTGCCGCATCTGAAGAGAATCTCTATCAGGAGGCCATGGTGCGTATCCGCGAAATAATCAGTCAGGGCACCGGAGCGGTTGAGATTAAAAGCGGTTACG
>CAIXHD010000127.1 GCA_903919065.1 uncultured Bacteroidota bacterium
GCGACAGAAAAGGAGAGCTTCTGTTTCCAGCCCAGCGGGAGTGCCTTCACCAGGACTTCCTTTTCCTTCTCAAAGCCCAGGCGCCGCAGAATCTCGTCGGTTTTGCGCCCGATCTCTTTTTCGGGTATCCGATAGATTCCGGCATAAAGCCGAATGTTTTCCCATACCTTAAGATCTTCGTATAATGCAAATTTCTGACTCAGGTAACCGATATTGGCTTTTATCTGTTCTGGTTGTTTTCTGACATCATATCCTGCCACATAACCCTTGCCCGACGTGGGTTTACTCAGTCCGCAAAGCATGCGGATGGCGGTGGTTTTACCGGCACCGTTGGCTCCGAGGAAACCAAAAATTTCCCCTTGGGCCACCTCAAAGGAGATGTGGTCAACCGCGGTAAAACTGCCGAAGCTCTTTGTCAGGTTTTCTGCTGTTATTACATTCATTTTTCTGAGTTGGTTGCCGATAGGTTCATGAAACAATCTTCGACACTGGCCGTAACAGGCCTGATTTCTATATCTTTATGCCCGAGCTGCGTGAGATAGTTTTGCATTTCCCCGATAGTCAGGCTACTGTCGTCCAGGGTAATATGATGATTCTCCCCAAAAGCAAAGCAGGTTTTTACCTTCTCGTGCCTTCGGAGATCGGCAAGCAGTTTCGACATGGTATTGCTCTGAACCGCCCAGAGAATCTTATCGAACTTCTGTGTCAAGCCTGCCGGAGTATCGATTTTCAGGAACCGGCCTTCCTGAATCAGGGCAATTCTGTCGCACAATCCGGCCTCATCCATGTAAGGCGTGGAAACCAGGATGGTGATATTTTCTTTTTTCAGCCGCATCAGCATGTCCCATAAGTCCTTGCGCGATATCGGGTCGACTCCGGTAGTGGGTTCATCGAGAAATAGCACCGATGGCTTGTGGATAAGCGCGCAGCAAAGGGCCAGCTTTTGCTTCATTCCGCCGGAAAGTGCTCCCGCACGCCTGTTTTTGAAAGGCTCAATCTGCTGGTAAATATCCTTGATGAGGTCGTAATTTTTCTCGATGGTAGTTTCGAATACTGTCGCAAAAACACTCAGGTTTTCTTCAACCGTGAGGTCCTGATACAGTGAAAAACGCCCTGGCATGTAACCTATCCGCTTTCGTATCTGTTTATAATCCTTCACAACATCAAATCCATCTACATTTGCTTGTCCGGTATCGGCCAGAAGTAAAGTGGTGAGTATTCTGAAGAGGGTTGTTTTCCCGGCACCATCGGGTCCGATAATCCCGAAGATTTCCCCTTGATTTGCTTCAAAGCTGATCTCTTTCAAGGCTTCGACCTTGCCAAATTTCCTGCTGATATTCTGAACCGTTACAGAGTTCATCAGTTGGTAATTTTAAAACCACCGTACATGCCTATTTTCAGATTGCCGTCGTTGGCAATGCGTACCTTAACCGCATACACCAGGTTGGCCCTTTCATCCTGAGTTTGTATAGTTTTCGGGGTAAATTCCGACCGGGCAGATATCCAGCTGATAGTACCTGGATATTCCCGTTTATTCTCAATTCCAAAATCGGCAAAAACTTTCACTGCTTGTCCAACCTTTATCTTAGACAGCTGGGCCGACGTTACGTATGCCCGGAGTATCATCTGGTCGAGGTCCGCAACCTTATAGAGTGCTTTCCCGGGGACTGATACCTCACCGGCTTCGGCATATTTTACAAGAACGGTTCCCTTCACCGGATTAATGATCTTACACTTACTAATCTGATCTTTCAATTGTTCCACCTGGAATCCCAGGGCTTCATTGTCGCCGCCAATTCCCCGGTCGGTAATGGAAAGCGTGGATTTCTGCGCCTCCAGCTGCTTCTCGAGCACAGCTATCTGGGCATTAATGTCATCCAACTGCTTCTGGTTGGCTGCATTGGCTTTCAGGAGGTTTCCAACTCTGATTTTTTCCGTTTTTGCAGTGGCTATCTGCTGCTCGATGGCGGCAATCTGCTTGCGGGTATCCGGCCTGCGGATTTCAAGGGCTTTCATGCTTGCCAGCAGTTGCAATTTGCGCAGGGAGAGCTGTAAGCTGTCAATATATCCTGCCTCGCTGCCTGCTTCGATTACCTGTCCCTCCTCAATTTCAAACCTTAGCAGTTTACCCGCAGCTTCTGACGATACTATTATCTCAGTGGCTTCGAAGGTGCCGTTTGCATCGAGGCTATCCTTTGTTTTTCCGCAGGAGATCATTACAAAGGAGCTGACTGCCACGATCAGAAAGCTTATCGTTTTCATTTTCATTCTATTAATTGTTTGTAATATTTTTAAGATTGTAAATCGATATCAACAACTGCATTTCATGCAACGATTTTTCCTGCCTGGCCATATCCTCGGCCTGAATATCGCGGATCAGCTCAGATACCATAAGGGTGCCGTTGGCAACTTTTACTTCCGATGATTTCCGTATGCTCTGGCGAAGGGAGATAATCTCATCGTCACGGCCAATCAACTCGCGAATTTTTGCAATCTCATTGTTCTGCTGAATGCCTGACAGGTTGCTGTTGTAAGTGAAAATATCCTTCTGGAGATCCACCGACTGACCACTCAGGCCCAGCTTGCTGACGTTATTTTTCTGTGAGTAATAATTACTGATGTTCCAGGTAATCCTGGCACCACCAATGGCAAAGGGTGAAAATTGATTATTTAACA
>CAIXHD010000128.1 GCA_903919065.1 uncultured Bacteroidota bacterium
CGTCTGGTTTGGGACAGCGTAAAATACGCTCCCGGCAGGGTGGAGGTTATTGCCTATAAAGAAGGTAAAAAATGGGCCACCGATGTGGTGAAAACCACTGGTGAGGCTAAAAACCTTATGCTGTTTTCCGATAAGCGCAAGCTGGATTCTGATAAGGCTGATCTGGCCTATATCACCGTTCAGGTGCAGGACCGAGATGGAAACGTAGTTCCACGGACTCACCCGCTGATCAAATTTGAGATCGAGGGGCCCGGTGTGATCGTTGCCACTGACAATGGTGATGCAACGAGTTTCGTGCCTTTCCAGAGCGCAGAGCGCGAAGCATACAATGGACTGGCGCTGGTGATCGTAAAAGCCAAGAAAAATGCCTCGGGCAAAATTACTGTCAAGGCAAGCAGCAACGGCTTGCAAATGGGATCGACAACTATCGAATTAACACAAATAATAAGGAACAATGACTAGAAAAACATTACTTGCTGCATCCATGATTCTGGGATGCTTATTGCTAAATTTTACTGCGACTTATGCTCAGCTTCCCAAGGAAACCGATGAGCAGAAAACCGCCCGCATGAAATGGTGGACCGATGACCGTTTCGGCATGTTTATCCATTTCGGCCTGTACGCTCAGGCTGCCCGTCACGAATGGGTGAAAAAGAACGAACGCATATCTGAGGCTGATTATCAGAAGTATTTCGAACAATTTAATCCCGATCTGTTCAACCCATCAGAATGGGCAAAAATGGCCAAGGCAGCCGGTATGAAATACGTGGTGATGACCACCAAGCACCATGAGGGATTTTGCCTTTTCGATTCAAAATTCACGGATTACAAGGCAACCAATACCCCGATCAAAAAAGACCTCGTGCGGGAATATGTCGATGCTTTCCGTGCCGAGGGTCTGAAAGTGGGGTTCTACTATTCGCTGCTCGACTGGCATCATCCGGATTATATTATCGACGGTAACCATCCGCGGAGTGGCAAAACCGCGGCGGAATACGACAGCCTGAACAAAGGCCGCGATATGGCAAAATATCGCCAGTACATGAAAGATCAGGTTCGTGAATTGCTCACCAATTATGGTAAAATCGATGTTATCTGGCTCGATTTTTCTTCGCCGGGAAGCAAATACGGAAAAAACCGCAAAGACTGGGATTCTGAGAATCTGTTGAAAATGGTTCGTCAGCTTCAGCCACAAATCATTGTGAATGACCGTCTCGACCTGGAAGATGTTCCCGGCGGATGGGATTTCAAATCACCCGAGCAGTACAAGCCGAAAGAGTGGGTAACCTTCAATGGTAAAAGAGTGCCATGGGAAGTCTGCCAGACCTTCTCCGGATCGTGGGGATATTATCGCGATGAGATGTCGTGGAAGGACAGTAAACAGCTGATCGAGCTATTGATAGAATCTGTAAGCAAAGGCGGCAACGTGCTTCTGAATGTCGGGCCTACCGGTCGCGGTACCATCGATCAGCGTGCACAGGATCGCCTGGCTTCCATGGGCAACTGGATGAAATTCAACAGCCGCTCCATCTACGGATGTACCCAGGCGCCTGATGAATTCAAGGCTCCGGCTAACTCGCTGCTTACCTATAATCCCGAAACAAAAAGGTTGTATATCCACCTGCTCGACTGGCCGCTCGATCAGATCACCCTGCAGGGTTATTCCGGCAAAATCAAGTATGCCCAGTTCCTTCATGATGCATCCGAAATTGCCATGTCGACCAAAAAAGCAACTATCTGGCTGGATGAAAAAAGCTCGGGCGACGAAACCATTTTGAGATTACCTGTACTGAAGCCAAACGTTGAGATTCCGGTGATTGAGCTTATGCTGAAATAACAAATAACCTATGAACAAGCGAACATTTCTGAAAAGCATGGGGCTCCTGAGCCTCGCCGCAGTGCCATCGGCATACGGACTGGAGAACTGGCTTTCGAAATATGAGGGTCAGCCGGCCTGGAAACTGGCATCCGATGAGAAATTCTGGGAAGGGATTCGTCAGGGTTACCGGCTGAAGCCTGATTACATCAATCTGGAAAACGGGTATTACTGCTTTATGCCGCAGGAAACCCTCGAAAAGTATATCGCTCACGTTCGCGAGGTGAATTACCAGGGTTCGTATTATATGCGTACCGTTCAGGCCGAAAATAAGAAAAAGGTGGCTGCAAAACTTGCCGCCGTGGTAGGTGCTCCGGCCGATGAGGTGGTAATCACCCGCAATACCACCGAATCACTTGATATGATTATCGGCGGTCTCGACTGGAAACCGGGCGATGAGGCGGTAATGGTGGAGCAGGATTATGGCGCCATGCTGGAAATGTTTAAGCAGGTGGCCCGCCGGCATGGGGTGGTGAATAAGATACTGTCGCTGCCAATGCATCCCGCCTCCGACGAGGAGATTGTGAACTTTTATGCCAGTGCCATTACCGATAAAACACGCCTGCTGATGGTATGCCACATCATCAACATTACCGGTCAGATACTTCCGATTCGGAAGATCTGCGACATGGCACACAGTAAGGGTGTTCTGGTAATGGTTGACGGTGCCCACGCTGTGGGTCATTTCCGTTTTGCCATGCCTGATCTGCACTGCGATTTCTATGGATCGAGTCTGCATAAGTGGCTGAGCACGCCGCTGGGCGCCGGGTTACTTTGGGTGAAAAAAGAGAATATCGGCAAGGTGTGGCCACTGTTGGGCGACGGCAGTCCGCAGGACGATATTGCACGTCTCAATCATATTGGCACCCATCCCGCCGCCACCGACCTGGCGATTTCAGATGCCATCGATTTTTATAATATGGTTGGCCCGCAGCGCAAGGAAGAGCGTCTCCGTTATCTGCAAAATTATTGGACCAGTCGCGTTAAGTCGCTCCCCCATATTGTCATGAATACTCCCGTTGATGAACCCGCCCGCTCCTGTGGTATTGCCAACGTTGGTGTTAAAGGCATGAAGGCATCGGAGGTGGCCAATAAGCTGATGACCGATTATAAAATATATACGGTTGCCATCGACGGACAGAACGTTAATGGCTGCCGGATCACGCCGAATTTGTACACCACGCTCGCAGACCTCGATGTTTTTGTCGGGGCGCTGAAGGCGATGAAGATGTGACGGGTGACGGGTGACGGGTGACCGAAGAAGAAGATCGGGGGACGAGGAAGAAGACCGAAAGACGGAGTAGGGGAGGACCCGCGGGTCCTCCTATTAAAATGTGCGAGAAATGTCGAGGCTCCAGGGCCAATTTTGAGTTTTGAAATTACAAAATCAAGGCAGCCTCGGAGAGTTGTCGTTCCTGCAAAAGCGTTCTTTCAGAATGCAACCTTCGTACAAAGCCCTTTTCTGTCATCCCCGCGAGGCGTAGCCGGAAGCGGGGACCTTTATGCTGCCGTAGTAAGCCCGGAAGCAAGAACTTTTTCGCTTACCGCGACACTTATCAGCTGTGCGTTCGCCCAACTCAGTGCATTCGGCAAAAGCAGTTCTGAAAATTTATCATAAAATTACCCTGAAAAATAAAAATCCCAAAATTATGCCCCTTTTCACCCTCGAAGCTTCCCTTCAAATTCCTGCCACGATTGAGCAGGTGTGGGACTTTATATCATCGCCGCGGAACCTGAAACATATCACACCGGATTTTATGGGGTTTGATATACTCACGAAAAATCTGCCCGAAAAAATGTACCCGGGCATGATTATCAGCTATCATGTTAGGCCGGTATTAGGCATTAAAACTCTTTGGGTAACAGAGATCACACACGTTAAAGATCTGGAATATTTCGTCGATGAGCAGCGTATCGGTCCCTATAAATTATGGCACCATCAGCATATTCTCGAAGAAATTCCCGGCGGAGTCCGAATGCGTGATATTGTCAGTTATCAGCCTCCTTTCGGGCCACTCGGTTCAATAGCCAATGCCCTTTTTATCAAGAGCCTGCTAGAGAAGATTTTCGATTATCGCACACTTAAAATCGACGAGACATTCGGAAAATTCAGCTAACCCACCTGACTTGATTTTGTGATTTCAGCATTCAACACTGGCCCTCGAATCTCTAACTTCAATAAACCGGAATGCTCAGCATAAACGTACTCCCCTCGGGCCCCGATTTTTCAAGCCAGAGATTTCCATGGAGTAGTTTTGCGATGCTGGCCGATAGTGGCAGGCTCAAACCCGGACCCTCACCATACGTGCTGGTGTTCTCAGATTTCTGAAAGATATTCGTAAAAAGTGTGGCTTGTTTCTCAACTGGTACACCCGGACCGGTATCCGATACCCAAAACCGAAGGTCGCTGCCGGACAAAGAATACCCTATTGAAATCTCACCCGCTTTGGTAAAACTCACAGCGTTGTTTAACAGACTGGATAAGATCAGCAGGAGTTTATTGCGGTCGATGGAAAAGACATCCTTTCCCGCCGGAAGACCGAGACTGATGGACACACTGATAGGGCGTTTCTTTTGCGAAATCTCTATCTGCGATAGGTTTGCCGCACTTTCGAGCAGTTCGTTCAGATTCACCGGCTGCTTATCGATCTTTACATGACCTTCCTGAATTTTAGCAATCTCAATAATGCTCGTGAGGGTCTGCAAAAGGTTCTGACTGCTTTCATTTATATAAGAGAGATACAACTGGTGATTTTTTTCGCTGGTGTCTTTTTCCTGATATAGCTCGATAAACCCCAGAATGCTGTTCATCGGGGTCCGGATATAGTGGGAGAGATTGGCCAGAAAAGTCGTTCTCAACCGATCCGCCTCATCAGCCTTCTCTTTTGCAGCATTTAATTCGTTAAATAACTGACTCCGACGCTTGATCTCTCTGCCGATCACTCCAAACAGCATAATGCCGGTGACAAGAACAAAAAGCCAGCCTTTATAGGTGGAAACTTTCAGGATCGTTTTGGAATCATCGAAAAAATAAGCCACCAGCTCATCAGAAAAGATAATCCACAATGCACCGAATACGATGTAGAGCAGGGTAATCCGGTACTGAAAAGGTATTCGGTTTAACATCTGAAAATTCTAAGCACACATCATAAAAGTACAAAAGGTTTCTATTTTCCACATCTTTGCCGGATAACTATTCGTCAATTAGTATGCAAAGAGTTTTCGCGCCCGGCTGTGCCCTGCTGATGTATAAGCCCCATCTGGCTGAGAAATTGAATGCGATGCTCAGCGAAAATCTGGAAAAAATGGATGATCTGCTCACCTGCTGCAAGCATGAGCCCCAGGTGGATTCGGTTACCGAGGTGATCAATATCTGCCCGGGATGTGATAAGCGATACAGTAATGATTATCAGAATACAACAACAATTTCACTTTGGGAAATACTCGCCGGTTCTGATTTTTTCCCGTTCCCCGATTACGGCGGCCGCACCATGTCGATCCTCGATGCCTGTCCCACCCGCGAAAAAGTTGCCGTTCATGAGGCTATCCGAACTCTGCTCACCAAGATGAATATTAAGGTTATCGAACCCGCAAAAACCGGCACCCGGAGTACCTGCTGCGGCGATAGTTTTTATGGCGCAATTCCCGTGGAGGAGGTCAAGAAACAGATGCGCAAACGGACTGCTGAAATGCCGCATGAAGACGTTGTGGTCTATTGTATTTCCTGTATCAAGTCAGTCCATATCGGCGGCAAACGCCCGCATTACCTGGTCGATCTGCTTTTTGGCGAAGAAACACATCCTGGCACCTGGGAGCCTGATCAGTGGCATCAGGAACTCGATGGATTCATCAGAGAGCATTAGCCTTAACCATCTTTATTTTATTTTTTTCTCATGATTTTTTCCATTTGACCTGAAAGTGTACGTCTATACATGGAACAAACAGGTGATCATTTCGTATACTTGTCAGGTTGAGAATGTTTAGGATTTAAACAGTTCTGATAATGAATGTCCAAAGTATAAAAGTTGAATTGATTGAGTGGGTTTCTTCCTTACAGGATGAGGAGACTATTCATTATCTGAAAGATTTAAAGGATTCAAAATCCTCCGGAAAGGATTGGTGGAAAGACCTTTCTGAAGATCAGCAGCATTCCATTTGCAGGGGCGTCGAAGATTGCAGTGAAGGCAGATACCTCTCAAATGAAGAAGCTAAAAAGAAACTCGGACTCTGATTTTTCGATTCAAGACAGAACCGGTCTGCCTGAATATTTACTCGATTTTCCCCACCTTTATCAAAATTTATTCAGAATGAAATTTCTTGCCCTATTACCGCTGATACTGCTGGGATTTTTGCCTCAGCAATCGATTGCCCAGAAAGCTGCTCCAATCAATTTAACTGTCGAAAACCTGGTAAATCCAATTGGAATCGACGCCACAGCTCCCCGGTTCAAATGGAAGTTGAACGATACCCGTCAGGGTGCCCTGCAATCGAGCTACAAGATTACGATGGACATTGATTCCACCGCGGTAGCAAAAGGAAAGGGCAAAATCTGGAGTAGCGGAAAAGTTTCCGGCAGCCAGATGCAGGTAGCCTACCGGAAAAAAATTCCACTGGTGCCTTTTACCAAATATTACTGGAACGTACAGGTGTGGGACCAAAAGGGCAAGAAAAGCAAGCGATCGGCCGTGGCCAGCTTCGAGACCGGCATGATGGAAACCAAGAACTGGCAGGGATCCTGGATCACCGATGCCAATGATATTGACTTTAAACCGGCTCCTTATTTCAGAAGAGAATTCAAACCCACAGGAAAGGTTAAATCGGCCCGCGCCTACATCACCGCAGCCGGACTGTTCGAATTATCGATTAACGGCAAGAAAGTGGGCAATCACCTGCTCGATCCGCTCTATACCCGTTTTGATAAGCGAAATCTTTACGTGACTTTCGATGTGACTTCGCTCGTAAAAACCGAGACCGTGGCCATCGGGGTAATACTCGGAAATGGCTGGTACAACCATCAGTCCACCGCTGTTTGGGATTTTCATAAGGCCCACTGGCGCAACCGGCCCCGGTTTATCATGAACCTCCGCATCACTTATGCTGATGGCCGTGAGGAAATAATTGCCACAGATGCCGACTGGAAAACCTCCACCGGACCGGTAATCTTCAACAGCATATATACGGCTGAGCATTACGATGCCCGTCTGGAACAGCCCGGCTGGGATACCCCCGGATTCAAGGATGTTGCCTGGAAGGCGGCTACCATCACCCAGAGGCCATCGCAGAATATTGCTGCTCAGGCCGTTCAGCCTATTCGTGCGGTGACGGAAATCCCAGCAAAAAGCGTTAAAAAATTCAATAGCCAGATGTATGTTTTCGACCTTGGAAGGAACATTGCCGGAATAAGCCGCCTCACCGTAAAAGGTGAAAAAGGGACCGTTATCCGTCTGAAACATGCTGAAATGCTCGATAGCCTGGGTAGGACCGATCAGTCAAACATCAACGTTCATTACCGGCCGGTTGGCGATTCGGATCCTTTTGCCACCGATATTTTTACCCTCAAAGGTGAAGGAGAGGAGTCATTCAGTCCGCGTTTCAACTACAAAGGATTTCAATATGTTGAGGTTACCAGCGATAAACCTATCGATCTGACGGAAAAGAATCTGACCGGATATTTCATGCACAGCGATGTTCCCGTGGTTGGGAGCATCAACAGCTCAAATCCGCTGGTTAACAAGATATGGGCCGCAACGAACGCTTCCTATTTGTCCAATTTATTCGGCTATCCAACCGATTGCCCGCAGCGCGAAAAGAACGGCTGGACCGGTGACGCACAGATTGCCGTAGAAACCGGTTTGTACAGCTTCGATGCCATCACGGTATACGAAAAGTGGCTCGCCGACCATCGCGATGAGCAGAAGCCCAATGGCGTGCTGCCTTCCATCGTTCCAACCGCCGGCTGGGGCTACAGTTGGGGCAACGGTCCCGACTGGACCAGCACCATTGCCATCATCCCCTGGAATGTCTATCTTTTTTATGGCGATACCCGTCTGCTGACGGATTGCTATGATAACATAAAGCTATATGTCGATCACATCACAACAATCAGCAAGGGTGGCCTCACCGACTGGGGCCTGGGCGACTGGATCCCGGTGAAATCGGTTACGCCAAAGGAATTTACCTCATCGATTTATTATTATACCGATGCGCTCATTCTCTCAAAAACAGCTAAGCTGATGGGGAAATCGGATGATGCCAAAAAGTACCTGGATCTGTCGAAATTAATCAGGGACTCCATCAATGCAAAATACCTCAATCGCGAGACAGGGATCTACGGGGAGGGCTTTCAGACAGAACTCAGCACAGCGCTTTTCTGGGGTATCGTACCTGAGGAATTAAAGTCAAAAGTGGCCGAAAACCTGAAGAACCGCATTATTGCCGATAATAACCATATCGATGTGGGTCTGCTAGGGACCAAAGCTATTCTCAATGCCCTGAGCGAGAACGGATATGCCGATCTGGCCTATACACTGGCTTCGGATAATACCTTCCCTTCCTGGGGTTACTGGGTGGCCAATGGCGCCACCACCTTACAGGAAAACTGGCCGCTGAAAACCAATACCGATATTTCACGTAACCACATTATGTTCGGTGAGATCGGCGCCTGGTTTTATAAGGGACTCGGGGGCATCAAGCCTGATCCGGACAAGCCTGGCTTCAAAAACGTGCTGCTCGAACCGCATTTTGTAAAAGGTCTTGACCAGTTCGAGGCTCGCCACACCGGACCCTACGGCGAAATTGTATCATCGTGGAAACGCGAGGGCGACAAGGTAATTTACTCCGTAACCATTCCGGCAAACAGCGCCGCCACACTAAAGCTTGAAGGTGGGAAAGTGATGCAGCTGGGATCGGGGGTGCATCAGATGACGCTTTAGAAGAACAAGGACCAATTTGGAGATTCGAGGACCAGTTTTGAATGCTGAATTATCAGGATCAATTAACCTCGGAGAAATGTCATCCCGTTGAACAACGGGACCCCGTCGCTTACCACGAAATTTGACTTTGTAATTTCAAAATTCAAAACTGGCCCTCGAATCTCAAAACTCTTACTTCCTTTAGTCCGGCCATTGGCTCATTAGCCAGAAAGATATTGCAGACCCCAGGTTGTTCATATTCGTAATCGCATTTGCGGGCATGTCCTTTACTCTATTTTCACCACCTATTAAATTTTAATCCTTTTGTGTACCTGCCCATTGATAGAGAGTCTAATGTTGTCTGATCCATTCTAAGGCCAACTAAAGAAGAACTAGCTCTAAGTCCAAAAAGTCCAATACCGTTACTGAAACAGTTCCACAATTTATAACCATGATCGTTATCGGAATAATAGGTCTCGAAGTAATTTTTAACACTTGATGAACCCATGTAAATATAAAGATCTAAAGAAACAAACTTTCGGGAAAGCACTTTCACAGAGTCTTTCAGGTTTTCAGCCAAAAGCCTAAAGAACTTGTCCGGCTTTATTTCTTGTCTAAAAGGGCCATTCTCAACGGGTATATTGTACCTATATCCGAACTCACAATACTTCTCGACAACATTTTCAGATTGTTCTAAATAATTCAATTTTAATCTCAGTTCATAATAATATTGTTCTCTAGAAAGGAATTCAACATAATATGGAATCGAATCATAAAGTTTAAATTCTTTCAATCCTTTTGTTGGAAAGATTATTGATGGACTAGAAATGGATGAGCTAATTCGCGAAATGGCGGCTTCTGGATTGTTTTCAAAATTTACGACTAATCGATAATAATCAATAATTTGGCTTTGAGTTCCGAGTCCAAAAGTTTTGGTCAAAACGTTGGTCGTTTCAAAAGCGCTACCTGGAGCAGAGGTGAAAAACCCAGGGTTTCTGCCATATTCAGTCGGTTCAAAGCTAGTATTCCATATGCGATACCCGTCCTTCCAGGCTTCCAGCGTTATATCCACATGGTCGAACATGGTAGTGCTTGGATCCTGAGCCAATATTGCAGCACTTGTATCTCCCCCAAAGGTCTTTGTTAACTGAATCCGATAAACGGAATCATAGGGATTGATAATACAATAGACAACTGGAATGGCGCTACTTTCCGTATATAGTTCTATGTCATTTCTACAAGAACTAACTTCAAAAAGGATAATTAATAGTGCCAGGTAACCCGTTTTCATCTTTATTTGACTTCTTTAATACAACGAATACTCTGCCCGTGAATTAAACTGAGGTTATTGAAAATCTCTGAATGCAACCTATTCCCAACCCAGATCTGGTTCCGAGAGTCTTTACCGTCCTGAGTAAGCAGGAAAGTGCCGATATAGATATTTTGGTAATCGATAAGTTTGTAATCACTTGCCCATATCCTGTTGTTACCGGGCCATAGGGTATAGTCAACTTCGGGTCTTGAGGTTGATAAATAGGTGCCAGTTTGCAGATTTAGTCCTGAAAGACCTTCTTTGCCATAAAATTCAATCGAATAGTTATCCGGGAATCCTTCAAGAAGAATTTTCCACTCACTTACTGAAGGGATGTGCCAACCGGGAGGACAGATCCCTTGTGGATTTTTAAAGTTATAATTCATGGCCTCCCTCCAGTCATAAATCCCAAAGATAGTATCTAGATCCCCAAGGTAGAAACCATAATACTGCTCAACGACACCATTGTCAGTCTGAGGTTGGTTCAGATTTAGAACCTTGCCATAAACCAGGTTTTCCTTCATCCACCAATAACCGCGAAATTTAGCGATACCATAAGACTTCCCGTCTCTTGGATCTATCAAGGTTGAAATATCTTGGTTTTGTCCATAAGTCTTTATGGTCACAGAAACGGTATCGGAATTCCCTTCAAAATCTGCAACCTGAACAATTATTTTATAAGTCCCAGGATTAATATACTGATGTGATGTAACGCTTTCTGTTTTCCAGTCCGTGTCCCAAACGCCATCTGTTTCATAATCCCAGCGATATTGCAATCCATAATGATAACCTTGATTGTTCAAAGATTTTCCCGCATCAATTTCGAACCATATTGTGGTATCCCCATTACAAGGGAAGGTCTCGCAAATTGCTGTAGGAGGTAACAAAGTCCTTTTACAGCTAAGGAACAATAATGACAATGTTAATATAATTATAATCTTTCTCATAAAAGAAAAGGCCAGGCCTAAGCCTGGCCCAAAGATCTAGCTATTCAATTGGTACTTCAGTATTTAAGGAAATTCTACTGAACTCCATTTGATAAAGGTAATATCCATCATAGGATAGGGATACAAATTGTTCCATAATTGACGCAGTTCCAATATACGACCAACTTGAATAAGAGTGTTCTTTGACATAAACATGAGCCTGAGTTAAAGGGCCATAATACCCGCTATAATATGCCTGAAAGTCTGTAGCAAAATAGGCTGAACTTTGACTCGGTGATGCAATTATGACCTCAGATTGATGAGTCGTTGTATTATCATTCAGAAGCCAACCAGTAACAACAACTTTCACGGAATAATATGTAGCATGATTGCTGTTATCTAACCAATACAAATCATTAATTTTAATCGTGGTGTATTGCGGCATTGGCGGCGTAAAAGCCTGGAGAGAGAATGTAAACAGAATGACACCTAACAAACTTAACTTTATAAGAATTGATTTCATGACAAAAATGTAATTTTGTGATTAATAATGAGTGTGCCATTTTCGACAGAGATGGCGAAGTCTTAGGTCTGGTGCGAACAGAACCTAATGATTTTAACTCTGCCCCCTGGGGTTGATCTAATCGGCCCAGGGGGTTCTTTTAAAATATGCTTCTCTTTGTCCCACAGAATGGCATAAGACACCTGTGGCTTTTGGATTTTATCGTTTTGATTAAATATTAAGTTGTGCCTTTGTGGTGTTATCAAATGTATAGGGATAATCCATTACCTCCAAACAAACCAACAATTATTTGACTGAAAATTAGCATGATATGTTAAGTTACTAATTATCTGGCAATTAAATTTAGAAATGACCACATGTGCCTGATTTTCTTTAGTTTTCAAAATATTTAGAATATTGCATATTGGCAATTACATTAGTTATTGATATGCTGACTCGAAAATTGTTACGGTCTCTCAACCAAAAACTTCAAACAAACTTTGGTTGTAGCTAATTCTTAAGAGGATCAATCGGTAGTCTCCCCCCCATTCCCAACCTTTGCTCCTGTCAAACAACTCATAACTAAAATGAATACCCGGAATTCTTTTGGAAAGACTTTGCAGGAGTTTGCAAGCGGTAACGCCCCGAGGCGATCCCACCTTTGTTGTGATTAGGCCTGACAGCTCCTGCATCTTCCGAAAGGGGGATCAGGAGTTTTGTTTGTGGCTCTAACATCAAATTAAAGCATCATGTCAAACTACTGTCATGTCAGCTCTCTTATGACGGATGGAGTCTTTTCAGTTTAATTCGAGCCGTCTCTGTAGTAAACTTCCAGTTAATTTTCTTCTGGTACCCATAACGCGCCTTTTCCCATGCTTCGACTTCTTACCGGACCTTATCGATCGAATCAATTCTTTCACCCATGCATTGATTATTCAACACGTTAAGTTCAATCTCCTCCATATCCAACCAGCTTTTATGTTCGGTGAGATTGGCGCCTGGTTCTACAAGGGACTCGGTGGTATCAAGCCTGATCCGGACAAGCCCGGCTTCAAAAACGTGCTGCTCGAACCCCATTTTGTCAAGGGTCTTGACCAGTTCGAGGCCCGCCACACCGGACCCTACGGCGAAATTGTATCATCGTGGAAACGCGAGGGCGACAAGGTAATTTACTCCGTAACCATTCCGGCAAACAGCACCGCCACACTAAAGCTTGAAGGTGGGAAAGTGATGCAGCTGGGATCGGGGGTGCATCAGATGACGCTTTAGTACCTCCCCCAACCCCCTCAGAAGTACCTCCCCCAACCCCCTCCTTAGGAAGGAGGGGGCAAGAGAGCCATTGCAAGTGTTTGATACAAAGGAGAAAAGAACTATTCCTGTCCCCTCCTTTCTAAGGAGGGGGTTGGGGGAGGTCTTTAAAGGTGGGCAGGGGGAGAGGAGCCTATTTGCTTATTCCTCAGACTTAGTCTATCTTTGCAGCTTATTACGGGTCGATGGCATTACGCGAAGAGTTTGAGAATCAGGGCAATTTTCTTTTTAAATACAGAGGGATACTACCGCTTGTCTTTCTAATTGCCGGCCTTGGAGCACTGGTTCAGACC
>CAIXHD010000129.1 GCA_903919065.1 uncultured Bacteroidota bacterium
GTTGTGCAAATGGAAATTGGCTGGAATGGAGTTGACAAGCTAAAGCTGCTGGAATCATCGGTCAATGATGGATCTCCTTCGATAAGTCCATTGTCGGGTGATAGTATTCTTGCCTGGTTTACCATTATCAAAGGAGTCAGTGACCTTGAAAAATGGACCTTTGTTGTCAAGGATGAGGCGGATAACCAATCGTCGATAACCCTTAACCTGACCAGGGATCCGAACTCGGAATATGGAGCCATTTTGTATTTTGCTCCCGTTTCATTAGGTGCTCAAAACAATACCACCAAAGGCGGATTCATTGGTTTTCCTGAAAAATCAGCAACCATCTATACCCTCGAAAGTGCATTCAGCAACCAGGCAAATGTTGGATTGTTGTACTATTCTGATTTGCTCACACATGCAACACTTGCATCTCCGGGTTCAGATATCCCGGCTGATCTTTTCCCTGGCGCCAGAAACATAAGCCTCTGGACTATAAAGAATGCGTCACGGTTTATGAAATCCACTTTGACAGCAGCTGAATTTAGTGCCATTTCAACCGATGCCCCGATTGTCAAACCCTGGAAAGATGCTTTATCAGTTTCATCAGCCGGCGAATTGAAAGTGAATGACGTTTGGCTGGTGTCATTAGCTTCGGGAAGAAAAGGAGCGATTCTTGTCAAAGGGATTGTTGGTGCCGATGCTGGAGAGCTTCAATTTGAGATAAAAATCCAGGATTAAGTCTTTTTTGAATTTTTTTCGTTTTTCTGATGGATTTTTTTCCATTGGAGGGCCATTCTTGTATCTATATCCATAGGTAAATCGTTTGATTCATATGGGTTGAATATTGTTATCTTTAACCAGCCCATTGTCCTCCAACATCGACGGTTAAAATAAACCTGGCCCAATTAAATGTCGACAGACCATAGGACTTCTTCTTTTTCGATCCTGGTGATCTCGATGATCCTGATGATTATCGGGGCTGCCCTGATTCCCAGATTACCGGTTCACCTTCAGCCAACACGGACCATGAAGTCCCTGTCAATCTCCTATGGCTGGACAGGCGCCTCCCCAAGGTTGATTGAACAGGAGGTTACCGCGCCACTGGAGGGCCTGCTGAATACGATCCGCGGGGTCACAAGGATTTCTTCACAGTCGGGAGATGGCAACGGGAATATCAGTCTGGTTTTTGACAAGAATGCCGATATGGATGCCATGCGTTTTGAGGTGGCTTCTAAAGTTCGCGAAATCTTCCCGAGGTTGCCCGACCGGGTCAGTTATCCGAAAATTTCATCATATAGTAATGCCTCCGAAGAAAAGACATTACTGACTTATACACTGAATGCGCCGGCCAGCCCACGTCTGATTCAGAAATACGCAGAGGAAACGATCAAGCCGAAGCTGTCTGGTATTCCGGGATTGTATGATATCCAGGTTTATGGTGCAATGCCGATGGAGTGGGAACTGGAGTATGACGAAGAGAAACTCAGTCAGCTAAAATTGTCACGCTATGATATCAGTTCGGCTCTTACAAGCTATTTCCACAAAGAGGTTATTGGAATGGGATTCGACCGCGAGGATGCCCTGGGACTGGAATCCCCAAAAAGTGTTTCAATTCAAACCATAAAAGCAAAAGACGGATCCTGGCAGAATATCCCGGTTGCTTCAGTTGAAGGCCGACTGCTGAAGATCAGCGACCTGTGCAAAATCAGGTATGTTGAGCAGGAACCCCGGGGATATTACCGGATTAATGGTAATAATACTATAAACCTTGTTTTTACCGCCGCAAAAGATGCCAACAGCCTTCAGGTTGCGGATGATATTAAAAAGCAACTCGTTGAGCTTTCGTACACTTTTCCGAATGGATATTTCATGCTGCTCAGCTCCGACTCAACAGAGTTTATCCGTGATGAAATTCAAAAGGTCGTTCGCCGCACAATTTTCTCTTTCGGGATACTGATGTTGTTTGTCCTTTTAACAAGCCGTCGGTTAAGGTATCTCCTGATCATTTTTATCAGTCTGATATCGAACTTGTTGATTGCAGCCATTCTGTTTTATATTTTCAAGGTGGAGATCAATCTCTATTCCATGGCGGGGATAACAGTCTCACTTGGGATCATTATCGATAACACCATTATCATGGTGGATCACCTGAGGACCAAGGGCAACAGAAAGGTTTTTCTTGCCATTCTTGCGGCCACAGCTACCACTATCGGTGCATTGTCGGTTATCCGGTTCATGGGCGAAGAATTGCGACTCCAACTAATGGATTTTTCTGCCGTGATGATTCTGAGTTTAACCGTTTCCATGGCGGTTGCACTTTTTCTCGTGCCTGCCTTGATGGAGTTGATAGGTCTGAAACCCGGTCAACAGGGACGCCGTCCGAAAAGTTTGCGTTTTGCAGCAAAATTCAGCCGGGTGTATCAGCCATTTATAGCTTTTTCCCAAAAACGTCGATGGATATTTATCGTACTCGCCATTTTGATTTTTGGGTTGCCAACCGGAAAGCTTCCCACCAGGATGGAAGGGGATAAATGGTACCATAAATTCTATCGCAGCACTTTAGCAAGCGAGACCTATATTCAGAAAATCAAGCCTATTACTGATAAGGTTTTAGGAGGAACATTGCGACCTTTCACTACAAAAGTTTTCTCCAATCGCCGTTATCGTGAGCCAGAGCGTACCTCAATCCGGGTAACTGTTGCCCTTCCCCAGGGGGCTACATTACGACAGATGAACGACCTGATGGTGGAAGTCGAAGGCTATCTGAAAGGATATGAACAGATCGACCAGTTTGTCACCCGGGTTAACGGTGCAAGATCAGCCTCCATGGTCATCACCTTCAAGCCTGAATTTGAGATGGGGGCTTTCCCATACGTTTTGTACAGCCAGCTCAATTCCCTGGCCAATCAGCTTACGGCTCCCGACTGGGGTGTTTATGGGGTTGGCCCGGGCTTTAATAATTCACTGTCGGAGCAGGTGGGTTCGCAACAAATTGATTTGCTTGGCTATAATTATGAGGAGCTCATGAAATATGCCAATATGGTCAAAGACCAGGCAGCTAAACATGTACGTGCATCAAAGTTTGATATCGTGAGTACGTTGAGTGATTCCTATTATTGGGGTCAGCGCGATCCCTTGTTTGAATATGTTATATCGATGGATCCGGAAAAACTGAAGCTTAAGAATATCTCACAAGTTCAGGTATACTCCTATCTCCAGGGATATGGAATCAACCAGTCATCGGACATCCGGTTATTTGTTAACGGTGCTTATGAACCTGTGCGTATGAAATCGCTACAGTCAGATCGGTTTGATGTATGGATGATGGGGCATACGCCGATTTCCAGCGGAGAATCAATGATCCGGCTCGATAATCTTGGGGACCGTCACAAGGAAGGTATCAATAAGGTGATTTGTAAGGAGGACCAGCAATACCGGCTTACTGTTGCGTATGATTTTATTGGAACCTCCAAAGGAGCTGAACTGCACCGAAAGAAGGTGATTGAGGATGTGTCAGATTTTCTGCCTACCGGATATTCGATAAAGGAATCGAGTTATGATTATCGGGAAAGGGAGGCTAACCGGCAATTTCTGCTGATCCTGCTGGTTATCGTTATTATTTATCTCATTTGTGCTATACTTCTGGAATCGCTTCTGCAGCCACTCGCAGTGGTGGCCATGATTCCAATATCTTTTGTGGGGCTGTTCCTGACATTCTTTTTGTTCAGCCTCAGTTTCGACCAGGGAGGTTTTGCCGCCTTTATCCTTCTTAGTGGAATCGTGGTCAATGCAGCGTTATATATTTTAAGTGATTACAACCATTATCTGAAAGATGCCGCACATAGGTTAACTCCGGCGCGGCTTTATGTAAAATCTTACCAGGGCAAAATCATTCCCATTGCATTAACGGTACTGGCCACTGTGCTTGGTTTGGTGCCGTTTATTATGGATGGAGAAGATGAGGCTTTCTGGTTTGCTCTGGCAGCCGGGACCATGGGAGGATTGATATTCTCGGTACTGGCAATCATGGTATTCATGCCAGCCTTACTGCCTCTGAAACCCAAGCATCGCAAAAAATTTCGCAGATTAAGAAAATAACCATACCTGATATGAAAAACCTGATCTATTGTCTCTTAGTTGTCTTCATGGTGTGCTGTCTGCCGTCATGCAAGAAAAAGGCGGATAGCAAATTTGGTAACAAGTTGGGCGATATAGGTGCCAAAGCCGATCCTATCAGGACGGAAGGTCAGCTGATTGAATTTGGTGATTTTCCAATTGAGCTGGTGAGCAACGGCAAGTTGGAAGGTTTTCATAAGGCATCGCTGAAATTCAGAAACAGTGAAAAGGTGGTAAAGATATATTGCCAGAACGGCGACTGGATTGAGTCGGGAAAGCTGATTGCAGAGTTGGATAATCAGATGGAAAAGATGGATCTCGAACGGGCCAGATTGAGGAGGGAGCGGGTTCGGCTCGAAAGGCTGGCCCTTATTGTGGGCCATCAGATCGGTGCCAAAAACCCGGAAGATATTCCGGCGGAAGCCCTTAAACGATTCAATATGCAAACTGGTTTTGAGGAGGCTGAGCTTGATTATCAACAGGCGCTTATTCGTTATGATTATACTCGCCTGATGGCCCCGATATCAGGGCGAGTTGCCAGTCTGGAATGCAAAGAACAGAATTTTCCCGCCGGAGATAAGCCTTTCTGTCTGATTATTAATGATAAAGAGTTTGAGGTCGTCTTTACCGTTATGGAAAATGAAATTGGGGCGTTAAGGGTGGGGCAGGAGGTTACCATCAAGCCGTTCGCCATGGACTCTGTGAATTACACCGGACGAATAGCCGAAATTAATCCGCTGATCGATGAACATGGCAATGTAACAGTGAAAGCCAGGGTGCCGAATTCCAATGGGAAACTGGTGGAAGGCATGAATGTTAAAGCATTAATCAGGGATAAGGTTCCCGGTGGACTGATTGTTCCCAAGGAGGCAGTGGTCCTTCGCAATAACCAGCAGGTGGTATTTTCTATACTTAATGGGCGCTCTTACTGGAACTACGTGTTAACCGACCTGGAGAATTCCTCGAGCTATACCATCAGGGTCGTCAAAGAGGGTATCCTCAAAGCAGGCGATACCATTATCACCAAAGGCAACCTTAACCTGGCCAACGATGCCGAACTTGAGTTTAAATTCAACTCAAAATAGCCCGAAACCCGATACCTGAAACCCGAAACCCATGGTCAATTTCTTAATCCATCGTCCGATCGCCGTAATCATGGCCTTTCTGGCCATCCTGTTTCTGGGTATTGTTACGGTATTTAATTTGCCGGTTTCGCTGATGCCGGATATCGATATACCGGAAATTACTGTTCAGGCTACCTACCAGGGCATCCCGGCCAGGGAAATGGAAAACTCGGTGTCAACACCAATACGCCAGCAATTAATGCAAGTGGCGCATTTACAGGATATCGAGAGTGAAACCCGGGATGGGTACAGTATTATCAGACTAAAATTCACCCACGGAACCGATATCAATTATGCCTATATCGAGTGCAATGAGAAGATTGATTATGCAATGAATAATCTTCCCCGGGGATTCAACAGGCCGAGGGTGATCAAAGCCTCAGCAACGGATATACCGGTTTTTAACCTGATGATCACGCAAAAATCGGAATGGGCAGATAAGCAGAAATTGGTCGAACTCAGTGAATTTGTTCAATCTGTAATTCTCAAGCGTATTGAACAATTGCCGCAGGTAGCCATGGTCGATCTGACAGGTGCCATACAGCCGGAATTAGTGATTACTCCGGATCCGGAAAAACTGAAAAGTATCGGAATCACTGATCAGGACATCCTGAATGCACTGGAATCCAATAATGCGAATATCGGTAACCTGATGGTCAGGGATGGTTATTACCAGTATCAGATCAAGTTTGCCAATTACCTTAAAGATGCAAATGATATCAGTAACCTGTATATCGGTAAGAATGACCGGCTGATGCAGTTGAAAGATCTGGCAAAAGTGGAAATCAGACCCCAGGAGCGCCGAGGAATATTTATGAACCGGGAGAAAACCGGACTGTGCCTTGCCATAATAAAGCAATCCGATGCCAGGATAGCAGACCTCAAGAAAGAGATCGATAGAATGGTTGAAACTTATCGTACCGATTATCCTCACCTGAATTTTGAAATTGAAAAGGACCAGACCACGATTTTGACCTATTCTATGGGCAACCTTAAGCAGAGTCTCTTGTTCGGAGGATTCCTGGCCATGCTGATGATGTTTCTTTTTCTGAAAGATTTCAGATCACCAACACTCATTGCTTTTTCTATACCTGTTTCTCTGATTGTTTGTCTCCTGATGTTTTACCTGTTTGGCATATCGATGAATATTATTTCCTTATCCGGACTGGTTCTGGCCGTCGGGATGATGATCGATAATTCCATCATTGTAATTGATAATATCAACCAGTATCTGGATAAGGGCGAAACCATCAATAAGGCTTGCGTGCATGGAACAAATGAGGTGATCAGACCGCTGATTTCATCGGGATTGACTACCTGCGCTGTTTTTCTCCCCTTGATTTTTCTAAGTGGTATCTCCGGCGCCCTTTTTTATGATGAGGCAATATCTATAACGATTGGTTTAACCTCGTCTTTTCTCGTTTCCATCACCCTTATTCCGGTTCTTTTCCGATTGTTTTACATTCGTAAACCCAAGTCGGTAACCAATAATTTTCTGGGTCGAATCAATACGATTAATTACGAAAAGGCATACGAAAAGTCGTTCAGCCATGTGTTTAAATATCGGAGAATATACCTGGCTGCGTCGATTCTCATGATCGCTGCTTCTTATCCTTTATATAAAATGGTTGGGATGAGTCAGTTGCCTGAGGTAGAAAAGACTGAGGTGATTGCGGTATTCGATTGGAACGAGCCTATTCATGTGGAAGAGAATGCCCGACGGGTGGAGCAACTCGTTACAAGCCTGCCTGACAGCTTGATCCAGTATTCATCACTTGTTGGTGAGCAGCAATTCATTCTCAGCAGGGATGCCGAGAAAACAGCTTCAGAATCTGAGATATACATGCGACTGGCCAATTCAGACTCGATAGATAAAGTGGTCGGGCATATCCGGGAATTTATGGAAGCTCATTATCCGATTGCAACGGTGACCTTTCACCCTCCCGAAAATATTTTTGAGGCTATTTTTTCTGAAGATATACCTGAGCTGCTCACACGGATTTCAAGCATGAAAGGCCAGGAGCAACCCATGCTTCCTGAAGTATGGGCTTTTACCGATACACTGGCAAGAAATGAAAATCTGACATTTGAACAGGTGCCTGTGCATGATCAGATAGTTATTGAGGTGGATCCCGAACTGCTTCTTTTATACAAGGTTAGTTTTTCCAGTGTTACCACTCAGCTTGAGAAAGCATTCAACCAGAAAAGGATTGGGGTATTGAAAACCTATCAACGCTTTATTCCGATTTTACTTGCAGATGAACAACGTCCCGTGGCAGCAATTATTCAAAACACTTTTGTCACCAACAGCGAAGGAGTTGATTATCCATTATCAAGTTTGGTAAAGATTGGCCGTGAACAGCAATATAAGACTATCAGAGCCTCCCGAAACGGGGAATATGTTCCTTTAGTGGCAAAGGCTTCTGGTTTCTCTGTACCGGTAATTATTGATAAGGTTAAAAAGTGGATCCGGAATTCCACTGTTCTGCAGGCCGAATTTGATGGAACCTGGTTTCGCCAGAAAGTGCTGATGAAAGAATTAATGGTTGTATTGCTGATCTCTGTGCTTCTTTTGTACTTCATACTTGCAGCTCAGTTTGAATCCTTTTTCCAGCCGTTGATCGTGTTGGTTGAATTGCCTATCGACTTAGCCGCTGCTCTTTTTATGCTTTGGCTATTCGGTGAAACGGTTAACCTGATGTCAGCCATTGGGATAATCGTGATGGGTGGAATAATTATCAACGATTCCATCCTTAAAATCGATACGATCAACAGAACGAGGGCAGATGGCCATACTGTTCTGGAAGCCATCCATATTGCGGGTCAGCGGCGACTCAAGCCCATCATCATGACCAGTATGACTACTGTCCTGGGAATGTTGCCGTTTCTATTCTTTAAAGGCCTTGGTGCAGATCTCGAGCGACCCTTGTCGCTCACTATTATCGGTGGGATGACCATCGGAACATTAGTATCCATATATATTGTACCGATTATCTATTGGTTGGCGTATCGGCATGAGGATAAGAAGATGGTGACGGGTGACAGGTGACGGGTGACTGCAGATCGAAGAAGAAGATCGGGGGACGAAAGAAGACTGAAGACTGAAAACTGAAGACTGAAGACTGAAGACTGAAGACTGAACGGGTCCTTCCTTGAGACCTGCAAAACAAAAAACCCCCGTGTGCCAACACGGGGGTTTCTTTTGACGGATAAAACCTTAGTTAGCGCACCTCTCGTCATCCGCATTATAGTTGCACCAGAATTGGGGCAGAGTGGCGGGCTGGCAACATTCAATCTTAAAAAGGTTGGTTCCGAGATTAACATTAAGGTTTGGGCCCGTTAATCCGACTCCGACACCTGCACCGAGCCTTAGTCCATCAGAAATATAAATGGTTTGACGGCTGGTCTTTTCCTGCCAGCCCATATTTTTTCCCGATGTTGAATCGTTTGCCGTACCCTTTATTGGATCATCACCGTATACAATACTAGTAACCATCAGTCCGCCAATTAGAACTAGAATTGTTAATTGATGTTTCGTTTTCATGTTTTTGAAGTTTTTTAGTAAGATTTCGTTAGCCATTCATTTTTAATTTTCGCAAACCATAGAACAGGTCTGTCTTGTGCCAGCGCTGTATTAACAGTGGAATCCATCACCTGATAAAGCTTATCAGCTATTGAATTTTCAGGTTGGCCTGTGCGTGAGTCCTTATAAGCCATTAGCAGGTCAATGTCATATATGCCAACCAGCTCACCCTTATCGCTTTTTCCCAGTGGATACAATAATGGTACCTGAACATTGCTGCTGTTAAACTGGTCTGAGAAGGAGCCTTCACCAGTCAGTAAATTAGCCATTGCCAATTCCATATGGCGGTCAAGTATAATCCGGAATAATCTGATCGGTCCAAAAGCTACCAGCTGATCTTTCCCATAAACATATTTAAGGTTTTCAGTCTCTTGATACCTGGGAGAATCATAGCTTATGTTTTTGAGTTTTTCTGGATATTTAAGCTCTCCCCAATCAAGAAAGACCTCGGGTGTTGACTCCCCTGATTCATTGATACGGTATATGGTATCTGATTGGTTTAGCAGCAATGCACCATTTTCGAATTCCTCAAAATAGCGCTGATAATTCACGCCCCAGTATGGGTAACTGTTCCCGGCGATCAATGACTGGCCTTTCATTTTCCCTCCGTTGTTCAGCAGGAATACTCCTCCAGGCAAACTATCAATGCCATCGTTGGACTTGGTTGTATTAAAGCCGGCTATCAAATTGCCGCCTAAACCAATCATGTCCTTGCCTGACCATCGTATTGGAAAATCCCGTAGCAACCGGCCATCAAAATTGTATACCATAATCCTTGATGGCCAAAAAGATTGAAGCCAAAGCTCTTTCTCTTCCGGTTTAACCCACATGGCATCCAGCTCTTTATATTCTCCTGGCCCGCGGCCAATGCGTTGTATCCGGTATCTGAACTTTCCTGTAGTGTCGAAGCAGAATACTGCCTCAAGCCGCTTGTCGAGCATGAAAATGTTTGCCCCGGTTACAATTAATTTATAGATTTCAGTGAATGCTGATTCAGGTCGGTTTTCCAGCTGAACAAGATGAACCTTGTCAATAAACTGCCCGAGATCGATGGCTTCGGATGATTCAAACTTTATGGTCTTCATTACACCGGTATCTATGGGCTGTTGTTTGTTGCAGCCGGAAAGAATTACCATGCCTGACAGGATGCAGTAAATAATCAGTGTTTTCATTTAGATGGATTTAGTTAAAATATCTTTCCTTAATGAGGCCCAGGTATTCTTTTGTCTGGGCTTCCAGAGAGGGGTAGGGCGTGAAGGCGAAGCCAGCGATCTGATCAGGACCGGTTATGAAAAAGTAGGGATTCCCGAGTGAGTCCATTGGGAGGTTTAAGCTTCGGTCATCAATTTCCAGAAATTCAGCTCCTTGCAATATTCTCTTCCTGTGCTGCCATTGTACCCTTGATGCCTGCTCTTCTGTTGAAAAAAGGACCAGTATGTTATTTCGATAAAACTCAGGAATCTCGGTTTTTACCATTAGAAGAAGCTGATCCACGCAAGTTGAGCAGTGTCGGTCTGATAGTACCAAAACCAGCTTTTTCGTTGAACCCAGAAACTTGTCAATGATGGAAGTTTTCCCATCGGTCGACTGGACCTGCAAGTGAAACGGCAGTGGTTTATCATTAGATTTCATGCTGAATCTCCAGCCCCTGTTCAGCAGGTATAATTCACGGTTTGCCTCTATAAACCGATCACGGGTGTCGTTCATACGAAGGTTGTTCTCTTTATTATTCTGATCCAGCCTCCAGATCCAGGCGGCGTTGATGAGCAGAAGGAAAATGAGTCCCAATAACCAGAATCTTGCTTTCATGGCTAATTGTTGCAGATTTTAAATCCTGTACAACCATCCATTGCACGAAGAGTCTTATTGCAGCACATGACATATTGGTATTCAATTACCAGATGAGAAAATGAGGCGCCAACCCAGCCTCCATATACTTCCAAGTGTTCACCGATTTTTAAGCGCCCGGGCTCAGGCCGGTAGCCAACCAGAACTCCATCCGGAGCATTGTCAGTAACTGTTACTCCCGGATTATCTCCATCTTCCGTGGCCAGAGCTTTTATACCGGCAATGTTGCCAAATAGGATTCCCAGGATGGCAAGTGTAAACCCTGCCTTTTTCCAACTAAATGTTTTCATGATTGTTTTATTTTAATTGATAACAATAGATATAGATGCTGAAGAGGTTATTCAATGGAAAAAAATGACCCTGTTTATTTTTATTTACCTTAGCAGCCTAATTTATTAATCATGATAACGTTTGAGGAGGCGCTGAAAATATCACTGAATCAGGCAGTTGTATCTGGTATTGAAACAATATCCTTTGAAGAGGTTGCCGGACGTGTTTTAGCCGAAAACATAAATTCGGACATGGATATGCCTCCGTTTGATAAGAGTGCCATGGATGGATATGCCTGTCGCAGGCAAGATCTTGCTCTTAATCTGGAGGTTATTGAGGTAATCAGGGCAGGAATTCCTCCGTTAATGACCGTCGCTGCCGGGAAATGTGCACAGATTATGACCGGCGCAATAATCCCGGAAGGAGCTGATACCGTTATCAAAGTTGAAGATTGTGAGATGATTGGCGTCGGATCCGATAAGCAAAGTACGATCCGTTTTACAGGAGAAAAAACCGCTCCAAATATCTGTTACCGAGGTGAGGATATCAAAACGGGGGAACTGGTTCTGGAAGCGGGGATTCTCCTGGATACACGTCATGTTCCGATTTTGGCAACAGTTGGCAAAGTATTTATTGATGTATACCGGTTTCCTTCTATTGGAATTCTTTCCACCGGAACGGAGCTCGTTGAGCCGGGCGAAATACCCGGACCTTCACAAATACGCAATACCAATGCTTACCAGATGATAGCCCAACTGGGTAAAATCGGTATCGACAGCGACTATTACGGGATAGCCACCGATGATGAGGACATTACCCGTAAAATGATTTCAGACGCTCTTAATAATAATGATATACTGATACTTAGTGGTGGAATTTCCATGGGCGAGTTTGATTTCGTTCCAGCTGTTCTTCAAAGCCTGGGACTAAATGTCGCATTCAAACAGGTAGCTATTCAACCTGGAAAACCAACTCTGTTCGCTACGGGAAATGGGAAATTCGTTTTCGGATTGCCTGGCAACCCGGTTTCCTCCTATTTTATTTTGGAACTACTGGTTAAGCCATTCATTTATAAATGCATGAATCATGATTGGGCACCTCCGGTATTAAGGCTTAAAGCGGCCAGGCAAATGACTCGAAAAAAGAGCAATCGCCTCTCGTGGATGCCTGTAAGGATTGATCGTGAAGGACTGGTTCATGAGGTTGAGTACCACGGATCAGCCCATATATTCTCACTGAGTGCCGCAGATGGAATAATTCCGGTACCGATTGGGAAAACAACTATTGAAGAAGGGGAATTTGTTGATGTTCGACCGCTTTGACAGAAATATCAATTACCTGAGGATATCCATCACCGACCGGTGTAACCTGCGATGCACCTATTGCATGCCTGCCGAAGGCGTGCCCATGATGCACCATGAAGATATCCTTCGATATGTGGAGATCGTGGATGTTGTGAAAGTTGCAGCGGAATTTGGAGTTACCAAAGTTCGTATTACCGGCGGTGAACCACTAGTCCGAAAAGGAGTAGCTGATTTAGTTGAGATGATTGCCGCCATACCCGAAATCACCGATCTTTCAATGACAACCAATGGTACCCTGCTGGAACGATATGCCGGAGACCTCAAAGCCGCCGGACTGCAGCGGGTCAATATCAGTCTGGATACCATGGATCCCGTTCGATTTCATGAAATTACCAGACTGGGGGATGTCAATCAGGTTATTGCAGGTATTGATGCCGCAATAGCTGCAGGATTTGCCCCCATAAAAATCAATTGTGTGATTCAGAATTCTGTGGATGAACCTGATGCTAAACTGGTCGGAGAATTTGGTAAGAGCCGTGGTCTTCAGGTTCGATATATTCACCAGATGGATCTGGACAGCGGTTATTTCAGGGGAGTTATTGGTGGAGATGGAGGCAACTGTGCCACTTGTAACAGATTACGATTGACCAGCAATGGCTTCATAAAACCATGCCTTTTCGGTAATACAGGTTATTCGGTTAGGGAACTGGGTGCACGACAAGCCATCGAGAATGCTCTGGCGAATAAACCTGAATGCGGAAGCGTAAACACGACATCTGAATTCTATAACTTAGGAGGATGAGAATGAAGGCTCAAGGCTCAAGGCACAAGTAAGGAGTTAAGGATTAAGAAACAAGATATAAGTCAACAATGAGTAAGGCAAAAGGAATCGATATCAATAGCCCCGGACTTCAGTCCGGGGGTACTGATCCCGATATGACTAACCACCTCTCCCACACCGATAATGCCGGCCGAGCCCGTATGGTGGATGTAGGTTCGAAGCCCGATCAGCTAAGGATTGCAAAAGCTACAGGGCAGATCATCCTACAGGAGAACACCGTAAAACTGATACGGGAAAACCTGATGAAAAAGGGCGATGTTCTCGCAATTGCCGAAATAGCCGGGATTCAGGCAGCCAAAAGTACCTCCACTCTGATCCCCTTATGCCACAATATCAACCTTACTTTGGTAAAGGTGGTCTGTGATCTGACGGATTCCGGGGTATCAATCAATAGTGAAGTTCATTGTGTGGGTCAGACCGGAGTGGAAATGGAAGCCCTCGCTGCGGTTAGTGTAGGCTTGCTAACTGTATATGATATGTGCAAGGCCGTTGATAAGCATATGCATATCGAAGGAGTACATTTAACAGAGAAGACGAAACATGAACTTTCCCGATAAAATAAGATTTGCGGTTATCACACTGAGCGACAGGGCAAGCCGGGGTGAATATGAAGATTTGAGCGGACCGGCAATTACCTCGCACATTAATGAGTTTTTTGGCGCAAAATCAATAACAGTCGAGGTTGAGAATATAATTATTCCCGATGACCCGCAACGCCTGAGTGCTCTGCTGCTTGAATACCGCTCGCAGAGTATCGAGGTTGTTTTTACAACAGGGGGTACAGGACTGGGACCAAGAGATTTTACCCCTGACGTAGTTAAGCCATTGCTGGATAAAGAAATACCCGGAGTCATGGAAATGATCCGGGTAAAATACGGCATGGATAAGCCAGCCGCCCTTGTGTCCAGGTCTATTGCCGGGGTAACCGGAAAAACTTTGGTTTACTGCCTTCCCGGAAGCAAGAAGGCAGTTGCCGAATATTGCCACGAAATACTACCGACAATCGTTCACTCAATCAAAATGATCATGGGTATTGATGATCACAACTGTTGAGAGCGTTTAGCCTTCAATGATAAACCGCATTATTTTCACCTTTCCCCCTGCAGCCACCTCAATAAACCAGATACCAGGGGTCATGGATGCCGGCTCAATCACCTCCTTAAAGGACGCCGTTTCGCTAAAGGTTTTATAAATAAAGTCCTGACCAAGCAAATTAATCATCCTGATTTCGCCTGCCATTGGTTTGGCAAAGACAACTTCCAGCATGAATCTTCCCTGAGATGGGTTCGGATAAATATCCATTCGAATATCCTGTTCCCATTCTTCAAGTCCAGAAGATACCGGATTCGACTTTCCCGGACTTCCCCTATCTCCCGCTCCAAAAGCTACTTTTGCAGGGAACCAGTGTTCAGGCTGATCATTTCCGCTGAAGGAATGGTAATCAGGATGAAGTTCCATGGATGAGCCCGAAACAATGGGCCACCCGGCAACATAAGAAATCTGGTCGATCAGCGATGCATCTGCCGCGGTTAGTATCAACTGGTCGGACGTATTGCTGAGGGTGAAGCTTTGATAAACGTAATTTGTCGCAACTCCGCCATTGGTCAGCGGATCACCGTTTTTTGCCAGCACCCAATAACTTTTGGCCGGCAAAACCAGTTTCTCAGTGGATGCCATAATATGCAGATTCGATCCTGCATCTGTCAGCGTTACGCCATTAAGCAGCAGATCATGCTCGGTGGAATTCCAGATTTCAAACCACTCTCCGTTTGCATCACTCACAACCTCAGGATTTACCATGATCTCGGTAATAATGATCTCGCCCTGTCTGGGTGTACTCTGGCCGTTAAGGTTGATCCAATAACCAGCCAGAATAACCGTTAATAATAGAACGTAAGTTTTTTTCATTTGAATTAATGATTTTTGGTTTACACCTGATATATATGCGGGAATGGCATCTCAATGGAAAAAATGACATAGTTAATTTTTCGCCCCGTTTTATATCTTTATTATTGTCTTCAGATAAAACACTGATTCATGTTAGACAATCTATTCAATCACAGATCGATACGTAAGTTTAAAGCCGATCCTGTAGAGCAGGAGAAACTTGATACCATCCTTCAGGCTGCTTCAAGGGCTTCCAATACCGGAAACATGCAGGTATATAGTGTGGTGGTGACCCGGGATGCTGATATCCGGAATAAATTATGGGAAGCTCATTTTAAGCAGGGCATGGTTCTGGAGGCTCCTGTTCACCTGACTTTCTGTGCAGATTTCAACCGGTTCAGCAAATGGTGTGAGCAGCGAAAAGCCGATCCGGGGTATAATAATTTCCTCTCCTTTCTTACCGGAGCCATTGATGCGATGATCGCAGCACAAAATGCAGCAATCGCAGCAGAATCCCTTGGGCTGGGGATCTGCTATCTTGGAACCGCCACCTGGATGGCATCAAGAATGATCGAAATTCTCGACCTGCCAAAATTAGTTGTCCCGGTAACAGCAATAGTGCTGGGTTATCCTGATGAAAATCCTCCTCTCACGGATCGCCTGCCGGTGGAAGGTATTGTTCATTACGAGAAGTATCAGGATTATCTTCCTGTTGACATCGACCGGATTCACGCAGAAAAAGAATCACTCGAATCTACACTGGAACTGCTGAAAGTCAATGGAAAAGAGACTCTTGCCCAGATATTTACAGATAACCGATACAAAAGATCTGACAACCGCTATTTCTCCAGGGCTTTTCTCAAGGTATTGGAACAGCAAGGATTTATGTTTAATGAAGATTAATTAATACTGGTGAATTACCGAAGGTTAACCGGGTTATTATTGCTCCTTTTTGCATTAGGAGGCCGGGGTTACAGCCAGGGTGCCATCAATCTGGATATCAGGATACAGGATTCTATAGTTGAATCTGCTGCCCTGTTTAAAAAGCTACAGCTGACCAATCCTCTAAGTGTCAGGTATTCCGCGGTATATTCGAAAATTGAGCAGATCATCGGATTCTATGAGAACACAGGATATCCTTTTGTTCAGGTCTCCTTCGATTCTGTAAGTCCGGTTTCTTCCGGGATTTCCGGTATTCTTTGGATCAGGCCCGGTGACCTGGTTACGATTGATACCATTATGAACCGGACTGGTTTCAAAATTTCATCACCGGTTCTTTATCGGTTAATGAACATCAGGCCGGGCGATCGTTATAGGGAAACCGTTATCAGGGAAGCATCATCGCGACTTGGACAACTCTCTTACATTAAGCAGGCGCGGCCGCTTGAGGTTGGATTTCATCCCGGGAAAGCTTCGGTTTATGTTTATCCGGAGAAAGCGGGAACCAATCGATTCGATGGTTGGATCGGCCTTTCGCCAGACCTCCGGGCTGGTGGAAAACTGGCCTTTTCCGGTAAGCTGGCCTTAACCCTGAATAATATCCTCAATCAGGGCGAAAATATGTTGTTCGATTGGCAACGCAATCAGGACGGATCTCAACGCTTAAACTTAGGAGCTCATATTCCATATCTCGCCGGTCTCCCATTGGGTTTACAGGGTAAATTTGAATTATTCCGGCAGGACACCAGTTACCTCAACCTTGGCTGGGATGTGGGAATTCCTTATCATTTTAGTCCACGCCATCTGATAAATGTTTTTCTCAGGCATAGGGAGAGCAGCATGATCAGTTCAGTGGCCGATGATCAGAATTCCTCACGACAGCCGTTCTCCAGTTTATTATCCGGAATATCGTGGGAGTTAAATCATTTAGACAATGCTATTAATCCGTATAAGGGGTTGGAAGTCAAGATTGAGGCATCGACGGGCCGAAAAAGCATTCCGGACAGTATTTCCGTGCAGCAATCTGAATTTACTGCGGATATTTCCTGGTTCAGGCCACTTGCCAAGAATTTAACATGTGCTCTGGTGCTTCAATCCGGATATCGGAAGTCACCTCAAACCTATGAAAATGAGCAGTATCGATTAGGTGGACTTAACCTTTTGCGCGGATTTGATGAAGATGTTATTCACACGGATGCTTATGCTGTTACCTCCTTGGAATTAAGATACCTGCTTGATCGTTCCTCTTACCTGATAGCCCTTGCCGATTTAGGATTTTTAAGGGGTACCGACAATGCTGTTCCTGTTTTAAAAACTCCGGCCGGCTTTGGTCTGGGTGGTCAGATCCGCACGGCGGGGGGAATATTCAAGATCATTTTTGCCCTGGGAAAAGAGAGCGGATTGCCGATAGATCTGAGGAATTCCAAAATCCATATCGGCTACGTCGGAGTGTTCTGAAAGTTTCCAATCTGTCAAAGCCTTTTGATCGAGACGGCCGCCTTTAATGGCCAGTTACACACTCAACCCAACAGAATACACATTCTGATTTATTGTCTCACTGTTAATGGTTAAACTTATATCTCCTTACTGAACCAGAACAAAACCATTAATTGTCAAAATGAGAAAATCACTAATACTGATTTTAATTGCTTTGGCAAGCTGCACGCCCTTTAAGTGGGTCGATAAGCCTGTCAAAATGAACTATGCTGTGAATGTATACACTGAGCAATGGATGCTGATGGGTTATGTGCTATGCGAGAAATATGAGGTAAAAAATGATACGCTTTACCTTTTAAATGCCGGTTATTATAAGAGGTTGCGCAACCAGCGGTCTGTCTGCACTATGCTCATGCCTTCCTATTGGAAATATACTATTGTGGATCTTTAATCCTATAATTATGATTTTACTTTATTCCTATACCGGGCCTTTTGCAATTGTTATGGCTACAATATTTGCAGCTATAGTAATCGTAGTCATACTGTGGTCGGCATACGGATTCGTTGCGACTAAAGTTTTCAAAAAGAAAAAGAGATAGAGATCGAACACCAAATAATATCGTTCACTCAATTCTCTCGGAGCATATGTCTCAGGTCATACTATTCCGGATCCTTGATGCATCTCACAGAAAGGCCTGCATTTAGATTGAAGTAATTACGCCCACAATCATTGGAATTATAATATAAAATCCAGGCCCATTGACTTGATCCATTGCTAGTAGCTGACCAGAATGCTGCATTCTCCCGGATATGGATAAATTCCAAAATGTTGTCGCGTATACCTCCTCCAACAGCATTAAATCTTGTGTTATTGGAAGCTGCAGCCAAATTTTCCGGATCTCTCCAATGATTAAAACCCATCTCTTTAAGATTGCCTCCCGCGCCTGGTCCATTATACCTGACCAAATTCTGCCATTCCGAATCCATAGGTATATGCCAACCTTCAGGGCAAGCGGTTTTCGCTGCTGCCCAATTATACAATACCCCGTATTCATTGTATGGATTGATGGCGTTGCCTGAAATTGAATCTGTATAGGTATAAGTTTTGGCTTCAGCAGTATTGTTGCCATCATAATTATAAACGTAATAAAAAGGAACCTGATCGGAACCTGCCTTTGGGCCGCTCACAGCTGGCAGATAAGACAGGTTCTCCGACATCCATGTTCGATCCCCAATTCTTACCCAATGAAAAACGGTGCCATCTTTGAGAGTATCCTCCCCTGAATATTCGCCAGAGACAGTAAATGCTACATCATTACCGTAAAAGATGCTGTCACCAGAATTGCCTGTTTTTACGAAAGCCCTCACGTGATAGGTACTATCAAACTGAACTCTGATCACGCTGGAAAACTGACTGCTTTGAAACCCGGTCGGACTGTACTCGATATTCTCTGGAAATGCAACTGTCGGATTTTCGGTGGAACCTACACAGAACCCTCTGTAGTTAAGTTCCAGTCCCCCATTATCCGCCAGGAACGCATGAACCGAGAAAGTGGTCACTTCCAGATTACTGATTGTTGCAGGATAAGTAATTATGATTGGATTGGAATTCTTTTTGCACGCGCTTGAGACCAGCAGTACTATGGTGATAATTAGAGAGAACTTCCTCATTTTTTTTGTATAGTAAACGAATTCAAAATTAATCATATTGTCTGTCAATGAGAAGATTTTACCTTTGGTTACTTAAATTGAAATTTTTTGATGGCAACAAAATCAATTCCAACAAAATCGATTGTTCTTATTACAGGGGCAACTTCGGGTATCGGACGGGCAACGGCTATGAGGCTGGCAAAAGAGGGGTACCGCCTGATTCTTGTCGGCAGACGAGCCGTTACCCTCAAAAAACTAACCGTATATCTGGAAACAAAATATAATACCGAATGCCTTGCTATTCCGGTGGATGTGCGTCATTACTCAAATCTGAAAACTGCTTTTACAGAACTTCCTGAAGAATGGACTCCGATAGGCATTCTGGTTAACAATGCCGGCCTGGCCGCCGGTCTGGATCCTGTTCATCAAGGATCTCTCGATGACTGGAATCAGATGATTGATACCAATATCAAAGGAATTCTTCATGTTACCAAGCTTATCGCCCCAGGAATGATTGAAAGGGGGAAGGGCCATATAATTAATATTGGTTCCATAGCCGGGAAGGAAGTATATCCCAAAGGAGCCGTTTACTGTGCAACCAAACATGCAGTGGAAGCGTTAACCCTGGGTATGCGTCAGGATTTTGTTCCTTTTGGGGTGAAGGTTTCTTCCGTATGCCCCGGAGCGGTGGAGACGGAATTTTCCCTGGTTCGGTTTAAAGGTGATGCCGAACGTGCCGAAAAGGTTTATGACGGATTTCAGCCGCTTGAAGCTGAGGATGTTGCTGATGTCATTCAATATATTATCACTCGCCCGGCTCATGTTAATATTCAGGATGTATTAATAATGCCGGCAGCTCAGGCCTCAGCAACCATAATTCACAGGCAATGAAGGATATAGCAAGCAGGGAAAACGCGCAGATGTTTGATGAGATTGCCCCATCCTATGATTTTCTGAATCATTTGCTTTCACTCAATATAGATAAAGGATGGAGAAGAAAGGCAATCAAATCTCTGGCTGCCCTGAAACCGCGAACCATTCTCGATGTGGCGACAGGTACTGCCGATATGGCTATCGGTGTCCTGAAGCTTAATCCGGATAAGGTTGTTGGTGTTGATGCATCAAGTGGAATGCTGGATGTTGGCCGAAAAAAATTATTAGCAAGAGGCCTGTCTGAAAAAATATCTTTGATCGAAGCAGCTTGTGAATCACTGCCTTTTGAGGATTCTACTTTTGATGCGGCCATGGTAGCATTCGGGGTGAGAAATTTCACTGACCCGGAACTCGGACTGCGTGAAATATTTAGAGTTCTTACTCCAGGAGGAAAACTTGCTGTTCTGGAGTTTTCACTTCCCCGGCAGAAATGGCTGCGCGCCGGTTACCGGTTTTATTTTCATAATATGGTACCCGCAATCGGCAGATGGTTCTCACGCGATCTTTCAGCTTACCGGTACCTACCGGATTCAGTGGAGGCTTTCCCAAAAGGAGAAGCATTTGTTGCAATGATGAACCGTGCAGGTTATTCAGATGCACATTATAAACCACTATCGGCTGGTATCTGCGGATTATACACGGGAATTAAAAAAAACTGATGCAATACTATTCTGGCAGTTTTTGTAGTTATTATCGAAATGGAAAAATACTCTAAACGATATAGAATAGGACTCAGCCTGATTGTTCTTCTTTGTTTTACCCTGTCGTCTCAGGCTCAGGGATCCAAACCAAAGAATAATACACTTTCGGATTATCGGTTTCAACATTTTGGTTATTCTGTTGGAGTGAATTTGGGCGGTTTTACATTAAATCAAAATAACCCGAATCTCTATTCGATGAAATTGACCCGCAGATGGGGTATAAATATTAATGGGATAATAGATTTTCGTCTGGCAAAGTATCTGAATTTCAGATTTTTGCCTGGAATTCAATTTACTGAGAGAGACCTTACAGTTTTAGATAAATTTGATCCGGCACCACGCAATATTAGAATTGAGAGTATTTTCATTGATTTGCCTCTCCTTCTTAAATATCATGCAGAACGTGTAAATAATTATGCTCCATACCTTGTTGTTGGCATCAACCCGCGGTTAGGGTTAATCAGGAACGAGATTGTGGGTTTTGTTTTAGGACCGCCTCTACTAAAATGGTTCGATATTTACCCTGAGCTTGGTGTAGGAATTGATTCTTATTTATCAGATGCAAAATTGGGCATTGAACTTAAATTTTCTGTGGGTTTGCTTGATATCTTTATGTCGCCACCAATAACTTCTAATTCATTGGACTATACAGCTTATAGGGCAGGAACGAGTTCAATCTTTTCCAGGATTTTGATCTTGGCGGTCAATATTGAGTAATCTTCATGGTTTTTTGAATGTCCAATCTGTTGCTCCTGATCTGGATCGGCGATCTGTCCCATGCTTTTATTACTTTTGTTACCCGTTAGGCAATTGTGATTAGGTTGTACTTATCTATGGTGAAGAGAAAAAAATCCTCCGTTGATTGCTTTTTTAACTAATGGAACAATTCTGCACTCATATTAAGAAAGGGATAATCCTGGTCGTCCTTTTAATCCTTTGCCTCCCGGTCATGTCGCAAAAGCCGAAACCAAAAAAATTTGGTTTGGCTGATTATAAGAAATTTCATGTTGGATATTCATTTGGGCTTGGTATCGCCGGCTTTGCGATCAATCCAAAAGACACTTATGTAGCGAGTCTTACTCAAGATCCCTTAATTGACATTAACCTGATAGCAGATTTTCGTATTGGAAAATTTTTGAATATCCGGTTTTTGCCAGGTTATCGGGCTGCCTCCAGAACAGTGGGTGTGACTGGCCCCGCACCTCAAAATTCTTCAGGATTAAGTACCTCTTGGTCTATCGAAAGCACCTATTTGGAGCTTCCTATATTACTAAAATATAGTTCAAGCCGGGTAAATAACATTGCACCCTATCTGATTGCCGGATTCAGTCCTCAATTTGATTTTACCGGAAAATCATCATTTGTTGATCCTAATTCAACGATTCCTGGTGAAAGGGTAGCTACCCGTGTACTCAAACCTTTTGATTTTCTAATTGAGCTGGGTACTGGGGTTGACTTTTACCTCGCTACCACCAAAGTCGCTGCTGAGCTGAAATTCAGTGTTGGAATGCTTGATATTTTCTATGCACCAACGAATATACGCCCTGCAGATATGGGCAAATTCAGTTTGTATTCTAACGGTATTGATCAGATCTTTTCCAGAATGGTCATACTCTCTTTCCATGTTGAACAATCGAAATAACCTGAAGCAATCCAAGGATGCGTGAAGTCGAAATAACCCTCAGCCCAGAGGATGCAACAATCCCAAAACAAATAAGAAAGAAAGCCTGTCAGGTGGCAGGAGTATCTGCTAACCTGGTTACGGAATTCCGGATTCTCAAGCGTTCAGTGGATGCCCGCCGGCGGCCTATAGTCGTCAGATTACTGGTCAGCCTTGCTGTGGATGAGCCATTGGAACCCGCTTTGCAAACCTATCAATGGAATAATGTTACCGCCGCTGCACCGGTTATTGTGGTTGGAGCCGGTCCGGCCGGATTATTTGCTTCCCTGCGTTTACTCGAGCTTGGTTATAAACCAATAGTTATTGAACGCGGTAAAAATGTTTCCGATCGCAAAAGAGATATCGCCATACTTAACCGTAACCAGGGATTGAATCCCGATTCAAATTACTGTTTCGGGGAGGGTGGGGCAGGAACATTCTCCGATGGCAAGCTTTATACCAGATCCAAGAAAAGGGGAGATGTGAGAAGGGTACTGGAAATCCTTCACCTGCATGGAGCCGATGAATCAATTCTCTACGACAGCCACCCGCATATCGGAACCGACAGGCTCCCAGCGATCATCACGGCAATAAGGGAAACATTGATCAACCATGGGGCGGAATTTCATTTCGAATCCCGCGTGGAAGATCTGATTATTCAAAACGGTCAGGCCAAAGGGGTGATTACCGCATCCGGTGACAAAATTACGGGTGAGGCCGTCATCCTGGCAACTGGCCATTCTGCTCTGGATATTTACAAAATGCTCGATCGAAATAAGTTGCAGCTTCAATTAAAGGGATTTGCAATGGGTGTGAGGATTGAACATCCTCAGCATCTGATCGATCAGATACAATATCATACCCGGGAAGGACGAGGGAAATACCTGCCCGCAGCCGAATATTCGCTGGTCAAAAATGTCAATGGCCGCGGTGTCTACTCTTTCTGCATGTGTCCGGGTGGTATTATCGTTCCATCAGCAACCGCCGACTGCGAATCGGTTGTCAACGGGATGTCCAATTCATTAAGAAATTCCCCTTATGCCAACAGTGGCCTGGTCGTTGAAATCCGGCCGGAGGACCTGGCAGCCTATAGTGAACATGGTGAGTTTGCCGGTATTGCTTTTCAGGAAGAGCTTGAAAAATCGGCTTATCGCTATGGAGGCCAGGGGCAAATTGCTCCAGCCCAGCGATTGGTTGATTTTATTGATGGGAAAAATTCCGCCTCTTTGCCAAACCATTCTTATAATCCGGGGTTGGTGTGCTCACCAATGCACGAATGGCTTCCTGAGAGCATCGGAGTCAGGCTCCGTGAGGGTTTACGCTTTTTCGGCCGCCGGATGAAAGGGTTTATGACAGCTGAAGCGATCATGGCCGGCGTAGAATCCAGAACATCATCGCCAATAAGGATTGTCCGGGATCCTGAAAGAGGATTTCATCCTGATTTGCCGGGACTTTTCCCTGCCGGTGAGGGTGCCGGTTATGCCGGCGGCATAGTATCTTCCGCTATGGACGGTGATTTTGCGGCAGTCTCGTTCAGCCGTTTCCTCTCCTCCTGAATTCGCTGCAAACAATTGCGGCAGCAATCGAAACATTAAGCGATTCAGGCTTGTACCTGCCTTCGGAGA
>CAIXHD010000130.1 GCA_903919065.1 uncultured Bacteroidota bacterium
ACACTTGGATGGAGCTTCCGGAATTCCCGGTTGTGAGTTTTGTTTTTCCAGCGAAGCCAGAGATATCGAAAATAATCCGACACCTGCATGAGGCCAACTACTCGAAGAAACCTGGCAATTGATTGTTTTGTAATCATTTTATGCACCTTCATGAGTTCTTCTTCTCCCTTTTCGTAATTGTTTTAAGGTCTTTTTTCCGGCATGCTGCAGAGCTGAGGATTCCCAAAACGGTATGGCTTCCTCAAGCACAGCAATCATTTCGATCTTAAGATCAGGCAAAACTGCCGAAATATTCTCAAGTATATCCATTGCATATGCTTTTATTGCGATTGCCTGGGTGTCGTCCACAAGCCATTTGAACAAAACGTCAACCAATTTCCCCATGGCTTCGTCATCATCCACCCAGGAATGACGGATCAAAATATGCATAAAAACGCGTTTCACCGACATATCCTTTAACCCAGGGAGATTTCTTACCATATCCGTCAGATAAGGCCTGATCAATTCCGGATTGCGCTCACAGGCCAGGTCGGCCACTCTCGCAGCCCTCATGCTCCAGGGTGATTTTTGCTGGTAAGCCAGCTCCATGACCTCCCTGAACAGTTTGACATCATCGCCTACAGAAGCCGCCGTATAATCAGCAAGCGATCTGCTTGAGTCAGATAAAATCGATAAGAAATCGAGATTTGGCATTGGTGTAAAAATAGCAAAAAGGCAGAGGGCAGAGGGCAGAAGGCAAAAATTAGTATCAGTATATAAGAATTAGGATCAAGTATAGGTACCACAAAGCCAACTGCTTAGAAAAGCAGGAGTAGGGTTACATTTAACTTTTTTCCTGAATCTTATTACTAATTTCTGCCTTCTGCCCTATGCCATCTGCCCTCACCTGCCGCCCAACACCCGACATTTAGAAAATAATTTACCGCTAATGTTGTACGGAAATTAATTTTGTTTAATTTTGCAGACCCAAGTTTTTACCTGGGAGCTTATTGGCCCGTTCGTCTAGGGGTTAGGACGTCAGATTTTCATTCTGGTAGCAGGGGTTCGATTCCCCTACGGGCTACGAAATATTTTAAGATCAAAAAAAATGGCACATCACAAGTCGGCCTTAAAGCGCATCCGTCAGACGGAAACAAGAAACGAGCATAACAAGTACTTCGCAAAGACTACCCGTAACGCTATTAAGAGCCTGAGAAGCATCACGGAAAAGACTGCTGCTGTTGAGATGCTACCTAAAGTTGCCTCCATGCTGGACAAACTGGCCAAAAAGAATATTATTCATGACAACAAGGCCTCGAACCTTAAATCGGGTCTTGCCAAACATGTGAACAGTTTATCATAACTGATCCCCCAACTAATTAAAGCTGCCAACTTCAAGAAAAGTTGGCAGCTTTATTATTTTATTTTCCTCCTTTCTTCCTTTTCCCTTCCTTTCCTGCATCTATATCCTTAACTAATAATTAAGGAAATGGAATATCCCGCTTTTCGAATCTGTGATCTGGCCGTTGAAGACCGGCCCCGTGAGAAATTTCTGCGCCAGGGAATGAGCAGCCTCAGCAATAGTGAACTTATTGCAATCCTCATCGGCACTGGAACAAGAAAACAGTCGGCCCTCGACCTGGCCAGGCTGATTCTGCAACTGGCAGGCAACGATCTTCATCAGTTAGGCAAAATCTCACTGTCCGAAATGGAAAAAATCAATGGCATCGGTCCTACCAAAGCAATCAGGATCCAAGCCTGCTTTGAGCTGGCCCGTCGGCGTAAATCCACAACACCGGCTATCCGGCCAAAAATTAAATGCAGCCAGGATGCATGGAAACTTCTTGATGGTGCACTTACTGATCTGCAGCACGAAGAATTCTGGATACTCCTTTTGAACCGTTCCAATCAGATCATCGATCAGGTGAGAATCAGTCAGGGAGGAATCTCCGGTACAGTAACCGACGTGAGGCTTATACTCAATGCGGCCGTTGAAAAGCTGGCCTCCGGAATCATCCTGGCACACAATCACCCTTCGGGAAATCTTTCGCCATCGGACGCTGACCTCAAAATAACCAAGAAAATCAAGGAGGCTGCAATGCTGCTCGACCTGTCGCTTTTGGATCATCTGATATTGTCCGATCAGGGGTACCTGAGCATGGCCGATGACAATCTGATGCCCTGACCAAACGCCGCCGGCCAACATTTTTTCTTATCTTCACGAATATTTTGAATTTCTATGATCCTGATCTATTGCCCTGAAGAAAATCCGAGAGTAATCTGGACCCTTGATCTTGTTTTCAAACAGCAACTTGGTGTCGATTATCGCCTGACTACTTTCCCCGATGAAGTGATCCAGTCTGACGGGCCACGCCTGAACTATTCATTCAAGGAGATTCCCGGTATTCCATTTATTGAGGCTTCGGGAATTCTCTTCGAACCAGATGTCCGAGATCAATCAGCTAAACTTTTACCAGGCAAAAAATGGGCGAATCTGCCAACCATCTTCTCCAACAACAAATCGGAAAGCATACTCCCCTTCGATATATTCTCGGCCATTTTCTATTTTGTTTCCAGATATGAGGAATACCTTCCGTTTGAGCCCGACGAGCATCAGCGATTTCGCTCAACCGAAAGCCTGGCGTTTCATTTGGGTATCATTGAAAAACCGATTGTAAATCTTTGGATCATCGAGTTTAAAAAGACACTGAAATCATGGTATGGCGACTCCATGACCTTTAAAGAATCTGAATACCAGTTTATTCCAACTATTGATGTTGACAATGCCTGGGCGTATGCACATAAGGGGCTTTTTAGGACAATCGGCGGACTTTGGAGGGATCGCAGGAATATGGAGGGCAGGAATTTTCGTTTTCAGGTTCTTCGTGACAATCAACCCGATCCATACAACACCTATGAGCTGATCAAAAAGTTCCACTCGGAAGTAAATGCACATGCTATCTGGTTCTTTCTTGTTGCCTCACATGGCCGGTTTGACAAGAATATATCATCACATAATATTCATTTCCAAGAGCTTATTCACAAAATTGCTATCGACAACGCGATCGGGTTACATCCTTCCTATGCCGCTAATTCATCCCCTTCACTAATTAGCATTGAAGCTGAGCGCCTGGGAAGCATTGTCGGACATTCTGTTACACGCAGCCGGCAGCACTATCTGCGCATCCACTTTCCCGATACATATCGCGCTCTGGCACACCTCGGAATCAAGGAGGATTATTCAATGGGCTTCGCTGACTGTGCCGGATTCAGGGCTGGAATTGCTTCTTCATTCCAGTTCTTTGATCTTGAGGAAAACAAGATCACCGACCTCGTGATAAATCCTTTCATGGTGATGGATACCAGTCTGCAGCAGTATTTGAAACTGAATCCTGCGCAGGCGATTGAAAAAATCAAGACAATTACTGATGAGGTGAAAAATGTGAACGGCACCTTTATCAGCTTATGGCATAATGAATCCCTGAGCGAGTGGAAAGAATGGAGAGGATGGAGCCAGGTCTATCGTGAGCTTCTGGCAATTGCTAAACCAGCGCGATCACAATAAAATGGAGATACAACACCTCAGTCATCAACAGATCGACAAGCACCGTTGGGACCAGGTTGTGCTTCATACCCCCGGCAGCACAATCTATGGCCAGTCGTGGTACCTCGATGCCACTTGTCCTGAATGGGAAGCCCTGATAACCAGCGATTATACCCGGGTTATGCCGTTGACTGCCCGAAAAAAATACGGATTTTCGTACCTGTATCAGCCACTTCTCAGTCAACAGCTTGGCGTATACAGCCTCAAAAGGCTGAAGCCGGAGGAGGCTGATGAATTTCTGAATGCTATCCCACACAATTTTAAATTGATAGAAATTACGCTGAATGAGCAATCTAAACCAAGTCAGCAATTTAGCGTTGATTCACACACAACCTTGCGATTAAATCTGAATTACTCCTATACGCTGCTTCAGGAAAAATTCTCAGAAAATACCCGCCGCAACCTGATTAAAGCATCCAAAGAAGGCCTTCGCTTCAGAACTAACATAAATATCAATGAGTTAATGGAGCTTATGAGTAAGGATAAAAGTGCAGGAGCGAAGGTTTTGGTGGTCAGGAAAAACCAGCTGGCCCTGCACAGGCTGGCCACATCAATGATTAACAGAAAAGCCGGAATGATATGTGGTGTTAAAAACCGGCATGGTGAACTCCTTGCCGCTGCCCTTATGGGTCAGGACAAGGCATTCCATTATTATCTGGCTCCGGCATTGAATGAGGAAGGCCGTGAATCAAGGGCCATGTTTTACCTCATCGACAGGTATATACATCTGCACGCCGGCTTGCCGGTCACCCTGGATTTTGAGGGATCCGATATACCATCAGTAGCCCGTTTCTATCAGGGATTTGGCACTGCACCAAGCACTTATTCGTCACTTAGAATTAACCGTTTACCATGGCCATTAAAACAACTGGCCAACCGGCGCATAAAATAACTTTTAGTAAATTTGGCGTTACCAATACCCGATATCATGATTAACAATCTCGGCGATCAGAATTCTGTCCTTAACCAGTTCATGGTTGAGATCCGGGACGAGAAGGTCCAGAAAGATTCCATGCGGTTCAGGAGAAATCTCGAACGCGTTGGCGAAGTTCTGGCGTATGAAATCAGTAAAACCCTCAACTATCATCCGGTCGAAGTCCGCACGCCTTTAGCAACTGCTGAAGTTCAGGTGACCAAGGACCCCATCGTTCTGGCTACGATCCTGCGCGCAGGCCTGCCCATACACCAGGGGTTTCTGAATTATTTTGACCAGGCCGAAAATGCCTTTATCTCGGCCTATCGCGTTTACGAGAAAGACGGAACTTTTCGTATCCGTTTCGAGCATATTTCCTCTCCTTCCATAGATAAAAAGGTGGTAATACTGTGCGATCCAATGATAGCCTCAGGTGCATCTATATTATTGGCATATAAGGCTTTACTTGAAAAAGGTACTCCCACGCACGTACATATTGCAGCGCTTATTGCCAGCAAGGAGGGAATTGAATATCTGCGGAAAAACCTACCAATGAAAAAAACCACCATCTGGGTAACGGCAATTGATGACGAACTAACCTCAAAATCCTATATCGTACCAGGATTAGGCGATGCCGGCGACCTTGCATACGGCAGCAAAACCAGCGATGGCTCCGATCACTTCTAGGTAAAAAAGGCATTACAATCAGGTTTATCAAGGGATTTCAGCTCCCTTTCGATGGTTATATATTTCTCTGATTGTTTCACCGATCATCGGATGAACCTTGTCCGGGCACAATTCCATCAGTGATATCAGGATAAAATCCCTTTCATGAAGTTTTGGATGCGGCACCGTAAGTTCCGGGACATCAATGATTTCATCTCCATAAAAAAGAATATCCAGATCGATGGTCCGATCGGTGTAGACCCCGGTTCGGATTCTCCCGAACTCTGATTCGATGGCCTGCATAATCTTTATAATCTGATGCGGACGCGATATTCCTCCTCCCGGCTGCTCTTTTTCAGGATCGGATACCGGCTCGTCAGGGATCATTATAGCGCAGTTCAGGAAATTGTTGCCTGATTCAAAACCCCAGGGTTCAGTCTCCACCATTGACGACACCGCCACTACCCTTCCTACTCTTTCTCCGATCAGTGCTATCGCCTTTTCGATATTTTTCCGGCGATCACCCAGATTACTTCCCAGACCGATAATAAGTTCTTGCATGAAAATTAAATAGACCCGCAAAATTAGACCTTTAAAACCTATTTTTGTAATTCACAGATAATTCAAAACAAAATGAGAGGCTTCTTTAAATATTTCCTGGCCAGTTTTCTGGCCATTTGTGCAGCGCTCCTGGTTATTTTCCTTATCGGCCTCGGAAGCGTTTCAGCACTTCTATCCTCCAAAGAGGTGGAAGTCAAGATCAGGCCCAATACTATTCTGGTACTTGACATGGACCGTAGAATAATGGAACGGACCATTGAAAATCCGCTTGATTTGATTGATTATCAGGCAATGTCCATTGAATCCTCCATAGGATTTTACGACATCATCCGGAATCTCGACCGTGCATCCAAGGACCCATCCATAAAAGGCGTGTTGCTGAAAACCGGCCTTAGCAGTCCGGGAATCTCAACGATTGATGAAATCAGGGAGGCACTGACGGAATTTAAGAAGTCGGGGAAATTTGTTTATGCCTATTCCTCCATTTATACGCAGGGGAGTTTCTACCTGGCCTCAGTAGCCGATGAAATATACCTGAACCCCGAAGGAACACTGGAATTTCGCGGTCTCCGCTCGGATATAATGTTCTTTAAAAAAGCCCTCGAAAAAATCGGAGTTGATGTTCAGGTGATTCGTGAAGGACGCTATAAATCAGCCGTTGAACCTTTTTTGCAGGAATCCATGAGCGAATACAGCAAAGAGCAGACGACAGCCTACCTGAATGCTGTCTGGACCAGGATGCTGTCCGGAATCAGTGAAACAAGAAAAATTCCCGTAGCCGACCTGAACAGGATGGCAGATGAATGGGTGGCCAGAACGCCGGATGCAGCTGTGCAATCAGGTCTCGTCGATAGCCTTCTGTATGAAGATCAGGTAAATGCCATTCTGGTTAAAAAATCAGGTCTCAGCGGATCCGAAAAACTCCGCACCATTTCGATCACAGATTACTCACTATCACTCACCGTCAATACCAAGGAATACACCCCGGATCGTATAGCTATTATTTACGGCACAGGATCTATTGGTATGGAAGCCGGTGGAAGTCAAAGTATAGGTACCGACCTGGCTGAAACCTTTTCGAAAGCGCGGAAAGACGCAAAAATCAAAGCCATCGTTTTCCGCATCAATTCGCCGGGGGGCAGTGCCCTTGCATCAGAAATTATCAGGCGCGAAGTTGAACTGACCTCAGCTGTAAAGCCTGTTATTGTATCGATGGGCGACGTGGCCGGATCAGGCGGTTACTGGATTGCAACCCCGGGAACGAAAATTGTTGCCGGATATACCTCATTAACAGGATCGATAGGTGCTTTTGGCCTGATCCCGAATATGCAGAAGCTTTTATCGGATAAGATCGGAATCACTTTTGATGGAGTGGAAACCAACAAACTGGCAGGTACCGGCTCACTCTTCCGCCCGATGACCGATCCTGAAAAAGCCGTTTTCGATGCACAGCTCAACCAGACCTACGATCACTTCCTGGAGCATGTTTCTAAAACCCGGGAAATGACCACTGCCGAAGTGGACGCTGTTGGTCAGGGCCGCATCTGGGCTGGCGTTACCGCAAAAGACAAGGGTTTGATCGATGAGGTCGGTGGCATACAGAAAGCCATTGAACTTGCTGCTTCCGAAGCTAAACTGACCACCTGGAAAATCAGGGAACTTCCTGCATTGAAAAATCCAATCAGCCAGATTCTGGGACAGTTAACCGGTGGTGGTTCCTCCCCAACCGAAAGTATTCTGGCCCGTGAATTCCCCGCTATCCGGGAAATCAAGGAGATCATGACCGGAGGAAACATTCAGGCACGTATGCCGTTCAGAATCGATATACATTGATTATCAGGCTACTACTAACACCCTTTTCCTGGGTATACGGGCTGATTACCGGTATACGCAACCTACTGTATGACAAATCGATACTGAAATCATATCCTTTTGATATTCCTGTTATCGTGGTCGGCAACATCATTGCCGGCGGAACAGGCAAAACTCCGGTTGTTACCTGGATTGCCCGCGAACTTTCAGGCAAATACAAGGTAGCCATCCTGAGCCGTGGCTATGGCCGGAAAACCGATGGGTTTAAAGTGGTCGACAGCGCCTCCACGCCGGAGACTGTTGGAGATGAGCCGCTGGAGATGAAACTGTTACTGCCTGACCTGATTATTGCTGTTGACCGGAACCGGAAACGCGGAATAGAAATCCTGAAATCAGGGAAATATGGCAAGATTGATATTATATTAATGGACGACGGTTTTCAGCATCGGAGAGTGAAGCCGGGATTTTCAATCATACTCGATAATTTCAACCGGCCGATGCACCGCGAACCATTGCTGCCCGCAGGATTGAGACGCGAATCCTTATCGGAATTGAAAAGGGCCGATCTTATCATTCAAACAAAAAAGGAGACGGTCATTACTCCGATCCCGGGCGAATCGAAGATCCTTTTGATTACGGGCATTGCGCATCCGGAAGCATTGGTTTCTGAGATCACTAAAACGGGGCGGCTCACTCACCACCTGAAATTCAACGATCACCATGAGTATACCTCTCCTGACGGGATGGAAATAGGCAGAATCTATCGTTCATACCAGTCGGCAAACCCGGAAGGAAAAAACGAACCGTCGCTTATCATCCTCACAACCGGCAAAGATTACGTTAAACTATCCAGGCTTCCGGAGCTCAGCGGACTGCCGATTCAATGGATCCCGGCCCCACCGCCGGTGGACGCTGCAGAGAAAAATGAAATAATAAAAAAAATCAACCAATATGTGGAAAAAGCTCTCGGAAACCGCTGATTACCTGCTCAGCCGAACCAGCATCAGGCCGGAAACGGGCATTGTGCTCGGCACGGGTCTGGGCAACCTGATTAACGACATATCAATTACAGATACGATTCCTTACACCGAGATCCCAAACTTTCCGGTAACCACAGTGGAAGGGCATCAGGGTAACCTGATTTTCGGTCACCTGGCGGAAAAACCCGTTGTCGCCATGCAGGGCCGGTTCCACTACTATGAGGGTTTCTCAATGGTTGAAACGGTTTTCCCTTTACGTGTTCTCAAGCTCATGGGTATCCGCCAGGCATTCCTTTCGAATGCTGCGGGTGGTATCAATCCTGATTATAAGGTTGGTGAGATCATGGTCATTCGCGATCATATCAATTTCTTTCCCGAGAGCCCTTTACGCGGAAAAAATATCGATGAACTGGGCACGCGGTTCCCTGATATGAGTGAGCCGTACGACAAAAGCCTGATCCGGATCGCGCATTCCGTAGCCTCAAAAATCGGCATCAGGCTCCACCAGGGGATTTACCTGGGCAACCCCGGTCCCAGTTTTGAGACCCCCGCTGAATATACCCACTACCGGATGATCGGGGCTGATGCCATTGGCATGTCGACTATTCCGGAAGTACTGGCTGCCAGGCATATGAGTTTGCCGGTTTTTGCCGTTTCCGTAGTCACCAACGTCGCTATCCCGGGAAATTTTTCCGAAAATACCCATGAGGATGTACAGATTGCCGCCAACCGGGCAGCTGCCGACATGGCCAAACTCTTTAAAGGAGTAATTGTTGAATCACCTTACCTGAGCTGACCATGTCCGACAACCTGAAATACAACAGAATCTGCGTTTACTGTGCCTCCAGCAACAAGACTCCCGAAAAATATCTGGAGCATGGCCGCGAGTTTGCAAAGATATTAGCTGAAAACCATATCGACCTTGTCTTCGGCGGAAGTAAAAGTGGCCTCATGGGCGTCATGGCCGATGAAATGCACAGGTTTGGCGGCCGGACAGTAGGAATCATGCCCCGCTTCATGAAGGAGGTAGAATGGCATCATGAAGAGCTCAGTGAGATGATCACCACCGAAACCATGGCTGAGCGAAAGGAAGCCATGATTCACGAAGTAGATGCCGTTATCACCTTCCCCGGCGGTTGCGGAACCATGGAGGAATTTATGGAAACCCTCAGTCTGAAGCGCCTTGGCCTGTTCCCGAAACCGATGATCGTTCTCAACAGCTTTGGCTATTATGATCCGCTTGTAGAACTGCTCGATGCGATGCTGGAAAACCATTTTCTCGGACCAAAGCACCGCGAAATGTGGACTGTTGTCAGTACACCGTCAGAGATTCTGCCGGCCATAGCAGCCGCAGGAACCTGGGATCCTGAGGCACGTTCCTTCGCGCTGGTTCAGTAGTTACGAAGCACGGCGCACGCTTTTTTCCACCGGCCTTTTTTACCAGTGGGATGATAATAATCGGCCACTACCAGATAGATCCCATCAGTCACTATGCGTTGGCCGGTATCGAGACCATCCCATATAATGGTACCCTCAGCTCCTGCCATTCCAAAAGGAAAAATCTCCTTCACCGGCAATCCCTGGCTCGTAACAATATTCACCCGGATAAACCAGCCCGGCTCATCGAACCGGTAGCGGACAGCTACCTGAACGGGCCCATTCGCATTGGAGGAATATCCAACGGTGGGGTCTAGCCAGAATTGCTGTTTTGAGTCAGGTTCCGGTCCGAAAGCAGTGGAATTTTTAGCTCCCGGAGTGCAAAAACCCGAGGCAGCCGAAGCCGAGAGCCAGTTTTCCCGGTTGCTTCCTGATGTTTGAAAATCGATCCGCTCCAGTGAAACTCCCTTAGTTTCCTCCAGATAGGCATAGTGCCAATCGGGAGAATAAATCACCCTGTCGAGCACCCGTTGCCCTGCGTCCATCAGGATCAGCATGGATTCCTCATTGGTTAGCGAGGGCATATCGGTCCGGCCGGCGGTGGCAGCTGCATCAGAATCGGGCCATGATTTGATGAACATTCGGGCATCCGAAGTAAAAACAGCGTAACCTCCCGGAAACAGCCAGTAGGAAAGGTTCTGCTGATCGGAAAAGGCAATGATATTACCAGTTGCATCGGCACGGGCAAGGATCAGTCCACTAAGCTCCACCACTTTTTGCGACCGGTTAAATATCTCCACAAATTCTGATTGACCGGCCAGCGGATCGAACATCACCTCCGAAATGATCAGGTCGGCTGAGTCTGGCTTCGTGGGAAATCCGAGTAAAACAGGACGAACCAAAGCATTGCGGCCGGAACAATCCTTTACATTGCCATTCACCTCCAGTGTGTAAATCATTCCCGGATCCAATCCTGCCGGAATTTGAAAAAAGAGACCGGGAAACCCATATTCCGGAGGAGCTGCAGGAGTAACAATTATCTCCCCGGGCATCAGGAAACAGGAATAATTATTCATGGAATTGGCAGGATCCAGAATTCCGGAGAACATCAGAAAGAACCGCTGGTCGTCATAACCACCTGCACGGAGCAACATCGAAACATCGGTTTCCGGCACTTCGATCGACTGCGAATTTGCCTTTCCGGGAGTACCTCCGGCCGGATCAACTGATGGCTGCCAGGCTAAAGCATTGCAATAATTGATCGGATCGGTCAGCTCGAGCGACCAACCCCCGTTTGCCTTTAGTGCATCGGTAAAAGCATCGGGCGAATAATCGACAGTATGTACCGCAATACCTTCAGGATTAAGAAGAACCAGCCTGTCTCCCGAATTGCGAAGAGAGGGAAATGATTCCAATGCAACCACGTCGCCGAACGTACGAAAGGCACTGGCGGCCGATGGGGAGCACACAATTACATATCCACCGGGATTGATATGACCCCCGGATAGCCGGCGAACTTTATCGCCCACCATCCATTGCCAACCCGTGAGGTCAATGGTATCGGCACCGGGATTATACCACTCAACATACTCAAAAGGAGGAAGTCCGACTTGTGGATCAGGATCGAACATGATCTCAGAGATCAGAATCAGGCTTGTAATAAATATACTGTTCATGTGTATTATATTTGTCGCCCTATATAGATGTCATTTTAATCACCTTTTGGAAAAAAAATTAGATGAAAATTGCAGTTGTTGGTGCCACAGGCCTCGTTGGGACGAAAATGCTCCAGGTATTGGAAGAACGAAACTTCCCGGTTACTGAACTTATACCCGTTGCTTCGGCAAAGTCGGTGGGTAAAAAGGTAAGCTTCAAGAATAAGGAATACACCGTTGTATCTGCTGATGAGGCCATTAAGATGAAGCCCGCGATTGCCATTTTTTCCGCCGGTGGAAACACCTCACTCGAGCTGGCTCCTAAATTCGCTGCCGCAGGTATTTTTGTCATTGACAACTCTTCGGCCTGGCGTATGGATCCGACTAAAAAGCTCGTGATTCCTGAAATCAATGCGCATGAACTTACTGCGGATGATCTTATTATTGCCAATCCAAACTGTTCCACTATTCAGATGCTTGTTGCTATTGCGCCTTTGCACAGGGCATATGGTATTGCGCGACTGGTGATCAGCACGTATCAGTCGGTTACGGGCACGGGAGTTAAAGCATTGCGTCAACTGGAGAATGAGGAACGGGCATCTGTAGAGGCGGATAATTATCCGTCTCTACCTGACATCGATCGCGCCTATCCACATCAGATTTACCGCAATTGCATTCCGCAGTGCGATGTTTTTACCGATAACGGGTATACGAAAGAGGAGATGAAAATGGTAAATGAAACCCGTAAAATCCTGGGCGACAACTACATCATGGCTACAGCTACCACTGTTCGCGTACCGGTTACCGGGGGTCACTCCGAATCAGTCAACATTGAATTCCACAAAGAATATGAAATAGCTGATGTGCGTAAAATCCTGACCGAAGCACCAGGATGCGTGGTTGTGGATAATCCTGCAAAATCAGAATATCCGATGGCCCTCACCGCCAACGGCCGCGATGAAGTATTTGTCGGACGAATCCGTCGCGATGAATCACGTGAAAAATGTTTGAACCTCTGGATTGTATCTGACAATCTCCGTAAGGGTGCTGCAACTAATGCGATACAGATTGCGGAATATCTGCTGAAGCAAGGGATGGTAAAATAAGGCGCTTATTGGGCAGTAGGGCAAAAAGGCAGGAAGGCAGGCAAAAAAAATCAGGCTTGCATAAACTTTTTTTTAGTAGGGTTGTATTATTGGAAATCAACCTATTAAAAAAGTTACCGCCGTGAAGACCCGAATGATTTTCTTTTCCCTGATCATGATATGCCTGCCTTTGCAGTCGTACAGTCAGGATGAAGCAGCCAAGAAAACTGTTGAAGAAGTAAAGGCTTATGGCCCCATGGACCTGTGGGGTGTGGGGCTAAAAGCCGGACTCAATGGAGTGGGCCTGGAGATTGTTAAAGGTTTCGGCGATCGGCTGAACCTCAGGCTGGGGTACACAACCCTCACCATCCCCTATTCCCTGGAACCCGGAATTCAGGGGTATGATCTTAAGGCTGACGCTAATATCAGGTTAGGAGGATCATCTTTCCTCGCTGATTATTACCTGGTAAAAAACGGCATCCATATTACCGCAGGGATACTGCAGAACAACACCCGAATCTCATTCGCCTTATCCTCCCTGAGTGATATGCCCTTCGGCGACCTGATGATTCCGACAGCTGATGTCGGGACCCTGGATGCGGAGCTGACCCTTGGCATGCCCGTCTCGCCTTACCTTGGCCTGGGTTTTGGGAATACCCTGTCGAGGAAGCACCGGCTCTCGTTCAATTTTGAATTGGGCGCCCTCTACCATGGCGGGGCCAAACTCGCACTTGACGGTGTTGGAGTGGTCGGACCATTGGGCAGCGAATACAACGAAACGACCATCACCGATGCCATTAAGCAATACTCCTGGCTGCCGGCCCTCAACTTTCAGCTAACCTATCGAATCCTTTAATCCCAAAGCAATCATGAAAATTAAAAATATACTAATCGGGCTTTCCCTGATCACGGTTTTAATGACACCGGCATGCGAGCCCTTTTCCCTGAAGCAGGATGACCTGCAACTATCAGCCGACTTAAGTATCTTCAACTCCTACTTCAGTATCAGGTATTTGGATGCTGCAACCGGAAATGTCATTGGATTGTCGGGCGATGCCGACTTTGCGGTTGACCTCAGCTGCTCCACCAGCAACCTCATTGTCAACACCGATGGGGAATATACCAAGTCGATGGCTTTGCGCTTCGGATTTTTCACCCTCGCACTGAACCCTTACATCCCGGTGCCAACGCCCGAGAATCCGGCCACCGTAACGATACGGACCCGGTCGGGCAAGTATCTGGAGAGCACAACTACTATTGAGCTTACCGGGGAGCGAGCCATAACTTTTGAAGTGCCGCTGATTAACCTTTCCAACCCTCCCTCGGGGATAAAAATTGAAACTTTCAATAACATCGGGGAAGCCTCAGCAGCCGGAGAGGTCAGCAGTGCCATTACCATTGCCGCATCAAATGAATCGGCATCCATGGAGATTCCTGCCGGAACCATTCTCAAGGATGAGAACGGCGCACCCCTGAGCGGAAGGCTTTCGGCAAGGATGATAACAGTTGACGCCTACGACTCAATAGGATATCAAGCAATGCCGGGCCTTTTCGAGCCGTTACTTACTCAGGAAGGTATCGAATCCGAGATGACGGACCCATTGGGTAACATGGATGTTGAAATTCAGGATGCTACCGGTAAAATCGCTGCATCCGCCACTGGCAGAGAGGTGCAAATAGTAACAAAACTGGAGGCAGGTGATTTGGATCCTGAAGCAGAAGACACCATTAATGTCGGGGATAAGATTCCGGCTTATACGTTTGACAGCGAATCAGGCATTTGGAATTACGCCGGTATCGGGGAAGTAATGGAATCGGAAAACGGTCTGGTGATCCGGACAGCCATTGCCCCCTTGAAAGGGGGATCAGGTAATCGCCGAACATTTAGAGTCGCCGTCGGAAAAGAAGCGAAGCGTAAACTTGACATCAAGTGGACTTCCAGCGTGGCTTTCGAGAACGCTAATGCAAGAATCAAAGTTGGCATAAGTAAAATAAAGAAGTATAAAGTTATAAATAAATCTATTGCAACAAGTTTGAATGGTGGAGCAGGGACTATTCAGTTAAAAGGTATGCCAAGAAAACCAAATTCAGGGGATTACGTGAGGCTTAAAGTAACTAGTAATTCTTTTTATTCCAGTAATAAGTTAATATTACGCAGCGCTGAAAGCAATGGTAAATATCGCTGGAATCTGGCATTCAGTCCTTCCAATCCTGGAAATGAAGCAGTGGAATATCCGGTAAACCTCAAATTAATTCTCTGTGGAGGAATTGTGCTGGATGGGGCCAAAATACCTGATTTCAGTGTAACCATCTCAGGTCCCGGGTATGCTGGGCAGCAGGTTATCAATGTTACTGGGGGAATCATGAATTTGCCTGCGGATCCCACAAAAATAACTGCACCCTGGAAAGTAAAAATCATCTACAAAAATACCAAAGTGTATCCGACCGGTAGTGAGCTTGAGTCGGTAAATGCCGATCAGTTCAGAATTGTGGGATCAGGCTCGGAGACAAAATATTATTTCGACTGGACAGTCACAGATCCGGCTGAATGCGCGGAACTGAAGAGTGTACTGGGAATAAATTAAACATCGGTCTGGCAATAACTATTCATTAATAGGCTTGTTCAAGTTTAAATCAACCAATTAAAAAAGTTACCGCCGTGAAGACCCGAATGATTTTCTTTTCCCTGATCATGATATGCCCTTCGGCGACCTGATGATTCCGACAGCTGATGTCGGGACCCTGGATGCGGAGCTGACCCTTGGCATGCCCGTCTCGCCTTACCTCGGTTTGGCTTTTGGGAATACCCTGTCGAGGAAGCACCGGCTCTCAACTTTCAGCTAACCTATCGAATCCTTTAATCCTAACGCAATAATGAACCCTAAAAATATATTAATCGGGCTTTCGCTGATCACGGTTTTAATGACACCGGCATGCGAGCCCTTTTCCCTGAAGCAGGATGACCTGCAACTATCCGCCGACTTAAGCATCTTCAATTCCTACTTCAGCATCAGGTATTTGGATGCTGCAACCGGGAAGGTCATTGGCCTGTCGGGCGATGCCGACTTTGCGGTTGACATCAGCAGTTCCACCAGCAATTTGATCGTCAACACCGATGGGGAATATACCAAGTCGCTGGCTCTGCGTTTTGGATTTTTTACCCTCGCACTGAACCCTTACATCCCGGTGCCCACACCCGAGAATCCGGCCACCGTAACGATACGGACCCGGTCGGGCAAGTATCTGGAGAGCACAACTACTATTGAGCTTACCGGGGAGCGAGCCATAACTTTTGAAGTGCTGCTGATTAACCTTTCCAGCCCTCCCTCGGGGATTACCATTGAAACTTTTCAAAACGTAGGGGAAGCTACCTCAACCGGAGAGGTCAGCGGTGCCTTTACCCTGTCCTCATCAAACAAAGAGGCTGAACTTGAGATTCCTGCCGGAACCATTCTCAAGGATGAGAACGGCGCACCCCTGTCCGGGGTGCTTTCAGCCAGGATAATGACTGTCGATGGTGACGATACTGTTGGATTTGAGGCGATGCCGGGACTTGACCAGCCATTGATTACAAATCAGGGAACACAGTCATTGATGACCGAACCTGTTGGTTACCAGAATGTAAAAATTCAGGATGCCAATGGAAAAATCGCTGCATCAGTTACTGGAAGGGAAGTCAGTGTGGTTACAAAATTAATGTCCGATTCAGAATCCGAAACCGGCGTACCGGTCAAAGCCGGAGACATTATTCCGTCCTATGGATTTGACCGCGCAACAGGCACCTGGAATTACAGAGGAAGCGGTGAAGTGTTGGAATCGGAAGGCGGGCTGGTGATCAGGAAAATTATATCACCCTTGAAGGGACGTGATGAAAACTTTCTTCAGGATCTTGTATTCACCTTCAGATCATCCTTACCGAAAAAAATGAGGATCGATTGGACTTCCGCGACGAATCTCGAGGAAACAAATTTTCGGCTCACTGTGGTGCGCGACGGAGCCAACAACAAAAAAAAGAAGGAAAAAGAGAGGTTCAGGTCAACTTTAACAGGTAACCAAGGGACCATCTGGGTAAATGGACTGACAGATAACCCTATTCTGCAAGAACGTGTAAGAATCAGATTGCGGCAAACAAATTATAAATCGCGTTTTTATGGGAAAAGCCTGGTTAATGCACAACAGCAGGGTGATGATTATTTTTGGGCTGTGAATTTTGACTTCCCCGATCAGGAAGAGGCAGAAACTTCCTTTCCTGTAAACCTCAAATTGAATCTCTGTGACGGCATTGTACTGGATGGGGCCTCAATACCTGATTTCAGTGCAATAATGTTATGGCCAGGTTTTGAGGATGAAGAGGTTTTCGATGTTACCGGTGGAATTATTATTTTGCCTGGAGATCCATCAAAATTCATAGAACCCTGGCCAGCAAAAATTATTTATAACAATGACAAGGAGTATCCGCAGGGTGATGAGCGTTCTTGGATAGTTGCCGTTATGTTCAGAGATGAGGAATCAGACTCCGGGACAAAATATTATTTCGACTGGACAGTCACAGATCCGGCTGAATGCGCGGAACTGAAGAGAATTCTGGGAATTTGATCTGCTAGGGATGGTGAAATAAGGCTCAAGGCGCAAGGCTTAGGTATTAATAGCCGCGGGTTTCAACCCGGGGGGGGATGGCACCCATAATAAACCCCGGGTTAAAACCCAGGGCTATTAATATTTTTGCCTCCTGCCCTTCTGCCTTAAAACCGCTCTCTCAGATCACGGGTATTAAACTTGCTGGCTCTCGGGGTATTGCAAAGCACAATAATGGTTCGTTTTTCACCGGTTTCCCGGATAAAGTAGGTTCTGAATCCCCTCCACCAGCCGGTATGATAAATTGCCTGATTAAATGATTGGGATAGATCGAGCCTCCAGCCTAATCCGTAATTATCATTGATATGCAGGTCTTTATGTTGTGGGGTGAATGCCTCTTTGCGTGTGGCTTCGGTAATAATCTTATCGGTATAGAGGGCCTGATCGAGCATCAGCAAATCATAAGCGGAGCAGTAAACTCCTTTGTCACCCACCACGCCATTCAGAAAAGTATTTTCAGCTTCTGAGCGGCTGCTTGGGTAACCAATGACGGAATTTACGTTGATCGGGGAAACATTTTTATTATAAATCCGGCTGTTGGCCATTTTGCATGGATTAAAAATCCTCTTTTGAACAAAATCCTCGAACTTCATTCCTGATACTTTTTCTACAATACTGGCCAGCAATGCGTAATTGGTATTGCAGTAATTATACCTCTTATTGGGCAGGTAATAAGGCTTATACTGATGTTGAACCATCAGGTCGATCACGTCCTGGTTTTTAATCGGAATCTCCTTATTCAACCAATCCTGCTCAGCGAAATACATATAATTAGGTAAGCCGCTGCGGTGAGCCAAAAGGTGTCGGATCGTTATCCCCGGATAGGGAAGGTCTGGAATATATTTACTCACCGAATCATCGAGTCCGATCTTGCCATCCTGCTTAAGAATCAGCACGGCCAGGGAGGTGATTGGCTTAGAGACGGAAGCCAGCTGAAAAGACGATTCCATGGTCAGAGGTTCTTTAGTTTTCAGATTGGCATATCCAATGGCTTCGCTGTAAACGATTTCACCATTTTCAGCAAACAATACAGTACCATTAAATCCCGATTTCTTCAACTGCCCGAAATATTGCTTAAGGCTTCCTGCCAGAGCGGCCTTTTTGGGCGTCATCTCCGCAAATTTCATTTTCTCCCTGACAATGGGCACATATACATCTTCCTCCATTTCACCCTCTGCAGCAGTGGGTGCCGGGTGATTTTTGCAGCCTGTTGCAGGCAGCAAGGCAAAAAAGATGAGCAAAAAGCCGTAACGGAGCACTTTTTTAATATAGAAAATCATGGTATGGGTATCTTGTTGTGTGGATTTCACTGACTTTCTCATAGAGCATCTCTTTAAGCGCATCAATGTTGGTTTTGTCCTTTGCCGAGATAAATATACAAGGATTATTATTTTTTGCCATCCACGAATTCATTAATTCATTCAGACTGATATTTTCCCGGAGCACAGGGGTAAGGTCATCCTCATCCTTGGGTACATAGGAAAATGCATCCATTTTATTAAACACCAGGATCATGGGTTTTGTTGAAACGCCCAGTTCATCGAGTGTCTGGGTAACCACCTCAATCTGATCTTCGAACCCCGCATGACTGATATCCACGACATGCAGCAAAAGGTCAGATTCGCGCACCTCGTCGAGGGTACTTTTAAACGATTCCACCAGATGATGAGGCAGTTTGCGGATAAATCCCACGGTATCGCTGATCAGGAACGGCAGGTTCTCCACCACAACTTTCCGGACTGTGGTATCGAGGGTGGCAAAGAGTTTATTTTCAGCAAACACTTCTGATTTGGCCAGGAGGTTCATCAGGGTTGATTTACCAACGTTGGTATATCCGACAAGTGCCACGCGAACCATTTTTCCCCGGTTCTTACGCTGGATAGCCATTTGCCGGTCGATTTTACCAAGCTGCTCCTTACATTGCGATATTTTATCGCGGATCACCCGTCGGTCAGTCTCTATTTCTGTTTCACCGGGACCACGCAAACCGATCCCTCCGCGCTGGCGCTCAAGGTGGGTCCACAAGCCGGATAACCGGGGTAATAAATATTGATATTGAGCCAGCTCAACCTGCACTTTTGCGTAGGCAGTCTGGGCACGGAGAGCAAAAATATCCAGGATAAGATTGGTCCGGTCGAGGACGCGCACGTTAACGGCTGCCTCTATATTTCGTAGTTGTGTCGGGGTAAGGTCTTCATCGAAAATGACCATATCTACCTCATTATCGGCCACAAAAGCACTGATCTCCTCAAGTTTGCCTTTTCCGATGAGGGTTCCGGGATGATTGGTTTCCACCTTCTGAACAAATCGCGCTATACAGGCAGCACCGGCTGTTTCGGCAAGAAACTCCAGTTCGTCAAGGTACTCATCCACAATCTTGGGAGTCTGAATGCGGTTTATCACCCCAACCAGCACCGCAACTTCGGGCTTACCCGATTCCGTCAGAAATCCGTTTTCACTTTTCACGGAGGCAAAAGTACGGAACCTGAGGGTCATCTCAAAACCGGCCGGGAGGAGTGCTAAAAACCACTACGACATTGATCCGATTAAAAAAAATCGATCCGGTTGTTAGCTTAAAAGGGAAAAAGCACTATTTTAGCAGTCCGATTTTGGGGGCATAGCTCAGTTGGCTAGAGCGTTTGACTGGCAGTCAAGAGGTCGACGGTTCGATTCCGTTTGTCTCCACAAAAAAGTCCGGCACCAACAGGTGGCCGGCTTTTTTGTTTTCCAGGGATGCTGATCCGGCGAATTCGAAAGTTTTTTGCCATCCGGTGGCTCATTTTGCCGGCACCATCAGGATGGAATTAAATCTACCTTTGTACGATAAAAAAAGGCGGGCCAGCAACCAACCTGGCAGATAATTTCATCGATTACCATGATGGAGGAGTTGATAGCAATCAAGAAAGAATTGGAGCTGGAAAGGGCCGCACGCCTGGAGGCTGAGACTAAGGTCAGGGAGCTCACCGGTCTGACAGACCGGCTGAAGACGCTGATCATGGCCCTCCATACGGGAGTTTTGGTTGAGGACCAGAATCGACGTATCCTTCTCGTTAACAAGGAATTCTGCGAGATATTCTGCATACCCGCCGATCCGGTGTCAATGATCGGTTGGGATTGCTCCGAGTCGGCCGAGCAGACAAAGCATTTGTTTGCCGAACCCGACCGGTTTGTTGAAGGGATCGGCACCCTCCTGGAACACCGCAGACTGACCATCGGGGAAGAGCTCTGGCTGGCCGACGGCCGCTGTTTTACCCGCGATTACATTCCCGTTTTCCTCGATGGCAACTACCAGGGCCACCTCTGGAATTATGCCGATGTCACCGTTCGGAAAAATGCCGAGCTTCTGCTGAAACAGCGTGAGGAGAAATACACCCGGATCATCGAGAACATGAACATCGGTCTCCTCGAAGTGGACCTGGAGGGCCGGATCACCTATGCCAACCAGAGTTTCTGTCGGATGTCGGGCTACGGCACCGATGAGCTTGCCGGGGTTGTCGCCGAGGATATCCTGATGCGGGATAACGAAACCGACCGGAATATCATCCTTGACAAGAATCGCGAACGGTCGAGAGGAATTTACGATGCCTATGAGGTGGTAGTGACCACCCGGAACGGTGACGACAAATGGTGGCTCATCAGCGGCGCGCCGGTGTATAGCGATGATGGCAGGATAAACGGATCCATCGGTATCCACCTCGACATCACCATGCAAAAAGACCTGGAGAAAAACCTCACTGAGGCCAGGCTGCATGCCGAGGAAACTGCCTATGCCAAAGAGGTATTCCTGGCCAACATGAGCCATGAGATCCGGACTCCCATGAATGCCATCCATGGTTTGGGCAGGCAACTGCTCAAAACCGGCCTCGACAGCAAGCAGGAGTCATTCGTGAACGCCATCAACACCGCTTCAGATAATCTTCTGGTCATCATCAACGATATCCTCGATTTCTCAAAGATCGAAGCAGGAAAAATGCCCATCGAAAAAATCGGGTTTGATCTCAGGCCCCTGTTCAGGCAGGTTGAAACCATCCTTGGACCGAAAGCAATATCAAAATGCCTTGATTTTGAAATCGACATCGACCAAAACGTCGCACCCATTTTAATCGGTGATCCATACCGGATCAACCAGATCCTGCTCAACCTTATCGGCAATTCGATAAAATTCACGGAAACCGGCAAGGTTAGCATGATGTGCAAGGTCATCGGGTCAAGCCAGTCAGAACAGGAGCTGGTGATCACCATCGAAGATACCGGAATTGGGATGGACCAAAAATTCCTGGAAAACATCTATCAGAAATTCACTCAGGAAAATGCCAACAACGCCAGAAAATATGGCGGAACCGGGCTTGGAATGGCGATCACGCAACAGCTTACCACCCTGATGGAGGGTACCATGCACATCGAAAGTGAGAAAAACCGCGGGACAAAAGTTCATATCTTTCTTCGGTTGCCAATCGGTCTGGCCAGCGACCTGCCCACCCGTGCGGAGGTCCACACGGACCCGGAAATCCTTCGAAACAAAAAAATCCTTCTGGTGGAGGACAACCCTTTGAACCGGCTGGTGGTTAGAACCGTTCTGAAGATCCACGGGATTGCCATTACGGAGGCCAATAACGGCCAGGAAGCCATCGACCAGATGACGTCCAACCGGTTCGACCTCATATTAATGGACGTCCAGATGCCGATGATGGACGGCATCACCGCAACAAAAATCATCCGAAGTGAAATCAGCGGGGACATCCCCATTATCGCATTAACAGCCAACGCCTTAA
>CAIXHD010000131.1 GCA_903919065.1 uncultured Bacteroidota bacterium
AGCATATCAATCTTTTCCAGCTGAGTGGCGGCGCCGTAATCCGGGGTCATCACATAAACCGAAAAGTTGCTGTGATCGATAATTTCCGTATCCGACTGACCGATACCGCTGGTCTCAAGAATGATCAGATCGAAGCCGGCGGCCTTGACTATATTCAGTGCATCGCGGACATATTTTGAAAGAGCGAGGTTGGATTGACGGGTGGCCATCGAGCGCATATATATCGATGTGTGACCGATCGCATTCATTCGGATCCGGTCGGCCAATAGGGCTCCGCCAGTTTTCCGACGGGAGGGATCGACCGATATGATGGCCAAAGTTTTATCCGGAAAATGTTCGCGGAACCGTAGCACAATTTCATCTACGGTCGATGATTTTCCGGATCCCCCGGTACCGGTTATTCCAATGACCGGAGTTGTTGATTTTTCAGCTAGGTCGCTGATTATTCCAAAGGATGCGGAATACTTTTCTGCTTCATTTTCAGCCAGCGTAATCAATTTGGCAATAACCCGGTGATCATGCTTTTTCAATAAATCCAATGTAACATGATCAGCCTCCACTCCACCGCTTAAAGGAAAATCCGATTCCTTCAGCAGATAGTTGATCATGCCCTGCAAACCCATCTCGCGACCATCATCAGGAGAAAAAATGCGGGCAATTCCATATTGATGAAGTTCGGCGATTTCATCCGGCAGTATTACCCCGCCGCCACCGCCGAATATCCTGATATGAGAAGCATTACGTTCACGCAACTGGTCCTGGAGGTATCTGAAAAATTCCATATGACCACCCTGATAGGAAGTCACGGCTATGGCATGAACATCTTCCTGTATTGCAGCCTGAACAATCTCTTTAGCCGAATGGTTATGACCGATATGGATCACCTCGGCACCGGAAGCCTGAATAATGCGCCGCATGATATTTATGGTGGCATCATGACCATCGAACAAAGAGGTAGCCGTCAGAATTCTGACATGGTTTATTGGGTGATATACAGGAACATTTATTGTCATCCGGATCAGAATTTTAGTTTTGACAGGCCAGCTGCTGCTTGATTAAACTCTTCAATAATTTCATTTATTATAACGGATACCGGCTGAATTTCCTTGATGAGCGCAGCCGCCTGGCCAATCTCCAGTTCACCTTCGATCAGATCGCCCTCGAACATTCCCATTTTTGCCCGGCCCTTGCCAAGCAATGCATTCAACTCCTCAACCGAAGCGCCCCGTTCCTCGAGTTCCTGGACCTGCTCCCAAAAATGGTTCTTCATCAAACGTACCGGAGCCAGTTTTTTCAGTGACAGTGCGGTATTCCCATCACCAGCGCTGAGGATATATTGTTTGAATGCCGGATGGGCCGACGACTCTTCAGATACGGCAAATCTTGTTCCCAGCTGAACTCCCTCAGCCCCCAGAGCAAATGCAGCCACCATGGATTCACCGCCGGCAATACCTCCCGCAGCAATCAATGGCAGATCGATATTTTTTTTAATGAGCGGAATCAGTGTTAAGGTGGTGGTTTCTTCGCGGCCGTTATGTCCGCCAGCCTCAAATCCTTCAGCAACGATGGCATCCACACCGGCGTCCTGAGATTTCAGTGCAAATTTCAGGTTCGATACCACGTGAGCTACGAGGATGCCGTTATCTTTTAACCGGCTTGTATATTTCGACGGACTTCCAGCCGAAGTGAAAACGACCGGCACTTTCTCTTCAATAACAATTCCAACAATTTCATCAATCTGCGGATAGAGCAAAGGAATATTCACTCCGAAAGGCTTTTCAGTGGCTTTCCGGCATTTTCGGATATGATCGCGGAGAACATCGGGATGCATGGATCCGGAGCCAATCAGCCCCAGACCGCCGGCATTGCTGACTGCCCAAGCAAGCCGCCAGCCGCTGCACCAAACCATTCCACCCTGAATCACAGGGTAGCGGATTCCGAATAATTTGGTTACCCTATTCCCCACGCTTATAAACTATTGAGACTTGTGTTTTATCATCTCCGCCCATATTCAGGGAGAGTCCGTATGGCCTGGCCTGCCTCAGACTGATCTGTGCATTGCCTGCTTTTTCAGTAAGCTGTTCCCACAGTGTCACAGCCATGTGCACACCTGTGGCGCCGGTTGGATGTCCCCAGCCGATTAGTCCGCCGGTGGTATTGAAAGGCATTTCACCCGTTCGGGATGTTTCGCCCGCCAGCACATAATCCGGACCTTCGCCCTTTTTCGCCAATCCGAGTGCCTCCACACCAAGGATTCCTGCTATGGTAAAGCAATCGTGAGTTTCCACGGTACCCACCTGGTTGATTCCGATTTCAGCCATAGCAAGAGCCTTTTCTGCAGCCAGCTTTCCAGTGCTTAATTCAGTTGGGTCAGTTGGTTTCTTTGTGATATCTGCAACGGCATGTCCGAATCCGGTAATTTCCACGGCATCTTCCAGGGATACCCCGATACGCCTTAG
>CAIXHD010000132.1 GCA_903919065.1 uncultured Bacteroidota bacterium
ACCGGGAAATTTTCGGCAAATGGAAAACATGGCTTCCTCATGTAATTATCCAGCTGGTACTGCCGATAATTATTATAGAGCTTTTGGTTAATATTTCGATGGTTGCATTTGACAGGAGCAAATACCCATACGGTTTTCTTTACTACAGGGCTTATGCGGAAAGTGTTTTCCTGCCGGCCGACCGCCATTACGGGGCATTTCTGCACAAGATCATTAACTACAAATATATTAACTGGGAGGGATTTGCCTATGTCGGGGCGGTTGCTACACTGGCATGTGCAATCTTTTTCGGCAGGGTATTTCCCCGTTTGTTTAAAAGCAGGTTCCGCACAGGATGGATGTACGACAATAATCTATTCCTGACTTTCCTCTTCTGGGGCTCTTTCCTGATTCTCCTCTATTCATTTGGTATTCCTTTTATCCTTGGTCTGGAAGGAATCATTGATTACATCGGTCCGGTCAGGCAAATGCGTGGGGTCGGTCGTTTTGCCTGGGTATTTTATTATTCAATGAATATTTTGGCTTTTTATTCGGTCTGGCAGTTTTTTAAAAGCAGGAAAAATAAAGTAGTGCCTTGGGTATTAATTGCACTGACTTTCTTGACACTGCTCACTGAAGCACATGTGAACATGAAATTTATTTACCCGTGGCTAAATAAAAAGAACCCGGAATTTCTTGATTTTAAGAATACTTTGCCTCAGAATCAATGGGTAAAGCAAATTGATGCTTCAAAATATCAGTCCATAATTTCACTTCCGTACTTTCATATCGGTTCAGAGAATATCTGGCTGGAATCGGATTGCCGTATCGATGCCGAATCATTTAAAGTTTCGTTGAAAACCGGACTGCCATTGCATGCCGTAATGATGGGCCGCACCTCATTATCGCAGACCTATAAAGCGTTGGAGATGATTTGGGAGCCCTATCGTGAACCGGAACTCTTAAATGATCTGAAATCATCAAAACCGATATTGGTTCTATCTGCCGAGTGCGATCGGCTCGGACCCGGAGAGAAGATGATTCTTCAGCATACCCGTCGCATCACTTCTCCCGGACAATGGTATAATCTCGGCGAAATATCTCTTGATACACTTCGCAAGCTGACCAGTGAGCACGCTAAAGCAATGTATGAATCCAAAAATCCCTCGGCCCTTTTTGATGGTAAAAAATTCTTTATGCCGGATTCTTCAGTGACTTATATCTATAGGGATTTCTCGGAATTGAATGCAGATTCAGGATACCTTAATCCCGGAACAATGGTAATTCCCTGGAAAACCACAGGCCGGTTCTTAAACGAGAAACTTCCGGGAAATTTGACCCCCGGTGAAATAACTGTTTCTTTCTGGGTGAAAAATATTCGGGATGATAATATGCCCCGGATCGATCTGGAGATAGATAATCTTGATAGTAATCAGAATGTTACCCGATATGATCGGAATATATGGGGCCGATATTTGAAGCAGATTGATGGTAACTGGGGTTTAATGGAGTTCACTTTTCCGGTTGCTGCCGGTGAATCAGTTGGATTCGCTATCTATCCGGGGAAAATTAAACACGACATTACAATTGATGACCTGCTGATCAGAAAAGCCGGCACTGACATTTATGGCACTGTTGAAGGCAAGGGCTGGATTTTAAACAACCGATTTTATCCCGCACGATTGCTTAAGTAGATCCTCGACCTGTAACTTGTTAGTCCGGTAATCTGCAGAATATAAATACCCGGACTCAGGCTTGCATCCACATCAATGGTAATAATGGTCCTTCCTGCGTTAATGAAATGACTTCCGGATAAAACCTTTTTTCCTGTTAAATCAATGATATTTAAATCGATATTGCCAGATGTCGTGCTCTCGACCTGAATGTACGTCCGGCCATTTACAGGATTAGGATAGATCAGAATTTCAGGTGAAGAAAGTTCTGTGATATCGGTATTGGTTGACTGAGTAGATAAATTTAAGTCTTTATATGACCTCAACCCCTGGTAATCCTCAACATAAACCGGGATACTCCATGTTTTTCCTGATTGAAGCGGTTTGCAGCTCAGGATTCCATCTGCAGAAAGCTTGAATTCCTCCGGGAGGGCTGGTCTTTGAAAACGGATATTCAACCCTTGGGTTATTCCGGTTGCGTTTACATCAGGATAATAGGATTGCTCGCGACTCCCGCCAGTTAGGCCTATCAGACACGGAGTTGAAATCTTATTTTGAAAATCTCCGTAATAGAATTCAATCAGCCCATCAGGAAAAAGTTTAGCGGCAAAATTCACATCCGATGTTTGTCCGTTGTTGATTATGGAAGCATTCCAGAAAACCGTGACTTCGGCCGCATTTGAGGTGTAATAAACTCCGTCGAGGTAATCGGTATACTTGAATTCGGTGCTGTAAAAAGGAAAAATTGCCGTGTTTAATCCGAGCATTTCCCGCAAATCTATACCGTAGGGAATAGAGAGGCTATTTTGAATAAAGATGATCCCGCCTTTTGAATTGATGGTCATTTCGCGGTATGATTCACCATGATAGGGGAAGTCGAAAGGCAAGGCGACGGTTCTCTTGTCGAAATTTGCCCCTTCCGGTAATATTTTATTCTCGATGGTCGACGGCATAGATGCGTTAAACCGTCCTTCGGTAAAGGAATCCTCAAGGGAATGCCATTTATACGGTGCCGACCCTCCTGAAGCAACCATCTGTTCCTGATAGTTCAATCCGACTGTAGCGCTTGGTAATTGAGTGCTGGCTATCACCGGGGCATTAAAATCAGGCGAAAGAACAACGGGAAGTGCCATGAATGGCTGATTTATGGGGATGTCGCGTCTGGTGCCAAG
>CAIXHD010000133.1 GCA_903919065.1 uncultured Bacteroidota bacterium
CTCCCAATGAAGCATTGGAGCCATCCAAGTAAAAGGGAGGAGCCATCCAAGAAAAAGGGAGGAGCCATCCAAGTAAAAGGGAGGAGCCATCCAAGTAAAAGGGAGGAGCCATCCAAGTAAAAGGGAGGAGCCATCCAAGTAAAAGGGAGGAGCCATGGCTCCTCCCCTACAGAATTTTCCTGCTTTCGCAGTAAAATTATTCGCTGTTCATTGAGATCAGGAACTCCTCATTGGTGCGGGTTCCATTCATCTTGTCGCGCATAAATTCGAGTGCTTCCGCCGGGTTCATATCAGACAGGTAATTGCGGAGGACCCACATTTTATTGAGGAAATCTCTTGAGTGCAGGAGGTCTTCGCGACGGGTGCTGGAACCTTGAATATCGACGGCTGGCCAGATACGTTTGTTGGCAAGTTTACGGTCGAGCTGAAGTTCCATATTACCGGTTCCCTTGAATTCTTCGAAGATCACCTCGTCCATTTTTGAGCCGGTATCGATCAGGGCTGTTGCCAGGATGGTTAAACTTCCGCCATTTTCAATATTCCTTGCGGCACCGAAGAAGCGTTTTGGTTTGTGAAGAGCGTTAGCATCCACACCACCGGAGAGTACTTTCCCGGATGCAGGCTGAACGGTGTTATAGGCACGGGCAAGCCTGGTAATGGAGTCAAGAAGAATAACAACATCATGTCCGCATTCCACCAATCGTTTGGCTTTTTCAAGAACAATAGTTGCCACCCTGACGTGCTTTTCGGCCGGTTCATCGAAGGTACTGGAAATAACTTCAGCATTCACTCCGCGGGCCATATCGGTTACCTCTTCAGGCCGCTCATCCACGAGAAGAACCATCAGGTAAACTTCCGGGTGATTGGCTGCGATGGCGTTGGCAATTTCTTTCAGCAGAATGGTTTTACCGGTTTTTGGCTGGGCCACGATGAGTCCGCGCTGGCCTTTACCTACGGGGCAGAACATATCTACAATACGGGTAGAAACCGTACAATCAGCATGACTGGTGATGTCGAATTTCTCATCCGGGAACAACGGGGTCAGGTAGTCAAACGGTACCCGGTCGCGAACGAATTCAGGACTGCGCCCGTTGATTTGTAAAACCTTAATGAGCGGGAAAAATTTCTCCCCTTCTTTTGGTGGCCTTACAGTTCCGGTAAGCGTATCACCCGTTTTGAGGGCAAAAAGCTTAATCTGGGACTGCGAAACATAAATATCATCCGGTGAGTTCAGGTAGTTATAGTCGGCAGAACGCAGAAAACCATATCCCTCCTGCATAATTTCAAGTACGCCTGTACTCGAAATATATCCATCGAAATCATAAGGTTCATTCTTCTTTGCCTCGTCGATTTCTTTTTGCTTCTGTTCATCCGATGATTTCTCACGGATGGTAATTTCGCGTGCTCTCGGTGAAGCTGCTTTAGGCTCTTCCGTGACTTTTTCAACTCTTGCATGCTTTTTGAAAGCAGGAGCAGCAACAACAGGAGTCGGGGCGGCAGGACTATCAGTATCGGCGGGTTGTGCCGGGATATCAACCTTCTTGATCACAGTTGGTGCAGGTGCCAGCACGATAGTAACCGGCGGTTTTGCCTGAGCTTCCTCCTCCTCTTTTACCGGTTTGATTTCCGGACGAGTGGTGAATAACGGTCCTGAATCCTTTTTTTCAATAGTTATCCGCTTGCGTGTTGGCTTAGGATCTTCTGCAACTTCCTCAGGCGCAACAACTTCTTCTTTAGCCTTTGCGGTCACTTTTTTGGATTTGCTTTCAGAAGCCTGAATGGCTTGCTGATCCAGTATCTGATAAACCAGATCCTGCTTTTTGAAAGACTCTACTCTTTTAATACCCAGCTCTTTCGCAATATCTCTCAGTTCGGTCAACAACTTATTGTTGAGTTCGAGAATATCATACATAAAATCGTCATTTTGAAATTAACCACAAAAAAAAATTGGATCGGGGAAATTTTCTAGATTCTTCAAACGAATTATCCGAGTAACTCCTTTAGCTACCTGTCATAGATTTTGTAGCCGGTACAAAGTTATAAATTAATTACAAGAATAAAAAAACATTGTTTTTAGTTTCCATTTGCAACATTTATAATTTGTTGCCGTAAAGAATCAGTAGAACACTAACCACCCGCGCCATGCGACAATTAAAAATCACCAGACAGGTCACCAACCGGGAGCTTCCGTCGTTGGATAAGTACCTGCAAGAGATTGGCCGCAAAAACCTCATCAATCCAAACGAAGAGGTTGAACTGGCCCGCCGGATCCGGGAAGGCGACAGAAAAGCGATGGATAAGCTGGTTCTGGCAAACCTGCGATTTGTAGTCTCAGTGAGCAAACAATATCAGAATCAAGGATTAACATTACCTGATCTGATCAATGAAGGCAACATCGGCCTGATCAAGGCGGCGGAAAGATTTGACGAAACCAAGGGATTCAAATTTATATCTTACGCCGTATGGTGGATCAGGCAATCCATTCTGCAGGCCATAGCGGAGCAGTCGCGACTGGTGAGGCTCCCGCTGAATAAGATCGGCTTAATGAATAAGCTGAACCGGACTATATCAAAGATGGAACAGAACCTGGGGCGATCACCATCGGAGGATGAAATTGCAGAAACAGCGGGTATCGACCGGGAGGATATTCTGAGATTCCTTAACAATCACGGCCGTCACCTATCGATGGATGCCCCGCTCAGCCCGAACGATGAAACCAACCTTTATGATGTGATTCTGAATGCGGATGCGCTGGATCCCGAGGAGAAACTCCTGAACGACTCACTGAACCTGGAAATTGAAAGGGCCCTCCAGCATATCGGAGAGCGGGAAGCCGACATTATCAGGTTGTTTTATGGCCTTCATGGGGTCCCACCCCACTCGCTGGATGAAATTGGCGAGAAATTCAACCTTACCCGCGAAAGGGTGCGACAGATCAAGGAAAAATCGATTCTGAAGCTGAAGAACCAGACGCGGAGTTGTTTGCTGCGGAATTATTTGGGGTAGGGAAAAGGTGCTCTCTTTGCCGAGGTACGACAGCGAAAAGGTTGCTCTCATTGGCCTCGGTACGGCAGCGAAAAGGTTGCTCTCATTGGCCTCGGTACGACAGCGAAAAGGTCCCCGCTTACGGCTGCGCCTCGCGGGGATGACAGAGAAGGGCTTCCTAATTTGGATAGGTTGAAAAAGAACGCTCCAATCAGAAATATCTGCAAAGGCGTTCTTTCAGGCATTTCTGCAAAAGCGCTCTTCCAGAATGTGTCCTACCCAGGATTCCTCTTCTGTCATCCCCGCGAGGCGCAGCCGTAAGCGGGGACCTTTACGCTTTCGTACTGAGGTAGTTGAGAGCACCTTGTGCATTCTGGAAGGTACAAATCACTCCAAAACCGCCGGTTAAAACCGGCGGCTATTAATACCTGAGCCTTGAGCCTTATAACTTTACTTGTGCCCTGAGCCTTGAGCCTTGAGCCTTTCTTTTTTGTATGTTTGTATTGCTAACCGTCAATCCTAATAAAAATGCCGCACTTAGTAGCCGCCTCACTTCTCGCAGCCGATTTCGGCAATCTTCAGCGTGATATAAATATGGTGAATCAGAGTCAGGCCGACTGGTTCCATGTTGATATCATGGATGGGAGCTTTGTTCCGAATTATTCCATTGGAACCCCTGTGGTAGAGGCTATTCGTAAGCATGCTAAAAAACCACTGGACGTGCATCTTATGATCAACGAGCCGGAAAGGTACCTGCTGCATTTCATGCAGTTGGGTGCTAATATCCTGACTTTCCACATTGAGGCAACGAACCATGTTCACCGGGCTGTGCAGGTAATTAAACAAGGTGGTGTTAAGGCGGGTATTGCACTTAATCCTCATACACCGGTGTCGCTGTTGGAAAATATTCTGCATGATGTCGACCTGGTATTGATCATGTCGGTAAATCCCGGTTTCGGGGGTCAGAAATTTATTCCATCCACTCTGGATAAGATCAGGAAGCTGAACCATATCAGGAAAACCATCGGGGCAGGATTTCTTATCGAGGTTGATGGTGGAGTTGATGAGCACAATGCGCCTGCGCTCATTGAATCGGGTGTTGACATACTGGTTGCCGGCAATACCATTTTCTCCTCGGCCAATCCGGACAAGACCATACAAAATCTAAAAAACTGCTGCAACCGTGTTGAATGACAAGCAATTGAAAGTTTTAATTGAAGGGATCAGAAAAGCGTCTGAAATCGTTCTCTCTTTCTATAAGAATTCCGAATTATCCATTGATACCAAGGAGGACCAGTCCCCTGTTACAGAGGCTGATATAGCTTCGCACAATTACATTGCGGCTATGCTTGCCCGCGAATTCCCGGATATACCCATGATCAGTGAAGAGGCCTCGAAACCAGATTATGCCATCAGGAAAGATTGGGAATATTGCTGGATACTGGATCCGCTTGACGGCACTAAGGAGTTTATCGCCCAAAATGATGAATTCGCCATTAACCTGGCATTGGTACACAAAGACCGGCCGGTGTTTGGAATCATATCGATCCCGGCAAAAGAGCTTATATATTATGGGGCCAAAGGAAAGGGAAGCTGGAAGCTGTTTTCCGACGGGACTTTCCAGAGGCTTCCCATCTTCAAGAGCGACTATAAGAAAACCAAAAACCTCATCGCCCTCATCAGCCGCTCCCACTCCGGCGACAAGGAGAAAGAGTTTTTAAAAGTTCTGAAGGCAAAAGGCTGGAAGGTGGAAATCCAGCCGACCGGTTCCTCGTACAAACATGTTCTGCTGGCCGAGGGGATGGCCCATTTATATGCCAAGCCTGGAATTTGCTGGGAA
>CAIXHD010000134.1 GCA_903919065.1 uncultured Bacteroidota bacterium
AGGCACTTCGTTGCATACCGGATTTACTCCGCCGCCGCCACCGGGAGCCCATACGTAGGCACTGGTTACGTCGCCGATCAGTCCATCAGCGATCATGTCATGAGCCAGCTGCATATGCGGGGAAGTTCTTTGCTGGGTACCATAATGAAAGCGAACATCTTTCCGGGCCACCTCTTTCTTTAGGGTCATGAAATCAGGATAGCTCAGTCCGAGCGGCTTGGCCAGCATGATATGCTTACCTGCGCGGGCCGCGAGTATTGCTGCCGGCACGTGCCAGTGATCGGGGGTGGTAATATGAACGGCATCAATATCCTTTCGATCCAGAATTTCCTGAAAGTTCAGGTATTGCTTGCATTCCGGGGTGGCAATGTTGTTGTCCTTATAATACTTGTTGATTAATTGAGCGGCATTTTCACGCCGGCCCTTAAAGGTATCAGCCACAGCAATATTCATGGCATCTTTAACTTGCAGGAAATAGCTGACCAGTTCGTCAGTTCCCCTCGATCCGACACCGATATGAGCAACGGCTATCCGGTCGTTGGCTCCCTTCCAGTTTGAGCACGAGGTAAGGATTGTTGGCATGGCGGCTAAGCCGACAAGGCCCGTAACGGATTTCTGAACGAAATCTCTTCGTGAAAAAATTTTTTCCGGCTTTTTCATAGTCTTGGTTTATTATCCGTAAATCTAATGAATTGATAATAAATCTGGGTAAAACGGTTAACCAATGTGTACACTTTAATGCAGAAAAATCAAATAATCGGAACACTGGAATGTCCGTATATTTGCTAATAATCCGGCAGAAGAAGAACCAAAGAACTATGAAAAGAGTTGAAAAAGAGATTTTCCTGAATCAAAAGGCCGTTGTTCTCTGGATGACAGGACTTTCCGGAGCAGGTAAAACTACGTTGGCTGAAAATTTGGAGAAAGAGCTATTCGCCAGAGGTTATCTTGCTCAAATATTAGATGGCGATAATTTGAGATCCGGACTGAATATAAATCTGGGATTCTCGGAATCGGACCGAGAGGAAAACATCAGGAGAATTGCTGAAGTTTCCAAACTTTTTCTGGATTGCGGGATTATCTGTATTAACAGTTTCATAAGCCCAACCAACAAGATCCGTCAAATGGCAAGGGAAATTATTGGCTCCGAAAATTTCATAGAAATATTTCTAAATGCGTCTCTTGAGGTTTGCGAGACAAGAGATGTCAAAGGGCTTTACAAAGATGCAAGAGCCGGAAAGATAAAAAGCTTTACGGGGATAGATTCCCCTTATGAAATACCAGAAAATCCGGATATCGAAATCAATTCCGGCGAGCTATCCGAGGAGGAATCAACTGCGAAATGTTTGGCTGCCATACTTGGGCGAATTGCGGTTTGATGCTCTACAATTTTTCAACATCAATTATCCGGTCAAAATACTGAATCAGCTCCTTCTTGTGAGTAATGAAAATGATAGTCACTTCCTTCTTCAAATCCAGCAGGATATTGAGAATATTCAGTTCATTTTTAGCATCGAGGGAGTTTGTAATTTCATCGAGAAGCAAAAGCGAGGGCTCTCTTAATAAAGCTCTTGCAATAGCCAGCCGCTGACGTTCACCTCCCGAGAACTGCTGGGCATTGTTGGTCATCAGGGTATCTAATCCGCCTGCGAGGTCACGCACAAACTGACCGGCATTAACCCTGTCAATCGCTTGCCAGATAGCTGAATCCGAAATAGATTCACTCCCCATGGTAAGATTTTCACGCAAGGATGAATTGGTAAAAACAGAATCCTGAGGCACATAGCCGATGGAATTATGCCAGCTTGACCTGTCGATACCGGCTAAATCCCGGCCATCAATTCTGACTACACCCTGATCGGGGGGTAACAAGCCCGTAACTATATCCATCAGGGTTGTTTTTCCGATGCCGGAGGGACCAATTATTCCAGTAATATTCCTTGCTGGAATTGTTATGGTGATATGATTAAGAAGAGGCTTGTCCTGGTGATATCCAAATGAAACCTCCTGAAAAGCAATCTCTTTTTCAAGTTTGATTTTAGTAGAGGAAATATCGCTTAAACCTGGGGAGTTCTTCAATATTTCTTCCAGATCACTCTTCATGTCCATAGTATTCTCAAAGGAAGGGAACAAGCTGATAATCTGCATATAGGTGGTATGCATCTTCATCAGTTGGGGAAATATTCTGGAGAAAAGCAAAATCAAAATCAGAAATGAGGAAAGAGTCATGTTTCCGAACTTATACCCCGCATAAACAACCAGACTGAGAATTACCGCACTGGATAAAGTATTAATTGTTTGTGGCGTTAAACTCAGGCGGATCAAATGTTTACGTGCAGTAGCAAATTGTTGATTTTGCTCATCGAAGCGATTGAAGTGGTATTTCTCCGTCCCATGAATCTTTGCAAATTTGATCGTATCCCAAAAATCATCGAACTGTTTATACAGGTTTCGGTTTGTGAAAAAATTATCCTTCCCAACGGCATAGGTGCGGGTAATGAACCTGTTCAGCAGCAGGTACAATACTAACCCGCAAGCCAGCACAAACAGCGTAAAGTAAAAGGAAACAAGAAATGCCAGCAGTGTATATATGATAAAAATGATGATCACCGACAATAAAGTAAGCAGGTGGAAATTCAGCGCGGTTATGGCTGGGATTTCGGAGGTGAGAATGTGAGAGTATTCGTTTCGGTTTTGCCCCGACAGGTATTTCCAGTCGCAACGGATCAGCTTACTGAATATATCCTTCCGTATATCGGCAGTAAACTCTTGCTGCACATCACTTTGCCATATAGTTTTTATGTATTGTATCAGGGCATTAAACAAGATCAGGCTAAGATAAAGGCCAATGATCAATTCAATACTGATGGTAATTCCCAGACTGCTGATCAGCTTATTTAACAGGGCAAAAACCTTGTTGTTCCCCAGAGAATTCTTTTCCAGCAATTGCAGCAGCGGAATCAGGGTAACGATACTGATCCCCTGGCTCAACCCATATAACAGATTAGTCAGGAATATCCAGGTATTCCTGCCCGGAGCAAACCGATAAAACAGGGAATAGAGGTTCAGTATTTTTTTGAGGTTATGCATTGGGCAGGATTTCCTGAAAACTCCGGTATCTGTTAAAAATCATTCACTTTCCTTCGTTGGTTTTCTAAATGAATCGTTTAGTATTTTGTTCAGGATGAAGAAATCCAGCAGCAGTTTACCATATTTTTTTCTGAATTCCACCTCGCTCATGGTTCCGGCAAAATGGGCATTAAACTCTTTCATCTTTCGGGGCAAGGAATCGCCCGTGTTCTCAGGATGGTATTCAAGCAGTTGAATCTCAACTTTAGCTTTTAAGGTGAG
>CAIXHD010000135.1 GCA_903919065.1 uncultured Bacteroidota bacterium
CTGATCAGCTGAATACTGTTTTGCATATGAACATTGTCGTCCATCTCACCATGAACAATGTACAGTTTGCCTTTCAGGTTAGCTGCAAAATTCATGGCAGTGCCGGCTTTATATCCTTCCGGATTGTCTTTTGGAGTGTCCATGAACCTCTCGGTATAAACATTGTCGTACAAACCCCAGTCAGTGACACTGTAAAGGGCAATTCCGTGCGTCCAGTAATCTGCACCCGCAGTAAGTGCCAGACAAGTAGTGTATCCTCCGTATGATCCTCCTGTGATTCCCATGCGGGTAGCATCAACATACGGTTGTGCGCGCAGCCATTTAACGGCTTCTGAATAGTCAACCATTTCCCATTTGCCAAGGTTGCGGTACATATAATCAATCCCTTTTTTTCCAAACTGACCAGATGCGCGATGGTCCACATCGATGGTAATAATCCCATTTTGTCCATACCAGCCAGGAGTGGTACCCTTGTAAGAATTCCGGACACCGCCGGCATCCGGGCCGCCATAAATGGTAAAAATCACAGGATATTTTTTAGTCGGATCAAACATCACCGGATAGGTAATAATGGCAGGTAACTGAAATCCATCAGTGGAAGGAATTCTTACATATTCAGCTTTTTGATGTTTGGTTACATCGAATACATAAGCATTTTCGCTCATCAGCCGAACGAGTTTTCCTTCCTTGTTGCGAAGCTCTTTTTTCCCGGAAATGGTCACATTGTTCCAATTGTCAATTAGATAGGAGCCGCCCGGTGAAAGGCTGATAGAATGCGTTCCTGCACCATCAGTGAGCTGAGTCATTCCTGTACCGTCAAGCTTAACACTGAAAAAATGTGTTTCAGTGGATTCCGGCCGGCCATTGAAATATACCATGCCTCTTTCTTCATCCACTTTTGTTATACCACCCACACGCCATTTGACGTTCGACAGATTCGCTAAAACCTTGCCATTCCAGTCGTGATAGTATAAGTTGTGCCAGTCGTTCCGGTAGCTGTTCATAATAAAACCAGAACCATTTTTCAGAACATAAATATCTTCGAAGAAGTCAACCCAGGTTGGCCGCTGCTCATCATAAATCTTGCGGAGGTCACCAGTCGCCGGATTAACCATGAAAAACTGCATATGATTCTGATCCCGATTAAGTACCTGAATCATCATTTCTTTTGAATCTGGTTTCCAGGATGGCCATGCAATATACTGGTCAACGTTATAGTCGAATTTTGCCCAGGTGATTTTCCCGGTTGAGATATCGGCAAACCCAAGTTTTACTTTAGGATTCGGATCTCCCGGAACGGGGTAACGTGTCATTTCAGGAGCTCCGTGAAGGCTGTCGCCTCTCATCAGAATAAACAGAGGAACTTCTGTGTCATCAAACCGGAGAAAAGAAACGGTTTTGCTGTCGGGCGACCACCAGAAAGCGCAATACGCCGATCCACGGCCAAGGATCTCTTCATAATAAACCCATGATGCGTATCCGTTGTAAATCAGATTGGTGCCATCCATCGTGAGCCTCCGCTCAAGATTGGTGGCCAGTTCGATCATGTAAAGATCATTGTCTCGAGTAAAGGCAACACTTTTCATATCAGGTGACATCCGCGGATTTACCTCTTTGCCCGGGTTGGCAGTGATCTGCTTCGGCGTGGCACTGGTGCCGTCAGAATACCATAGCTCACCTTCCTTAACCATCACGCTTGGACGCATGGGTGCCGGGGTCTCAACCGGTGGAGCATAAAGTTTTGCTTTGCCGGTGGCAGCGTCGACACTCATCTTAATGTCCTTGCCGCCTTTACCTTTCTGCAGGTCAACGTAGTGTGTATCATCAATCCAGGTGGTTCCACCACCGCCGCCCCGACCGCCGCGCTGGCCATAAACCATACCGCTGACTAACAGTCCTCCGATAAGAAACGCGGTTGTCAGTCTGATTATATTGCTTCTCATATAGCATTATTAATGATGGATTCAATCAATTCCTGCTTCCCCGACTGTAATTCAGGTTCACCTTTTTCAAGAGCAAGTGTATGAAGATCTTCGATAGTCAGTCCACCCTTTTCGAATTTCTGACCATCAGGCTCATGGAACGACAGGTAACGGTTATCACGAAAATCCGTAATCCTCTTTTCATTAATCAGTTTATCAGCAATCATTAAGGCTCTTGCAAAAGTGTCCATCCCAACAATATGGGCAATGAACAGATCCTCCAGATCGGTGGAATTACGCCTCAGCTTGGCGTCGAAATTGAAACCGCCGGTTCCCAGACCGCCGTATTCCAACAGGACGATCATAGCCTCGATGGCTTCGTATAAATTGGTCGGGAAATTGTCGGTATCCCATCCGTTCAATGGCTCTCCATGATTGGCGTCAATACCTCCAAGCATACCTGCATCTGCAGCAAAGCGAAGCTCATGAAAGAAACTGTGACCAGCCAGTGTGGCATGGTTTGCTTCGATATTCAGTTTGAAATCATTTTCCAAACCATGTTTATGCAGAAATCCAATGACCGTGGAAGAATCAAAATCATATTGATGCAGAGAAGGTTCCATTGGTTTAGGTTCGATCAGGTAAGTTCCTTTAAAACCGATCTTTCTGCCATAATCACGAGCCATTTGCAGGAAACGCCCCATGTGGTCAAGTTCCTTTGCCGTGTTGGTATTTAACAGATAAGAATAACCTTCGCGACCACCCCAGAATACATAATTTTCACCGCCGAGAGCTACTGTAGCCTCAATCGCAGCCTTAACCTGGGCGCCTGCCTGACATACAACACTGAAATCAGGATTGGTGGCGGCACCGTTCATATACCTCGGATTGGAAAATAAATTGGCAGTGCCCCAAAGAAGCTTGATCCCCGTGTCCGACTGCTTGCGCAAAGCCAGATCCACCAGGGTCTTCAGGTTTTTTTCTGATTCTTTTACAGAATCTCCCTCCGGTGCCATGTCCCGGTCGTGGAAACAGTAAAATGGCAAACTCATTTTTGTCATAAACTCAAAAGCAGCATTGAGCCTGGCTTTTGCATTTTCCATTGGATCCGATGAAACAGTCCATGGAAATATTCTCGTACCCGGACCAAATGGATCACCACCAGCATTGCACATGCTGTGCCAGTAGGCCATGGCAAAACGAAAATGCTCTTTCATAGTCTTTCCAGCAACAACAAAATTTTCATCGTAATACTTGAAAGATAAATGATTATCACTATCCGGACCTTCATACCGGATCGGATCGATGTCTGGGAAAAATTCCATATTAAGAGTTTTTATGGTGTTAAATATTTTGTATCAGCGTTCATTAATAATCAATATCAATAGCTTCCGGTTTTAACCGGAGGATGGTGTTCATGATTTGTTGCAATCCAATTCACGCAGCATTCTGGTTTTCCATGTCTGATACAGTTCTGCATAGATCTTTTGCCTTTCAGTATCCGGCTGGATGTATTCGATAATCTTCAAACTTTTGAAGGCTTCTGCAGGTGATGCATAGATCCCGGCTCCGATTCCGCCGCCACGCGCAGCACCGGTCGCTCCGTCAGTATCGAAAAGCTCAATGGTGGTTCCGGTCACATCACTGAAAATCTGCCTGAAAACACGGCTCAGGAAAAGGTTGGCGTAGCCGGCTCTAACCGTCTCTGTGCGAACACCCATCTCTTTCATGGCTTCAAACCCATAATTCAATGCATAAACAATGCCTTCCTGTGCAGCCCTCACCAGGTGTGAGCGTTCGTGCCGGTTCAGGTCGAGATTGATGATCTGGCCGCCAAAGGGACGATTCTGATGGATTCTTTCAACTCCGTTTCCAAACGGATAAACCATCAGCCCACCAGAACCCGGTTCGGCATCATCGGCTATCCTGTTCAATGCGTCATAACTCAATCCTGTTCCATCGAGCAATTTTTTGATCCATGAATACAGAATCCCGGTCCCGTTGATACAGAGGAGTACACCCAAACGCGTATTCGGTAATCCGTGGTTAACATGGGCAAAAACGTTAACCCTGGATTGAGGGTCGTGGTTGACTTTATCAAGAATACCATATATAACACCAGATGTTCCAGCTGTAGCTGCAAGTTCACCAGGTTCAAGAACATTCAGACTGAGCGCATTGTTTGGCTGATCGCCGGCGCGGTAGCTGATTGGCGTCCCGGCAGGGATTCCGGTGACACGCGAAGCGTGACGCGAAACGGCGCCCTGAAGTCCAAATCCGGGAACGAGCCGGGGGAAAAGATCGGGGGAAAACCCAAATTGCTTTATCAGTTCTGTGGAGGTCCGGTCCTCTGCAAAGTCCCATAAAATTCCTTCAGAGAGCCCGGTCTTTGTGGTGGCAATTTCCCCGGTCAGCCTCATGGCAATATAGTCGCCGGGAAGCATGATCTTATCTATCCGGGAATACACCTGAGGCTCATTCTCTTTTACCCAGGCAAGCTTCGCTGCTGTAAAATTGCCGGGATTATTCAGAAGATGGTCCATGCAGAATTTGGCGCCCAACCCTTCAAAAGCTGCTTGTCCGTATACTGCTGAGCGGCTATCGCACCATATGATGGATGGGCGTACCGGTTTTCCTTCTTTGTCCACAGCCACCAAACCATGCATCTGATAGGAAATTCCAATGGCTTTTATGTCCGAAAGATTGCCTCCCCGGGTTTTTAATATCCGAAGGGATTCAACCACATGGTGCCACCAAATGTCGGGATCCTGTTCTGCCCAGCCTGGCTGGTTAGCAACTATCCTTAACTCACAATCAGGTGATTGAGCTGTTGCCGTCACCAAACCGGATTCAGCATCAACCAGTGAGGCTTTCACTGAAGATGATCCAATATCTAATCCAAGAAGCAGGGACATTTTTGTCGTTATTTAAGTTTGTTATTTGGGTATCGGGTGTCGGGTGTCAGGTATCAGGTGTCAGGTGTCGGGTGTCAGGTGTCAGGTATCGGGTATCAGGTATCGGGTGTGAGGTGGATCATGGGGTGTCGGGTGTCCTCAGACTGAAGTCTGGGGTTAGTCCTACAGAGCCCGGTTAGACTATTCATACTTTAATTAATTCTTATACTTATTTCTTGTTACCAATTTCTGCCCTCTGCCCTCTGCCCTCTGCCTACTGAGTACTGAGTACTGAGTACTGAGTACTGAGTACTGAGTACTGAATACTGAGTACTGCCTACCGCGCTCCTTCAAATCTAACCATTTTCACCGCCGCCTTCTCCCAACTTTTCGTGTTCTTCGGCAGATAGGTGATCGTTTTTACGGAATTCATGGAATAGGCACGAAGCGTATCTAAACTACTTATCCCTTGGTGGCAGGCAATTTGCACCAGGATATTTCCAAGTGCAGTTGCCTCTGCAGGGCCTGCAATCACGGGCAGCCCGGTGGCATCGGCAGTGAACTGGCAAAGGAGTGTATTCAGCGATCCCCCGCCAATCATGTGAATTTTCTCAATCGGGTGGGGACTAACCTCCTTCAGCTGGTCCAGCACAATTCTGTATTTCAGTGCCAAACTCTCAAATATGCACCTCCCAAATTCAGGTATTGTTTCAGGAACCGCTTGCCCTGTCCTCCGGCAATATTCACTTATTGCCTCAGGCATATTTTCGGGATTCATGAATAATGGATCGTCAGGATCAATCAATGATAAAAATGGCTTGACCTTCTTGCACTGATCAATCAGCTTGGAATAAGATAATTCCTCTTTCTGATCCCAGATTTTTTTGCATTCCTGAAGGAGCCACAATCCAGTTATGTTTTTAAGGAAACGGGTCTTTTTCCCAACTCCTCCCTCATTGGTGAAAAGATATTTGAAGCTCGTCTCATTGATAATCGGACTGTCTGTTTCGATTCCCATGAGCGACCAGGTTCCTGAGCTGATATATGCCCAGTTATTGCCCTCGGCGGGGATGGCAGCAATGGCAGATGCTGTATCGTGCGCTCCCACTGCGACAAGCGAGATCTTGTCGATTCCAAGATTGCTGAGGATTTCGGGCTTCAGGCTGCCAACCTGTGTTCCAGGTTCAATAATGTCATCCAGAATATGGATGGGTAAACCCAGCCGGATGAGCAAATCAGGATACCAGTTACGGGTTTTTGGATTCAGTAACTGCGAAGTGGATGCGACGGTATATTCCGAAAAGGCCAGTCCTGTAAATAGGTATCCAAGCAGATCAGGCATAAACAGCATCTTGCTGGAATTGAGGAGCTGGTTCGGGAATTTCTTTTTCATAGCCCACAGCTGGAACAGACTGTTAAACCTCATAAACTGAATCCCTGTCTTTGAATAAAGCTCCTTTGGCCTGATAGCCTTGAACACCTGTTCCATGGCCTCATCTGTCAGTGAATCCCTGTAGGCAAACGGAAGTCCGATGAGCTGGTCATTGCCGTCGAGCAACCCGAAGTCTACGCCCCAGGTATCTATTCCGATCGAAACCGGAATGATATTGTGCTTCTTTACGCAGAGCGTCAATCCTTGTAACAACTCTTCGAACAACCGGTTAACATCCCAGTGATAATGACCGTTGCGTAGCACCATTTCGTTGGGGAACCGATGGATTTCCTGAAGGGTAACCTGACATCCGTCGAGGGTGCCCACTATGGCCCGACCGCTGCCGGCGCCAATATCAAAAGCTAAATACTGTGTATTAATCATTTAAGGCAAATGCTGGCTTGGCCTTAAAGATATAAGTTTTTCGGAAATAGATCAGAGATTCTCAGCAAGGTTTCGCTTGAGTTCATCCAGAATCAACTCTGCCTTTATTGGATAGCCTGCAAGGTGAATGGAAGTCACAAAATCCTCATGTTTCCTTCCTATCCGATAATCCGGTTCCCTCGACGGGTGCTTCAGGTAACGGCCAATGAATTCCGGATCTTCGGATATATTAAGAACCGC
>CAIXHD010000136.1 GCA_903919065.1 uncultured Bacteroidota bacterium
AAAAACAGTCTCATGCTTGAAAGGAATGTTGGTTGGCCAGTATACCGACTGCTCATCAAATGACCAGGTCAGGTCTATAAATTTCCCATTTTTTAAGGTCGTGAAAGGATCCGTGGAAGAATCCTGATTCCAGGTGCATCCGATTAATAAAAGCAGTGAAACTGGCAATATCAGCAGTCTGTTTATCATTATTGGCTGAGTAAAATTCATGCTTAAAGATAATTAACAGAAAACATATTAATATTGCTTTTCTAACAAGTATTTTATGAGGGCAAGAGTTTTATTTGTTTCGTTGGGATTGATGATGGCTTCTACAGGGCTGTTGGCGCAACAGGCGGAGGTTAATGTGGTGAGTTCCGATGATATCGTGCTGAGCAGTTTGAAAAGGCTGACTATGCCTATATTAAAAGGTACCAGGCCATTACCCTATAAAAAAGATAATACACGGCAGATATATTTTTCTGGAATTTACAACCAGAGTGTATGGAACTGCAACCAGGCGGGATCAATCTGGACCATGTTCACTTACGAGATCAACTACCTACGGAACCTGAACTCAACGCTTCCGGAGAACCAGTATAGCCCGATGGCTGTATTTAATCTGCTTAATTATGCAAACCCGGGCCAGGGAGTATCCTATTTCGACAGCTGGAATCTGGTTAAGGCGAATGGTATACCGGGTAATACGGATTTTACCGCCTACAACCAGAATTCAGCGATCTGGATGACCGGTTACGATAAGTATTACCGTGGAATGAAAAACCGCGTGGACGAGGTTTTTGCCATTGATGTGGGAACTCCTGATGGATTACTCACCCTGAAGCACTGGATTAACGACCACCTCGATGGCTCGCAGATCGGTGGCCTGGCTAATTTTCAGATCGGGTCAGATGGCATGGATATTCCGCAGATTCCGCTCGATAAGGGTCTGGAGGAGGAAGGACAGTACATCGTGACCAAATATGGCCCTTATGTTGGCCATTGCATGACCTTTGCCGGTTGGAACGATTCCGTACGCTATGATGTGAATTTCGATGGTAAATACACTAACAATATCGATATAAACGGTGATAACATCGTTGATATGAGGGATTGGGAAATTGGAGCCATGCTGGTGGTGAACTCCTGGGGTGTTGGTTACGGAAACGGAGGCAAACTTTGGGTGATGTACCGTTTGCTGGCTCAGGGACCCGAAACGGGTGGCATATGGAATAAAGCAGCCATGGTGGTGAAGCCGAAGAAGGTGTATGAGCCCCTTCTCACGGTAAAAACAAAGATCCGGTATAATCAGCGAAACCGCCTCAAAATTCAGGTAGGAATCTCCTCTAATGTCAATTCTCCCATCCCTGAAAAAGTAATCGATTTTCCATGCTTTAATTATCAGGGTGATCCCGGGCCCATGCAGGGCATTGCCGGGGTTGACAATGACCTGATCGAAATCGGGCTGGATATTACTCCGCTGATGAATTATATTCCCGATAATGGCCGCGCCAGAATATATCTTGAAGTGGTGCAGAAGGCACCGAATGCAGAAGGTTCTGGTGGTATTGTGAGTTTCTCGGTCATGGATTATACCCACGGAATCACCGAGACTGCACTTCCGGCAGGAACGGTTACCATAAACAGAAATGCAGTTACGCGTGTATCGGTTCCGATTACCACTACGGTTGTTCGTCCGGAAATTACTACGAGTGAACTTCCTGATGGTCAGGTTGGACAAGAGTACAGGGTTCAGATTGAAGCCGATGGTACCACCGGTCCGTACCGTTATGCAAATCCGGCAACCTGGTTTGTCGAAAAACCCGAAACAAATCCGTTTAGCTTTACCGGCGGTGCCAGCGTATTTACAATAGCCGGAATAAATGAGCGGGTAATGGACCTGCCGTTCATGTTTCCATTTTATGGTAAAAATTATAGTCAGGTAACGATTCTTAAAGACGGCGGAATCATTATGGGGCAAAATCTGGTGAAATATCCGTATGTCATCGATAACCGCATGCGCTTTTACCAGAATATCGGTGCATTCCCGTTTCTGAGCACCCTGTGGTATCCCGATGCCTCTGATCAGGTAACCTTTTCAGGTACCATTCAGGAAACCATCATCCGCTGGCATGCCGCTGCAGATGCTGACGGAAACCAACCACTGGAATTTGCCGCTAAACTGCTCCCCGACGGGACCATTACATTCTATTACGGAAATATGATGGTAACTCCGGATATGGCCTGGATTTCGGGTTTGTCGGAAGGGAATAACCTCGATTATTACCTGCTTAACAATAATATCTCAGGAATGAAGGTGAATACCGCCTTCACTCTCAGCTTGCTAAACTGGCCCTCCTGGCTGAGCCTTGGAATCAATGGTGATTTGCTTGGTACCCCCCAGCACAACGGTCTATATACTCTGCCTCTGAAAGTTTATGACTGGGAGGGGATTACCAACTATAAGGAATTGACGGTTAAGGTTTCCGGTGGCAGTGGTGTGGATGCTCCGGTGGCTGAGAATGAAATCCGCGTGTACCCGAATCCTTCTGCAGGTGCTGTCTGGCTTAAGGGTAATGCCGCAAACACAGGTTTAATGGTTTTGAATCTCTATGATATTACAGGCACGCTGGTATTCTCCCGGAACTACAACGTTCCTGCAGGCCCGGTTCTGATCTCCGTGGAGGAGACCAAAACCTTGCCGGCTGGAATTTATTTCTTTAGGCTGAAAGGGGTTATCGAGGAAAACGGGAAATTTATTCGACAATAATTTTTTGGTAAACAACATTTGATCCATCAACCAGGCGGATAAAATAGAGGCCTTTTGGTTGTTCCGATATCTGAATAAGTTCTGATAACAGGAACCCTTGGGTCTCATATTGCCTGTTATAAATCTGCCTGCCCGTAATATCCATGATCAACAGGCTTATCCGGCCAGAATTCAATGCTCTGTATTCAAGTATAAAATCGCCATTGGAGGGATTCGGATATACATGAAGATTATTCTGCAGCAATTTGTCGTCAATACCATCTCCGCCATAGCTTATTGCCAGCAGGTAGTTAATAATGGTGGATCGGTCCTCGGCTGTTACCTTAATTGTAGCAATACCTGGAAATCCGGTTGGCAGGGTGATTTCTGTCAGAGCGTTTGGATCGCTCACGGTTACCGTGATTACCGGGGGCTCTGTTGAGCCATGTGGAAGAGCTACCGTATAATTCAGGGTATTTTTATTGAAGCCGGGAATAGTGGTCTCGTTAATCTTGATATCCGAAAGTGTGGCATCGGTATTTTTAGCCACAGTAAAACTGATAAAATAGGTTTTTGTCGTGGATCCGTCTTCGGCTGTAACAAGCACCATGGTTGACCCTGGAAGCGATGCTGCCGGGGTGATCACCTTTGTAGCATTTGCATCAGTAGTGGTTGCAGTTACTGTGGGTACCGTATTGGTTCCATAAGGCAATTCCATATTGTACCCGGTGACCGCAGAACTGAAACCCGATACCTGAGACCCATTCACTTTCAGGTCAGAAAGTGTGGCATCAGTGGCACCGGAGGATACCGTAAAGCTGACGAAATAGGTTTTCGTGGTGGAACCGTCTTCCGCAGTAACGACAACCATAGTGGACCCGGGAAGCGATGCTGCCGGGGTGATCACCTTAGTGGCATTAACATCTGTTGTGGTGGCTGTAACTGCAGGCACAACGGTTGTGCCGAAAGGTAATGCCACACTATAACTGGTTACCGAAGAGTTGAACCCTGATACCGTTGTCCCGTTGACTCTCAGGTCGGAAAGCGTGGCAACCGTGCTCTTGGCTACAGTAAAGCTGATCGTATAAGTTTTCGTGGTGGTGCCGTCCTGGGCTGTCACTAAAACCGATGTTGTTCCAGGCAATGATGCTGCCGGAGTTATCACTTTGGTGGCACTGACATGCGTTGTGGTTGCAGTTACCGTAGGGACTGTTACTGTTCCGATAGGTAAAACCACATTGTACCCGGTGACCGTAGAACTGAAACCCGATACCTGAGACCCATTAACTTTTAGGTCAGACAGCGTTGCGTCGGTGGAGGCCGCAGTTACGGTGAAATTCACGGAATAAGTTTTTGTGGTGGTTCCGTCCTGGGCGGTAACCACTACTGTGGTGGT
>CAIXHD010000137.1 GCA_903919065.1 uncultured Bacteroidota bacterium
ACTATCTTTGGGGGCCATTTCGGTTATAGCCCTTTGATTAAGAATTTATTATTGTATGATTCAAGTACTTACCGACTTATTTCGTATTTCTTTAACCCAATGGACCGATTTTCTGTTCCTTTCCCTGGCAGGGCTCACAGTGATTGCCTTTGCTGTTCAGATCTTCTTCTATTTATACTTCTTTCTGAGAATTCACCGCTACCGCAAGACTAATCTAAAACAAACTCAGGATCCGGTTTCTGTTATAATTTGTGCTAAAAATGAGGCCGAAAACCTCAGGAATTATTTGCCTTTAGTTCTGGAGCAGGATTATCCCGAATTCCAGGTTGTTGTTGTCAACGACGGTTCCAGCGACGATTCCACATTGATTTTGAATGAATTGGAGGCAAAATACAAACACCTTTACGTTACCCGGATTGAGCATACCCATCCATACCCCCACGCTAAAAAACTGGCTCAGACAATCGGAATCAAGGCGGCCAAGTACGATCAACTTCTTTTTATCGATGCTGATTGCAAGCCAATCAGCCCTAACTGGATCACATGTATGCAGTCGAATTTCCTTCCGAAAAAAGAGATCATCCTCGGGTATGGTGCCTATGAAAAAAGGAAGGGCATGGTCAATAAGTTTATCCGGATGGACACCATGTGGATCGCACAGCATTATATGAGTTTTGCTGACCGCGGAATTCCTTTCATGGGTGCCGGAAGAAACCTGGCTTACCGAAGATCGTTGTTCTTCAATAATAAAGGTTTTGCCAACCAGTTGCACCTACAATCAGGTGACGATGACCTATTCGTCAACCACACCGCTAACAAGACCAATACAGCCATTGAAATCGATCCCGACAGCATAACGGTTTCCGAACCGATGACTACGATGAACAGCTGGCTGCAGCAAAAAAGGCGGCACCTTACCGCTGGTATGCATTACCACCCATGGCACCGATTCCTCATCGGTCTCGAACTGGTATCCCGCGAGTATTTTTACATAAGCGTTATTGTCCTTCTCTCATTTTGGAAATTCCCCGGTTACCTGATTATTATTTTTCTCTTCCGATGGATTATGCACCTTTGGATTGTAAAGCTCACCATGCGACGATTTAAAGAGAAGGGAATTTGGTTATTTTCGCTATTTTACGATCTGTTTATGCCGGCAATTTCAACATTCCTGGTACTGAAAACCAAGTTTAAGAAAAATAAAAAGTTCGCCTGGTAATGGTATCCGACCTCTCTGATAAAGCAAAGCAGGACTATGCTCTGGTGCAAAAAGCCCAGCATGGTGATCAGCATGCTTTTGCCCAATTACTCAACCGTTATTGGGATTCTGTCTATTTTATGATCCTGAAAATGGCTCATAATAAAGATGATGCCGAGGATTTGACTATTGAAGCCTTTGGAAAAGCTTTTAAATTCATACAAAATTACGAACCTGAATTCGCCTTCAGCACCTGGCTTTTCAAGATTGCCAATAATAATGCGATAGACTTTCTTCGGAAACAACACACCAAAACAATATCTATCGATAGCCAGGGACGTGATGCCGACGAAGACAATCCAGTTCAGCTTCAATCGGATACACCAGATCCCGAAGAGGTTATGATCAGTAAGCAAAAGACTGAATTCCTAAAGACCATTGTAAAAGAATTGAAACCAAGATATTCCCGTCTGGTCCACCTCCGGTATTTCGATGAATATTCCTATGAAGAAATTGCCGAAACCCTGAATCTGCCAATCGGAACCGTGAAGGCACAGCTGTTCAGGGCAAAGGAACTCCTGTATCACATAATCGTATCAAAGGAAGTCTGATTTGAACCCTATTGCCTCCCATTTTCAAAACCTGTCGCTGAAACAGTTCGCCCAGTTTGAGCAGCTCGACCACCTCTACCGGTCATGGAATGAGAAAATCAATGTCATTTCCAGAAAAGATATCGACCAGCTATATCTGCACCATGTCTTACACTCCCTGGCAATCGCGCGTTTTATTTCATTCAAACCCGGCACAAAAATCCTGGATGCTGGCACAGGCGGAGGTTTTCCGGGAATTCCCCTGGCAATCTATTTCCCCGAAGTCCAGTTTACTCTCGTTGATTCCATCGCAAAAAAAATCAAGGTGGTCCAGGCGGTAGCCGAAGAAACCGGTCTTACCAATGTTAAGGTTCACTGGGGGCGTGTTGAAGAGCTCAACGAAAAATTTGATTTTGTAGTCTCCAGAGCCGTCACCGGATTACCGGAATTTTCCGGTTGGGTTCGAAAGCTGATCAGGCCCGGTTGGTCCAATGAACTTCCTAACGGAATCATTTATTTAAAAGGTGGAGATGTCGACGAAGAACTCCGTTCGTTTGCAGGAAAGGCTGTCGTACAGGACATTTCCGACTATTTTGAAGAGGAGTGTTTTGTATCAAAAAAAATAATTTTCCTTCCGATCGGATGAATCTGATTAAGGTTTTTGTTTTTATTAAATAATCTTTATCTTTGCAATCCAATTTTTAGGCTACTTACGTTAAAGCGACACGATCATGAAAAGGACATTTCAACCACACAACCGGAAAAGAAAGAACAAACACGGTTTTCGCGAAAGAATGGCAACTGTTGGCGGACGTGCCGTTTTGAACAATCGTCGTGCCAGAGGCCGCAAGAAACTCAGCGTATCCGACGAAGCAAAACACAAAAGATAGATTTTGAGCTTAGGGTAACTCCCTTCAATGATATAACGATCCCCGCCAACCAGCGGGGATTTTTTATTTGGTGCGGTATACCCTGAAAAAGCTACTTTCCATACTAACCGGTTCGGCCAGCGAATCAAGCAGCTGCAAATATTCGTAATCCGGCGATAATTTATCTACCGGCATCTGCTGCGAAGCCATCCATTTCACATTCATCTTCTCCACCAGGATGACGAGATCCTTGCCCGACAGAATTTTCCGCATAGAATCCATTATCCTTTTTTCATTACCCACGAATTCCGCGGATTGCATCCAGTCAAGCGGGAAAGGATTTTTGCTGCCCATCAAAGGATAAATAATCGCATTATTCGGCCACACAACAAACCTATCCCTGGGGATACCTGTTTCTTTATAAATCCGTTTGATCTCCATCAGATAATCAAATATGCCCTTGGAAAGATCTACCCCGGCAAGCCCTGAAAATACCTCCCCACCTTTGCAGTTGAGCTCTGATGCCGGCAAGTCGCGGTAATTAACTCGTCGCTGAACAACCAGTGATAAGATCAGTAATAATGGAATGAAAATTCCTGCGGCGATCCACTGATATGGCCTGGCATTCCTGTAAATCCGATCCCAAAAATCCTTAATCTGCATCAGCATTGCTGTCCCGGCAAGCCAGCCTGTAGCAAAAACCGGTGCATTATCGCCTAATGATATCGCACTTGTCCACGCAAGGAATAAAATCCAGAGAACCGG
>CAIXHD010000138.1 GCA_903919065.1 uncultured Bacteroidota bacterium
GTATAAGCGTAAGTTGTGCTGCTGGTTCCGGCGTTTGTGCCATTCACTCTCCACTGATAAGCTGGCGAAGAGCCGCCGTTGGTCGGGGTGGCGGTAAACGTGACCTGGATGCCTGCGCAGACCGGATTCGCCGAGGCTTCAATGGTGAGGCTGACTGGAAGATTCGGGTTAACGGTCATTGTCACGGCATTCGAAGTTACTGGCGAGCCCGTGGCGCAAGGGGTAATATTGGAGGTCAGGATACAAGTGATAATATCGCCCGTGGCCGGAGTATAGGCATAAGTGGCAGAGCTTGTGCCGGCGTTGGTGCCGTTCACCTTCCACTGGTAGGCTGGCGAAGAGCCGCCGTTGGTCGGGGTGGCGGTAAACGTGACCGGTGTTCCTGCGCAGACCGGGTTCGCTGAGGCTTCGATGGAGAGGCTGACTGGAAGGTTTGGATTAACGGTCATTGTCACGGCATTCGAGGTAGCCGGAGTGCCCGTAGCGCAAGGTGTGCTATTGGAGGTGAGGATACAGGTGATGATATCTCCTGTGACCGGAGTAAAGGCATAGGTGGCAGAGCTGGTTCCGGCGTTTGTGCCGTTCACTTTCCACTGATAGGCTGGTGCGGAGCCGCCGTTGGTCGGGGTGGCGGTAAACGTGACCTGTGTTCCTGCGCATACCGGATTCGCTGAAGCTTCAATGGATACACTCACCGGAAGATTTGGGTTAACCGTCATGGTCACCGCATTCGAGGTAGCCGGCGAGCCCGTGGCGCAAGGGGTAATATTAGAGGTTAGAATGCAGGTGATGATATCGCCCGTGGCCGGAGTGTAGGCATAAGTGGCAGAGCTGGTGCCGGCATTCGTGCCGTTCACTTTCCACTGGTAGGCTGACGCAGAGCCGCCATTGGTCGGGGTGGCGGTAAACGTGACCTGTGTTCCCGCGCAGACCGGGTTGGCCGAGGCGGCGATGGAAACGCTGACCGGAAGGTTCGGGTTAACGGTCATGGTCACCGCATTCGAGGTAGCCGGCGAGCCTGTGGCGCAAGGGGTAATATTGGAGGTCAGGATACAAGTGATAATATCGCCCGTGGCCGGAGTATAGGCATAAGTGGCAGAGCTTGTGCCGGCATTCGTGCCGTTCAACTTCCACTGGTAAGCTGGTGCAGAGCCACCGTTGGTCGGGGTAGCGGTAAACGTGACCTGGGTACCCGCGCAGACCGGGTTCGCCGAGGCTTCGATGGTGAGGCTGACTGGAAGGTTTGGATTAACGGTCATTGTCACGGCATTCGAAGTTGCTGGCGAGTCCGTGGCGCAAGGAGTAATATTGGAGGTCAGGATACAGGTAATGATATCTCCTGTGACCGGAGTAAAGGCATAGGTGGCAGAGCTGGTTCCGGCGTTTGTGCCGTTCACTTTCCATTGATAGGCTGGTGCGGAGCCGCCATTGGTCGGGGTAGCGGTAAAAGTAATCTGGGTGCCTGCGCAGACCGGGTTAGCTGATGCCTCGATGGATACGCTGACTGGTAAATTCGGGTTAACGGTTATGGTCAGAGAATTCGAGGTAGCCGGCGAGCCCGTGGCGCAAGGGGTGGCATTGGAGGTCAGGATACAAGTGATAATATCGCCCGTGGCCGGAGTATAGGCATAAGTGGCAGAGCTTGTGCCGGCATTCGTGCCGTTCAACTTCCACTGGTAAGCCGGTGCGGAGCCGCCATTGGTCGGGGTGGCGGTATAGGTGACCTGGGTACCCGCGCAGACCGGATTCGCCGAGGCTTCGATCGATACACTGACCGGAAGGTTTGGGTTAACAGAAATCACTGCACTTCCAGTCATTGTTGTGGTTCCACCGCTATTGGTCCCACTGACTGTATAAGTTCCAGATAATTGATTTCCAAAAGTGATGGCAGATCCGGTACCGTCAATAGTGGGTGTCTGAGCGATTGAATTCTTAAGGAGCGTATATATCACGCCTACCTGTGTACCAGCCACACCAACGGCTAATCCTGCACCGCCCTGACAATAGGAACCGCTTCCGGTGACCGCATAAGCAACTGGCGGAGTAACTACGACCTGTATATCATCGATCGCCCAATAAAACCCCCAGGCTCCGGTATAGTTCCATTTGAATTTAACCGCGGGCTGACCTGAGACGGCTGCTATCGTTTCACTAAAAGTTGCAGGATTTGAACTGGAAGTTGATGTAAAAGAGGATAAGCTGGTCCATGTTGATCCATTATCTATACTATAATAAACAGCCCCTGCTGATCCGGAATAGCTCCTGAAATAATGCTTAAACAGGAGGGTAACCGATGAATAGGATGACAGGTCCAATGTCGGGCTGATTAAATCCGCATTTTGAGTATTGCCGCTGCCATAGGCATCACTATTCAGGTAGGCAAAGTTCCCTGTCAGAACCGGCCCCACCATCACACCAAACTCCCATACCTGTCCATTACCCTGATGGTCAACCTGACTCCAGCAATTTGGCATCAGCCCTGATGATTCAAAAGTTTCGTTCCAGGGTAATACAGAGATAGTGGAACAAAGTGTTGTTGCGCTGGTCATCACTCCTGAAGAATATGCATTTCCGGTCAATACCGACCATGCTTTATAATAATGCAGAGTGCCAGGAGTTAAGCCTGAATGGATGTAAGAAGTCAGGGAACCCTTGTAAATAACAGTCCCACCGCCCGGGATTGCATCTCCTTCGGCATAAACAGTTGCATCGGCAGGGGTTCCAAAACTGGGGGAGCTGCTGGTGGCTATCAATACCGGGCTGCTTAAACTGTTAATGGTCCAGCTAAGATTAATCTGAGACTTGCTGGCTGAAGTTGCCGTAAAGCTTTCAGGTGCATTCGCGCAAGCAATAAAACAGAGGGATATAGTTTTGGCTACAATATCCTCCGTGATATTGATGATGGATTTGTTGGTTAATGCCCCAGCCCAGGACTTCTGGCTGGGTAAGGTTGCATCAGTAAATTGAGTTTTGCTGCCAGTACCAGGGAATGGGCATCCTCCGGAATTTATGCTTCCATAAGAGGCTGGCGTGCTGCCCGGTTCGGTACCGGCATTTGCGCACACCGGGTACATCATCTGCGGATAGGTGGCGTTAATACTGTAGGAACCGATGGATGAGTGAACATGATAAATCAGAAGTCCATGTCCGGGTATATAAACATCAAAGCCCACTTTCTGGCGATTTTCCATTAAGTAGTACTCGTTTGCCGTGGCCGTATTAAAACGGTAAAAGCTCCCGGAATTATGCGAAGCCTCCAATAAGGTGATGGTTGTCTGACTGCTTAAAAGGGTGGCTGTCGCCCAATTGTAAACATAAATCTTGGTGTAAGGATTTGGCTGTGCAGGGGTTTCACCCGCGCCTGTCTGACCATTCCAGGATCCGCTAGCCTGAAGGTCCCAATACCCTGTACCCGAGTATTGTCCGCCAGTACTGTAGTTTGTATCATAAAAATCCGGAGCTCCCAGTACATGTCCGAATTCATGGCAAATGACACCAATTCTGGTCAGCCCGGTTCCGGAGTTGGCTCTCAACTCGGGCGAGCATGAGTATCTGCTCAGGGTTTTCCCATCCAGAGTTAGTGTTGTTGCCAGATTCCATGCATGCGACCATATGCAGTTGGCACCTCCTCCGGCTTCTTCTCCGTACCCGGCAAAAATCACATAAATACCATCAACAGTTCCATTGTTGTCATTATCATAATCAGCAAAATTTACATCAGCATTGGCCAATTGAACTGCTTCCGCCACCAGCTCCCTGGGCCTAAGATCGTTTCCGTTAACATCATTAGCACCATAATAGGCCATTGTATTGCTGGCAGTGTAAGGACCAGCGACATCCACGGTAAGGTCCAGCTTTCCATATGACGATTCATCAAAAAAGTCCTTCACGCTTCCTGTTGCCCCGTCAGTGGAATAGGTCACCTGATTGAACAGATTTTGAAAATCCGCCTGTGTCTTCGTAAAAGCTTTATCGGTAAACCCAATCAGCATGCAAATCAGCTTTCGCGATCCGGTAGTCGGGAACACTCTTTCAGGGCCACCAGATTTCAGAGTACCCCATACCTGCTTCATGATCGAGACCTGAGAAAGACTAAAATGAAGGTCCTTTGGCACTGTGGCTAAGAAAGCAAAGTCATCAGAAGTTCTCTCAGAAATATTACGTGCCTTAACACCTGAAGGAACCAAGTCTCCCGATTGATTCAGATTGGCAAATTCATAAATACCATTTTTATTGTAAGCTAAGGCATATCCATCCAACGATTTAGCCCATTTAACTTTCTCATCTCCCTGCAGAATGATCGTGATATTTGTTCCATCGGGTTGGACTTTTTTAACAGGATATGGGTAAGCCGTGACAGCAAATAGTTTACCGATTGGAAAGCTTAGATAAATCGATATCAGAATTAGAAGCAGGCACTTTTGTCTCACTGATGATCTGAAAAAGTTACTTAAATCATTATCACGGATACTTTGTAAAAATACCCTTATAATTGCCGGTTAGTGTGGCTAAAGACACATACTCACGACGATAAAAGCACCTTCGGTCAAATAGAACCGGGAAAAAATTCAATAATCAGACTTAAGAATAATTCATTTGATCTTTTTTTCAAAACGACTTGCAAGCTTGCAAAAAGGGTTTATCTTTGCACGCTCTTTCGGGTGCTTAGCTCAGCTGGTTCAGAGCATCTGCCTTACAAGCAGAGGGTCACTGGTTCGAATCCAGTAGCGCCCACGGTGAAAATCAAGCGGTTACTTCTCAAAAAGGGGTAACCGCTTTTCTTTTGGATACACATTTCGATACACGGCCGGGGAAGTCCGGAATTCAATAAAAAGTTGTAATGATTGGATTATAGCTCTTTTGCTTATCAGAGTGTTATTCCTTTATAAGTTTGATAGTCTGGGTAGATGTATGATTTACCACCTTTAAAAAGTACAATCCCGGAGTCAAAGCCGAGAAGTCCTTTTGGCCGATCTCCTTCCCTGTCCAGAAGGATTCTCCATTAGCATTATACAGATGGCACGTTTCATCACCGGTGAGTCCGCTCAGGCATATTTTGCTCGTGAATGGGTTCGGAAATGCCAGGATAGCCGGTGATGCCAGTTCCCGATTGTCAACCGATGTAGGATATTTCTCGATAAAATCTCCCGGAGTCATGTCACGGCCGGTAAAAGCAGCATAATCCGGCGGATATTTGTAAATCCTGAAAACTGAATTCATTGTTTCGGCCGTGCGGGCAGGATCTACCAGAGGTGTTGAGCCTTGCATCATCGGACCATATTGATCAACGGGACAAATATATTTCCAGACAATTTGTTTGGCTGGTGTGACTTCCAGAAACAGGCCGACGGTGCCCGAACATAATATTGTATTACCGTTTGGCAGCCGGTAAGCACCGGAAATGTTCTCAGAGTACAACGGATTTCCAGCAGTGCCCTGATAAGTCCAGGTGAAATCCTTCGGAGTAAAGGCTGATCCTGAAACCAGACGGTAATTTCCGTTAGCATCCACAGACGGAGTGAATTCATCTACTGTTGAATAGGTGATGGTTCCGCTGCGGCCTAACCCATTATTAAAGCAGGTCATGTTGCCTGCACCAGGGCGGCCCGGGAGGACCCATTCCACATCATGCTGCTCAAAAAAGCGCTGGTCGGATTTACTACCGGCACCGTAGGTCATTGGATTTCCCCAACGATAGAGCAGGTCGCCCCCTTTTCCTTGTTTTCCACCGGAATGGCCTTTGGCTTCAGCGGTAGTGGTGCTGTGGTCGATAATCCAGACTTCGCTGTTCCCTCTGACACTGACAGCAATCTGATCAAATTCCGGATTATAATCAATTGAGTTCATATGGTTCCAGAAAGCCGGCAGGTTCCTGCCGTCGCCATCACAATCCACTAATTCCGGATGAGATTTCGGATCGCCATAATTTGGTTTGGTGGCATCGTAATCCTGCACAAGATGGTCCCAGGTGTGCCACTCCCATACAACTGTACCCCCGGTTGGGTAGGTGGGTTTAATTTCGACCACATAGTCCGGGACCATTATACCCTTTGATTGGATCTCCGGCTGGAATTTTGACGGGTCAAAACCTGCCGCCAGACATTCGGCATACGTCTTTTTCTCGATCACAAGCATGATGATATTCCCATTGGGCAGCCGCTTGATATCATGGTGCTGCATATAAGTTGACGTGGAGAAATCCAGGCTCCAGATAAGATTGTCATTCCAGTCATATTCCTCAATCCTGCCCCCTTCGCCACCACCGCTGCTAAGTTGTCCTTTGGTCATACAGGTGCGAAGAAGGTTCCCGTTCTCCATAAGATAAACTGATTGTCCCGGAGGATATTGGCTCGCCGACCACTTATGAACCATCCTGCCCTCATTATTGATCAGGTAAGTCATGGTGTTTTGTTTCGGGGCAAACAGGGTGTACCCTTTGTAAACGTTGGCCGTATCATTAAGAAAGAGGCCGATGGTACGGGTCTGTCCGACTGCAATGTTGCCTGCCAGGAAAAATATTGCCAGCTGGAGTACAGTGAAAAATCTGAATTGATTCATGGTTTTGCGTTATCGTGAGTAGATCATCTTTTTGCTTATCTTCTGATTATCAGCTGTCAGAATGTAAAAATACATTCCGTTCGGAACACGTATACCTTCATCATTGGTGCCATCCCAAGTAAGGTTATACCTACCGGCCGGGCAGCCTTGGTTGAGGAGCGATCTGACTTGCTTGCCGGAAAGGTCGAAAATTACCACAGTAACTTTCTTTCCGTTTTCCAGATCGAAACTGATGCTGGTGTTATAGGAAAACGGATTGGGATAGTTCTGGGAGAGCTGATCACCGCCGGTTGCAGCAAATCCGCCAGTGGGTTCACTGGAGGTGATATCAGACGGAGTCAGGTAATCAGGATCGAATCCGGTGATGGTTTCCCCGGCGGTGAGATCCTTGTCTTTCAGTGCCGGATGGTCGCTGGTGTAGCGATAGGCCCGGAAGGCTGCGTTATACGTAGGATAATTATCAACCTTGATTTTCTTCTTTCCGTCGCGGGTGAGAGGATTGATATATTCCCATACAATAAGAGTATCGGCTGGCGAAACTTCAAAGAAATGGCCGTCGTTCATCGAGCAGACAAAAGTATTCCCATTAGGCAGGCGCTGGACTCCGGAACCTATCGTACTGAAAAAGGAGGTATTGTTCTTGCTTGAATATTTCCAAACGATCTGCTTCGATACATTTTTCTTTTCCTTCATCAGGTTGCGGTCGGGGGAGTTGACAATATTATAGCCTGCAATTGGCGGATTCACAAACTTGCCCGTATTGGTCCCAGAGGAATTCAGGTAAGGATTGATCTCATATATATATGATTGCGGTGTTAGCTCGAAAAGATTTTGCCCATTATTGAATATCATAAAATTACCTGCACCGGGCAGACCGGATTTTATCCACTGAATATTATGCGCGCCGCCCATCTGCTTATGACCCGAGGTGGCCTTTTCCCAATTATCGAGGACAGATGGCGGATCGCCCTGGTCATATTTTGCGGGATCGCCGAAACGATAGAGGAAATCACCTTTTGTTGATGCAGCCAGCATAATGGAACTGTCGGGTTTGCCGGCAATAAACGTGTTGCCGTGATCGATCACATAAAATTCTCCGTGAACTGAATTAACCACCACGAGATCCAGGTCCTCGTTATAATCCATGGAATTGCAATGCAGCCAGTCGCTCTTCACCGGATTGCCCCGCATGTTCAGATCGATTTTCCCAGGGTTATCCTTTACTACACCGTAGGTTGATTTCCCTGAACTTATATCCTGCACAACATGGTCGAAAAACCACCATTCCCAGATCACATTGCCCGAACGGTCGACCTCAACAATAGCATCCATCTGGGCACCGTTATAATTATTGGCCGGATCGCAGCCTGCTGCCAGACATTGGGCCGATGTAATATCCCGGTTGGCTATGTACATGAACGTTGAATCTTTCAGTTTCGGATTGTAGATTTTTGCGAAGTCATGATGTGGATAATAACCGCTGCGCGATTCGGTATACTGCCAGACTGTATTGCCGTTCCAGTCGAGTTCTTTCCATTGGTTCTGATTGCTCGGATTGCCGCCAACTGCATCCAGCAAGGTGCCGTTATCAGTGAACCTGGGATTCGTGCCGATTCGCCAGGTATGGATCACGTGGCCCTCCATGTCGATCAGGTAGGTGGTGCCTCCTGAGCCAAAAAGTGTATATCCGTTAAAGGATTTTGATGAATCCCAATAGCGTGTTTCGGTTGGGATGTAAAAGCATTCCTGAGTATAGGATGGAACCGCAGCAATCAATATTGCTGAAATCAGAAGGATCCTTTTCATAACTGAATTCGATTTATTTAATTAATACCATTCTTTTTATTAATAGCTGATCACCAGCCTGAAGCCGGCAGGAATATATCCCTGGAGGGTATTTGCCGGCATTCCATTCATAGAGGTGGGGACCATTGTTAAGTTGCCGGTTTTCCAGAGTGGCAACAAGTTGACCGAGGGAGTTATGAATAGTCAGGGTAACATTCTCCGACTTCCCAAGGTCAAACTTTATGGTGGTGGCTGATTGAAATGGGTTGGGATAATTGCTGAATGTCGAAAGGCCGGATGGTAGGATCCCGCCAATATCGATCCCGGTAGAGGTGCCGGTGAATTTTCTGGCTACTCTGAATCCGACATGATACCAGGGATGGTTGGGATCCTGAGGGCCCCGGTAATAGGATGGATTGCGGTTTGATACCCTGGAATGCCCGTCGTTTACGGAAGTAGTGGTATAACCGTTGTACCAGTTGCCACCCCGCATGCCTCGGTAAGGCTTGCCATCCGGCATGATAAATCCGGAAGCAGGGCCGGTTGGATTGTTCTTTGGGCTTATGCTGTAATAATTCTGTCCGTACCAGTCGTTAACAAATTCCCACACATTGCCTGCCATATCAAACAGACCATAGGAATTGGCCCCGTTTGCAGTCTGATAGCTTGCAGCACTGCCGGGCCAGTTGAATTCGGCTTTCAGATGCAGCGTTCCGTCATAAAACCCCACAGGCGTTGTCTGTGGCCAGGAAGTCTCACCTGCACTTTCATATGGATCGCCGGAGCCGGGCCAGTTTGCCTTGGTAATGTCCTGGTCGTTGCCCCACGGATAATTGAAATAGGGACTCTTGTGTCCGCCCCTTCCTGCGTATTCCCATTCAGCCTCGGTGGGAAGGCGGTATCCGTTTTTCGTAAAATCGCATTCCCAGGTTATCAGATTGTAGCACGATTCCAGTCCATTCAGATCACTTAGCCAGTTGCAAAAAGCTGCGGCTCCGCACCACATAACTCCCACTACCGGGTGGTTTCCACGGAAATCAGACATGGAAAATACCCTACCGTCATAACCGATACTGTAATAAGAAGCTGATTGATGGGTATATGCATATATATCGGTTCCTCCCACCGGGTAAATAGTATTATTCTTTACCTCAATGAACCCTTTCAACAGGGAAGAGTTCAGAAAGGCAAGAAACTGATTATTGGTGGTTACCGTTTTGGCGGTATAGAAAGAGTCGACCTGCACAATGTGGAGTGGCAGTTCGTCGCTGGGGTGACTGGGATCAACAAACCCAAAGTGATCACCCATTTCATATTCTCCCCCGGGGATCAGTGCCTCGGTCAGGTTAAGGCTGGCATTATCGAGCCCGCCTCTAACCAGCAGTACATTTTCCTTCACAGTCTTATCGGTATAAGATACAACACCGAAATCAACATTGATATCCCAGGCCTTTACCGCTGCATTCTGCTGCGTTGTTGAGGACCAGAAATTTCCGGAACTGATGCCTGTAAAAATAGTCTTATTGAATGATGGCCGCGTGAGTAGCGGATCATTTAATGATTGTAATTCTTTGATATTCGGAAGCCTCCAGTCAAGTTTACCGGCCAGTGAAAAGCTTTTGGAGTAAACGAGTGCCTCCTCCCAGCTCATCGTGTTTGTCGCTTGAGTTTTCTGCCATGTCAAACCGGTAAAATTGTCGGTTACGGTACCATCGCCGTTATCGGTCAGGTGATTAGCCGGAGTGTCTTTAATAATGGCATTTCTAACGGCCCTCACATGGAATTTCTTCGATCCGCCGGCACTCGCGGTCTCCGATTTGGGATGGTTGCCTATGCCTCCGCCGGCATTCACCACCCAAACTTTTAAAGCGTCTCCGGCCTGGATCTCACTGGTCCACCAATACTCGGCTGCGGTTTTTGTAAAGTAGACGGTGTTCAAAGCCGGGTTAAGGTTGACGTAATTGTTTATTCCGAACAATTCAATTCCGGTGGGCAGGCGCCAGTCATCTTTTCCGCCCAAGATCAGGTTGCTGCAATACGTGGAGGCATTTTCAAAGGTCATTTCACCTCCGTCTACTTTTTGCCAAACCAGGCCGGTGATGTTATCCGTAATGGTTCCGTCGCCGTTGTCGGTGAACGACTGCGGATTGATCACGAAATCTGAATCTTCGCCGTGGGTTGCGGTGAAACTGTCGGATTGGCCTGTATCGGACAAGCGGGATTTCAGGTGCTGCTGTGGGAATAATCCCACAAAGGAAAGACTAAGAAAAAGGGTGGTCAGGAATCTTGCTTTAAAACAGGACATAATAATTTGATTGTGTCATTATATCCTGTTTGACGATGTTTGTCGAAATTTCTGGCACATATTCAGGATAAAATGAAAGGACCTGCAAATTGCGCGCTAGGGTGAATTCCGGTTAATCCAGACAAATCATTTTGATTGATTGAGAATAATTGCCGGCAGTCAGGCGGCAGTAATAAATCCCAGGAGCCAGTGATAGTCTTACTGAATCAATGGACACATTATAATAAACGGATTGCTTGTATTGGTTTTCGAGGACTGCAACCTGCCTTCCAAAAAAATCAAACAGATTCAGCTGTACAGTACCGGCTGTCGGATTAAAATAGCGAAGGGTAGTTTTTGATTGAAACGGATTTGGAAAATTCTGCTGAAGGCTTGGCGCAACAGGGATGCCATTTCCCTGATCAATAGTTGAAGGGGTATATTTAACGGCATAGGAATCTGCAATTTCCCCGTTCTTCCGGGTCGCATTTTCTTCAGTTGGCAGATATGTCTTCACATAGTCGACTCTGGCACTGTCGGGGGACACTGTGACTAAAAGATGCCCGCGGCCGGGCAGGAACAAACCGTTCACATAACCATATTCTGCAGCGGACATGTTCGTAATGCTTTTGTTTGAAGGCTGAGGCACTTCCTGATATATCACACCGTCCTTTTCCTGTTTTCCATAAAAATGATCATGACCGTGAAAAAATATGCTGACATGATTTTCCACCATTAGGGCATGGATGGATTTTCCCCATCCCGGGCGGTTCTGGTCGAAGCCGTATGTGCCATCTGCATTGCTTCCTCCCATTTCAAAAAGGTGGGCAAACTCGGCACCTCCCCTTGCATCGTTGCCATTGCCACCGACGAGGTTATGACAGAAAACGAACTTGAACTTCGCGCTGCTGGAGGTTAAGGTATTTTTAAACCAGGTATACTGATCCTTTCCTAGGGTCCAGCCCCAGTCGGGCTTTGTTACCGTATACCAATAGGGATCCAAAACAACAATCAGAGCATCTCCCCATTCCCAAGCATAATAGTTTTGTCGCAGCCCAACAAATTCTTCTGTTTTGGTATCACCTGAATAAAAGTCATCCGGTATGGGGTTGGGATAATACAGCTTTCTGGTATTGGCGGCCATGACCGCAACATTATCCGGTGTTCCGTTGAGCCGCCAACCGCATTCTCCCTCGTGATTGCCCAAGGCCAGAAATAGTGGTGCTGAATGACAAACGATGCCGAAATAGGGTCGGTAGAGGGCATGACGTTCGGTTATAATCGCCTGATTCACCCCGGGCTGTTTTTCAGAAAAGAAGGTGTCACCCAAATCTATCAGGAAGTCGGGATTCTCTGATAAAATATTCTGAAGGGTTAAGGTATACGCGTCCGGATTTGAATTGGTGTCAAGATGCGGATCCGCTTCAATGGCAAAAGTGAATGATTGTCCCGCTGGCCGCGGGGTATGGAAGGTGTGTTCAGGTCCGGAAAGGAAAGGTCCGGTTGTTCCAGCTGGTCTGAAACGTGTACGGTAATGATATTTTAGGTCCGGGACCAGGTTTGGAAATACCGCTTCCAGGGGTAAATCCTTGGCAGCAAAAAAATTACCGGTGGACAAGGTATAATTTCCGGGGGAGGTTCCATATTCCCAGTAAACCTCTGCGGGTGCATTAAACAGGATGCTCATTGTTACTGAATTACCGGTAGGGCGACCCAGGATCTCGGTGAATATCTGCCCAAAAGTCGACACACGGGCGATGCTGACAAAAAGGATGACGATGAGGTACTTTTTCATTATCGGCTTATGATGATTTTTTTACGCACAACTGCTGGTCCTACAGCAATTTTCAGAAAGTAGGCACCCGCAGGCACATTCGACACATCAATCTCATTTGAAGTGGTTTCCAGTATTCGCTGACCGGACCGGTTAAGTAACGTAACCCTGATTTTCCCTGTAGAATCCTTCAATCCGATATAAATTCTGTCGCGGGCCGGATTTGGATAAACTTTAGCCGAAACTGTTTCTACAGGTACAGCGGAAACAGCACTGGCGCCATTCTTAAGGGAATAGCTGAAAGCCACTTCACGATTGTGATACAAACTTCCAGTATCAGCCGGCAGCCAGGTCCGAATGAAGTCAACCTTTACATCTTCGGGGGAAACGGAAACCCTCAGGTGACCGGTACCTCCTATTGTGTTGGACAGATATGCGTCGGCATTGGCAAGCATGCCGATTTGGTATGTGGAGTCGCTGGGCATCGGGACCTCCTGGTATACAATACCATCTAAGACCTCCTGTGCAAAAAGATGGTCATGGCCCTGAAAGAATATATTAACCCCATTGTCAACAAACAGTTGATGAATGGGTTTCCCCCAGCCAGGCCGGTTTTCATCAAACCCCCAGGTAACTCCATCGGAATTATAACCTCCCCATTCGTAAAATCTGGCAGTTGCGGCACCTCCCCTGGTCTGCCCGAGTGTATGATGACCAAATACGAACTTAAATTTTGCATGGCTCTTTTCGAGTGTATTTCTTAGCCAGGAATATTGCGTGTAGCCAAGCGTCCAGTCCCATTTCCCGGGTTTTGCAGAAGTGGCCGACTGATATCGGTATACATCGATGACAACGAAAAGTGCATCACCCCAGGTAAAAGCGTAATAGTTCTCCGGGGTGCCCATTCCATAAGGCTCCACTTCAGCATTACCACTGTAAAAGTCATCAGGATAGGGATTCGGATAATAGAATTTTCTCCAAAGGGTGCCGTAAACACCGATATTATCTGGCGGCGTTTGGCCTAAATAGTAATTGAACTCTCCTTCATGATTTCCCAGGCAGAAAAAGAAAGGTATCGAGTGGCAGATGGCTCCCAAATAAGGCCGATAATCCTTATGCAACTGGTCCATGTCAGAGGAGGTTGTTGTAAGCGGATTATGATCATCACCAAAAGTATCTCCCAGTGAAAACATGAAATCGGGCTTGTCAGCAGCCTGATTAGCCAGGCAAATCTGGTAAATGCTGCGGACCCCTTTTTTATCGTATAAATGTTCGTCAGCCTCTATAGTGAATGTGAAAGAACTACCCGCGGATCTCTGAGTATGAAAGGTATGCTCTTGACCGGTCTGAAATCCTGTGGAGGTTCCCTCCATTCGAATACGCGTTCTGTAAAAATATTTTGTGTCTGCATTCAAACCGGTAAAATCCGTCTCCAAAGGAACTCCTGCGATGACTAGAAACGTGGATGTGCGTTGTGAGTAACTTTCCGGTTCAGTACCATATTCCCAATAAACCTCTGCCTGCTGATCAGCAAGGATACTAATGGTAATACTTTTATCTGATGGACGGCCCAAAATTTCGTTATAAGTCTGGGCCGCTGTGGGAAGGAAGAAGACCGAAAGGAAAAAGACGGACAAATGGTAGTAAAGGAGGACTTTTCTATATTCTTTTAGTCTTAAGGTCTTTGCCATAATGGATAAGTTAAAAACCAGATTTATTGTCTTGTTTTCTCGGTGGTCCTTTTCTGGGTTGGCGCGCAGGCCGGATATTATCAGGCTTGAAGAAGTCCCGCATCTCCCTGACCAGTTGCTCGAATTTCTCCACCTGTTCGGGTGAGCAGATCGATTTAAGTTTTGATGCCTGATAAAAACGAAGCATTTCCATTTTATACTCATTATCTGCAATCCTCTGCGCCAATGAACGGACAACCTCTTCACGGGTCGACTGGTTAAACATTTCCTGGTTCATGGAGTCTCTTTCGCTTTTGATCGCTTCAACCAGATTCTTCTCTTTTTCAGCAAATTCAGCACGAAGGTTTCTAATTAGATCGACCTGTTCTCGTGACAGGGTTAACTCTTTTTCCAGTATGTCCGATACGTCGCGGATTTTTGCAGGAGCCCCTTCGGCTGGTCGGAGTGGAGGTACAACCACCTTAACCATAAACAACCCAATGGAGATCGTATTCAATAAAGCAAGTACAATTACGAAGCGTACCAATAGTTTCTTTTGGGTAAAAATATCCATGGCTATTCGTGGATTGAAGTTGGATTGATCAGGAATTCCTTCGAAATGGCGCGCAAGTCATTCTCACGGTTGAAGGACTTTGTTCCATCACTAATCACAGATAGTACAAAGCCTATGTTTGCAAGTATGAAGAAGATCATTACCAAGGCTATGCCTGCGACAGGATAGCTCTTTTTTGGCTGCCGGACCGAATTCCCGAGCCTGTCCAGCATGGACCGGGTCCATTCTGGTGACGGCTGAATGTCCTCGAGGGATTCAAAATCCCTTAGGGATTGCTGTGCTTTATTATTTAATACTACTTCTTTCATGGCCTATATTCTGGTTAGACGATTTATTACTTTTTTTCTGGCACGGGAAATGAGTGATTCCACGGCAACCTTCGTTGTTTTCATGATTTCAGCAATTTCATCATTTGAATAGCCGTCGATTTTGCTCAGAGTGAATGCAACCCTCTGGTGATCGGGCAGAGAACTCAATGCCCTCGAGATTTCCTCCAATTGTTCCTCATCCTGTATCTTCTTATCAGGCATGGTGCCACCAGAAATCCATTCCGACACCTGATCAATCTGAAGCATCTTACCAACTGAAGATATCCTCTTTTTTCGCTTTCTCTTTTTCAGCTCATCGAGGCTCTTGGCTACGGCAATGCGATAAATCCAGGTAGATAATCTGGATTTGCCGCTAAAAGTGTGGATGGATTGATAGACTTCAAGAAAAACCTCCTGTGATATATCTTCAGCATCCTGGCGGTTAAGCAGGAAGCGGTAGCAGGTATTTAAAACCCTGCTGGAATGAAGCCGGAGCAATTCATTGAAGGCCGATGGGTCCCCATCCCTCAGCCTGATTAATAATTCAGTTTCGCTTCCTTTTTCCGGTCGAATCATGGATGGTTTTACGAATGGGCCAAATTATCTCAAAATCTGGTCATTTTGCCAGGCAGATCCCTAATAATATATGATAATCTCCGATAGGCATCTGATAATAAGTTGGATGCTTGACCTGATAGGTAACTTTTTCCCTTGTTTTGCCGATTTCTTTTTCCCTTCGGTTTTCTTTGACGGCCTCCATTCAAAGAAAAAAGAACGCCCATGCGAAAAGGCGAATTCCACCGAAAAACGTGGACGAAAAATGGCGAATTTTGGATTTTGCGAATGTCAAACTTTGATTCTGCAATTCGTTATAAAGAAGCAAGTTAGACATGATAATGATAAAACGGTACCCCGTTTTTACACCAGTGAGCCGACCCCGCCCTATGGCGAAATGCGAATAAATCGAAAGAAATTGCAGGTAATATGACAGGCCGATTCCGGGTTTCGGACTGTTTGTACTACTCATTTGTGTTAAAATATTTGAACTTTTCGCGCGTTTCGAGTCCTGATTTCGTGTTTGGCGACACGAATTATTTCGTGGAGTAAATGGTGGAATATATGGAATCCATTTCGCGTTTATGGAGTGGAACTTTCGTCCCTGGCAAGGTCAGGAGTTGAGCATCCATTCAGCCTCTTCGTCGGTGATCTCTTCGTAAAGATTGGCAACGAACTCTTCTTTGATCCGACTGGGGATTCTATCCAAATCATCCAAGTTGATGGTTGGTCCAAACGTCTTATGGTTGACCTGGAGTAAGAAAGTATGCTTTTCAATCAGCTTGGGATCGGTTTCCTGTATGGGCTTGTTACCGATCGCCTTTAAAAAGATGCTGTGACCTGCTGACCATGCTTTCAAATCTCCGGCAGCTTTTGCAGCCTGTATCTGGTCGAGGCAATCCGAGATCAACCAATTGTGCCAGAATGGATAGTCTGAGGTATGATATGAATTATTAAGCGCCAAAGCGATATCCAAATCGCTCGCTGCGGTATTGCGTGAGATATCCGGGTACTTGGCCCGGTGCAAGGCCAATGCGGTCTTTCGCTGCGGATGCCTGTCGAAAACCCGGGCTAATGAGAAAACCCGGTCAATCATATACTTATGCTCTTCATTAAGCTCAACGCTTTCGGAATGTGCCAGGTAATTTTTGATCACCTGCCAGGGGATGTTTTCGAATGACTTGTTCTCTTTACTCATTGTTTTGGGATTAGTGTTGTTGTACTGGGTTAAAGTCCTAAAAAATCAATGAGTTAGGATTGATTTGGTTGCCTTTAACATGTCATTAAAATCTTTATAGTTTGGATATAATTCGTTGGCTTGGTTTTTTGTGTTTGAATGTGACTGTATAATCATTCTTGAAGCCTCTTCGCCTGCGGTATCATTGTCAAAAAACAAGTTGACTTGCATATAAGAATTGAGCAGGGGGATCAGGTCTTTAATAAAACTGACGGAATTCAGAACAATGGTAGTATTGTTTAGGACAGGACTCCGGAAATGACTTAGTGCAGAAAGAAAATCCATAAACCCTTCAAACACATTCAACCCTGGTTCTTTCCCTGGTATGGTTCTAAAGTATTTTGGGCTGTTGGATCCTTTCCAGTTCCTGTTGCGCAGTTCCCACCCACCTTTATCATTCTGGAAACCTAACGCAAAATACCGGGTATTCCTGATGGTATAATGAATCTGCGACAGGTAACGCCTGGCATAATTCAGGTTAATTGCTCGTGATGTCAGATACTCAACCAGCAAAGGTGACTGCAATGGAATAACCTGATCAATTCCGAGACAGGATTGCACTTGTAGTTCCGGTGCCGTTTGCAGAAAGGAAGATCCAAGTCCTTCAAGGATTGCAAAAACCTCACGATCAGAGATACGATACAAGTCACGTAACAAAGTGAAAAGGGTTCCGCCGTTTCCCAGGCCAAAGTCGAACCATACATTTTTATTTTCATCTACTTTAAAAGATGGAGTTCGATCGCCGGTTCTCAGAGGACTGCTGAACCAGGTAGATCCGTAAGCCGATTTTACTGGTTTAAAGCCGTTTGCAACCAGGTATTGGGTTATGGATATATTTTTAATTGGAATAATCATGGGAGGTTGAATTGTCTAATAATCTAACAAGTGAACAAAAGCAACAGACATTCAAGGAGTTGGGATGTTGAAAAAGAGTTAGGTAACGTAGAAAACTAACAGGGGTTATTCTAACAACCAAACAAAAAACTAACATAAATCTAACTTTAGTAATATATTGAATATTAAGTAATAACATAAGATATCTATTGCTTTGTTAGATTGTTAAGAAATACGGAACGTAGGAATTTATAGGGCAACCCGGTCTTGGATTCGCTCCTTGTGTGCCATTGCCGCTCATTGTCCATGATTCTGAAGTACCGCAAATAACGAACCTGCTGGGTTGACTGTTCCAGCCCCCAGCGTTTCAGGATATCGCGTACCTCGGTTTTCAGGACTTGTAACTTAGGGGATTCCTTAAATAATTCGTCAAGAAGATCCTTGGGAGTAAATTGAAGCTCGTCCTGACCGGATTCCATAAAGGATTCAAAGATGTATTCACGGAGTTCTTTCTCGATGATGGATTCAGTTCCCTGCATGACCTTAAGAAGAGCCGGTGTAAAAATCTGTTCACGGGTAAACCACATACGAGTCGCATTAGGAACCGTAATTGTCCTCGTTTTCAGATATTCCAGAAACGCAGGAACCTCCTTGATCAGGTCTTCCAGCAGATTTACATTTTCATGCTTGATGGTTGGGACATTCCTGACCCAATAGCGGATTTCATCCCTGGGAATCTGTATAAAACTGTCTTCGTTATTGGAGCAGAGTATAAATTTCCCGAAAAATTCCTGCTCTACTTTATCCTTCCCTTTTGCTTCTGTTTTGATGGTGCGTGTGGTCGCATAATTTTTAATGCGTTCTGAGTCTTCCAATTTATCCAACAAGACTTCATCCACACCGATAATTAGCTTAGAGGTCCAACCGGAGTTAAACTGATTCCGGAAGTCCTGATTGGTATTAATGGTCATATTGTTGCCATAAATGGCCTTTTGCCAGTTCAGGAATGTGGTCTTTCCGGTACATCTCTGCCGGCTGACAAGGCAAAGGATCGGTAATACCTGGGTGGGATAACGGTAAATTAGTGTCAGGAAATCCAAACCAATTTCCCATTGCTCGCCGAAAATATGCTGCACAAAGGATCGCGTGATTGCCCAGGATCCGGGTGAAGGATCATAATTAAGTGGCTCATACAGATTATAGGATCCGTAAAAGTGACGGCTGAGCAGGTGTCCTTCGGGATTGTTGATCCGGACTGTTCGCTGGTAATTCAGATGGTCAGGAATCACACAGAAGCTGTCATATTTGGGAATTTTGCTTTTCTCTTCCGGTGCAAGGTCATCGTTGATTGCTGATTTCGACCAGGGGCGAATGACCGGAAAATAATCTCCTGAAATAAGGGGTTGGGGACTAATTTTGTAATACATAGTACCCACACGGATATACACATTCGCGTTACTGTCCATTGCATTCATTTCATTTTCTCCCTGATCTCTGAAAACGGACGGATTCGTCCGGACTCAATCCAGTTTCTCAAATCTGATTTCTTAAAGTAATTCCTCCGACCTTTTTTATGGTAGGCGATTTCGTTTTTTGAGGTCATCGAATAGAGAGCGCTTTTCGAAAGGCCGAGGAACCTTGCCGCCTGGTCCTGGGTCAAATACTCCGGTAACAAATGGGTTTCATTTCCCAAAACTGTTCCTTCCAGATTTTTCTGGATACATTCTTTAATAATCGGATCAAGCATTGATCTGAATAAGTCCTGTAGATCGTTCATGGTTATCGGGTTTGATGGTTAAATACAGTTTCCATAGAGTCTCTTATTATCTCTGATAGTTGAAAATCATACTGTTTACAATAATCAGCAAGACTTTTGAATTGACTAGGAGTAAGCCTGACCGACACGATCCTGCTTTTGGTTTCCGAGGGATAGTTTTTTGCTTTTTTCATTTCTGACCGTTTTTGTTTGACATGACCCAAAGGTTCGGAATAGGTCAGATTTAAAAAAGGACACATTATCAAGTTGGATTGATTGCCAATAATTAGTATAATTAATAATCGGAGTTTATTGTCTATTTTTGTCTGCTATGAGAACATCAGTATTTACAGAAGAAGCGATTTTCGAGATCCTGAAAAAGCAGCTTCATGGAGAGGCAGTAACGGAAATTTGCTTGCATCATAACATCAGCCAGTCCACCTTCTTTGAATGGAAGAATCAATATCAGGGCATGAATCCAGATCAAATTCGCAGGTTCAGGATACTGGAGTCGGAGAAAGCACAATGGGCCCGGAGGTGCCGGAAGGCAGAACTGCAGGTTTCAGCGCTAAAGAATCTGCTCGGAAAAAAGTTCTGAAGCCTGCCGACAAGCGGAATGCGGTTAAATACCTTGTTTCCGAATTTAAGTTCAGTGTCCGGCAGGCAGAACAATTGGTGGACTTATCACCTGGCGTCTATGTTTATCAACCTCGAGAGAAGGAGGAGGACCTGATCAGCAAGCAACTCTTGCGAATTGCCGGATTGCACCCGGAATTTGGCTTTGAACGAATGCGTGAAATTCTTATTAGTGAAGGATTTGCGAGATCCCAGAAGCAAATTTATCGTGTATATAAATTACTTGACTTGAAAACCCGGAGGCAGAATTTCCTGCTGCAACGGAGGCTGGCAGCGAATCCCCGATGGAAACCACGGCGGCGGGGTCTGTCATGGGTCATACAAGACGCTGTGGCGTTCCCCAAGGAAAATAAGGGTGTTCGAATTCCGGTTTTGGTCATTTACCGGGGTGCCGGAGGTGAAAAGCTTGCTGAAATTCCGAAAACCAGAAGCGCAGAAACCTTAATCCAGTCTCTGGAATCCCTGTTTGGTGACAATGGAAAGCCTTACCGGATCAGGGTTTGGTGGAAACCAAGTCGAATTGTTTTTCAGGAATTAGAAGCCTGGTGCCGGGCAAATGATATAAAATTTTCTAAAGGTTTTCTTGAATCTTTCTGATCACCTCGTTGATGATCATATCCGGGGAATCGGCAGCAGTGATATTTATCTGATGAGCAATACTGGATTGCCATGCTTTACGAACCGTTTTCAGAGATGTTTCATTGATTAGTTGCTGAGGACCTGTGTATTGAAATCCTTTGTGGTTCATCTTTTCGATAAATATTGGCTTTACTATTTGCCAGTCTTTACTGGTAAACTCATAAGTCAGATGAAAAAGGTCGTAAAAATCGCGCGGAGCCGTGTATGA
>CAIXHD010000139.1 GCA_903919065.1 uncultured Bacteroidota bacterium
CAGGTACTTATGAATTCTTCAAAGAGCATGTTTTGAATAAAAAGAACTTTAGTGCAAGTGCTTTGCTCATGCCGGCAACAGGTGCAATTGTACAATCAATAAGCCAGACCAAAGGTGCTATCGGTTATGTAGGTCTTGCTTATATTGAAAAATCAGTTAAACCATTAAAAGTTTCCTACGACAAAGGCAAAACGTTTGTTGATCCAAAGGTTGAAACGGCCATGGACAAAACCTATCCGGTAACCAGGCCGCTTTATTACTATTACCTGACCAAAATCGAGAAGACGGTATCCCCATTTCTGAATTACATACTTTCAGCGGAGGGACAAAAGGTTGTTTTGGAAGCTGGTTATGTACCTTTGAAAAAGTAAACAGGCGAATTAAACAATATGAAGCCGGTTAAACGGATTATTGAAAAAACCGCAAAGGGTGTTCTTTTCACCAGCAGCATGGTCACCAGCGTGACCGTGCTTTTGGTCGTTATATTCCTGTTCCGCGAAGGTATCGGCTTATTCAACCAGACCTCTGTGGAGAAGCATCTCGTTATCGCTGTGAATTCTGCTAATCGAGTTAGCGCACTCTCCTCAACCGAAGTAAAAAGCATCTTCAATCAGGATATTACAAACTGGAAAGAGGTCGGTGGTGATGATATAGAAATTGCTCCAAAGACTATTGATGATATGGCCTCCCTGTTTACGGAGGAAGAACTGGGAGAAGGATTTAAAAACCTTGCCATCCTTATCGAGAAATATGTTGAAGAAAACCCGGGAGTCATTGCTTCCATTCCCGAGAGCTACCTGAAAAAGGAATTCAAGGGTAAACTCATTCCACTTAAAAAAATATCCGTCAGGGAGTTTCTAACCGGAACCGAATGGATACCCACAGCGCATCCTGCCGCGGTTTTTGGGGCTTGGCCATTGATCCTCGGAACCCTGTGGGTGAGTCTGGGTGCCATTCTTCTTGCATTACCCATCGGGCTGATCACCGCTATTTACATGGCAGAGGTGGCAGGTCAGCGGTTAAGGAATATTCTGAAACCAGTGATTGAACTCCTGTCAGGCATTCCATCTGTGGTATACGGTTTTTTCGGATTAGTAGTACTGGTTCCCCTCATTCAGAAATTATTCAAGCTGGATGTTGGAGAGACTGCCCTTGCCGGCAGCATAGTCTTAGCCATTATGGCGCTGCCAACTATTATAACCATTGCTGAGGATGCCATCCGCACAACACCCCGTGCCTTGAAAGAGGCCAGCCTGGCTCTTGGTGCCTCGCATTTTCAAACACTTTTAAAGGTAACCATCCCCTACGCCAAGTCAGGCATAATTGCAGCCATTATCCTTGGTATCGGACGTGCCGTAGGTGAAACTATGGCTGTGCTCATGGTCACGGGAAATGCCTCGGTAGTTCCTCATACTTTCCTTGAACCGGTAAGGACCATACCGGCAACCATAGCCGCCGAACTTGGTGAAGCGCCTTTTGGTGGCACACATTTCAAGGCTCTGTTTGCCCTGGGTATTATCTTGTTTATTATGACTTTCATATTCAATACTCTTGTTTCAACTGTTAAAACCAGAAAACCATGACACGGAAACAGCTGAAACAAATCATCGCTTTCAATTTCTTCCGGCTGGTGAGTCTGATGGTAGTCTGCATACTTTTCATCATCCTGGGATTCATCATGCTAAAAGGAATCAAGGTGATAAACTGGGAATTCCTTACCGCGATGCCGAAAGATGGCATGACAGGAGGAGGAATCTTTCCGGCGATTGTTGGGACACTATGCCTGATTGCCGGAAGTATGATTTTTGCCTTCCCTATTGGAGTTATGTCAGCCATATACATGAATGAATATCTTAAAGAATCATTCCTGAAAAAATTTATCCGGACCATGACTAATAACCTGGCCGGAATTCCATCAATTGTCTTCGGTTTATTCGGAATGGCACTGTTCGTTAATACGCTGAAATTCGGGGATTCAATAATTGCCGGATCGCTCACGCTCGGACTGATGGTGCTGCCGGTCATTATCCGCACCACTGAGGAGGCACTGAAATCGGTCGACGATTCTTTGAGGATTGGAAGCTATGCATTAGGGGCAACCCGCCTGCAGACGATTAGCAAAGTGGTTATTCCGGTTGCAATGCCGAACATTCTCACCGGACTGATCCTCTCGATTGGCAGGGTTTCCGGTGAAACTGCACCTATTCTGTTTACCGTGGCAGCTTATTTTCTTCCTAAATTACCAAGCGGAATATTTGATCAGGTCATGGCTTTACCTTACCATTTATATGTTCTGACAACCAGCGGCACCAATATGGAACAGGCCCGGCCTATGGCGTATGGAACCGCTTTCGTCCTGATCATGATTGTACTTATCCTGAACCTTCTGGCCAACCTGATACGCAGGATTGCCGGAAAAAAAACCAAGATGAACTGATATGCCTGACTATAAAGTAGAAGTCAAGAATCTGGACCTCTTTTACGGCGATTTCCAGGCGCTGAAGAAAATCAATTTTACCGCGGAGCCTAATACGGTAACAGCATTTATCGGACCTTCCGGGTGCGGAAAATCGACTCTGCTGCGAATGTTTAACAGGATGAATGACCTGATCGACGGTGTGCACTTTACCGGTGAAGTTTACATTGATGGCAATGATATTTTTGCAAAAAATATTGATGTCGATAATCTTAGAAAAACAGTTGGAATGGTTTTTCAGAAGCCAAACCCCTTTCCTAAATCAATTTTCGAAAACGTTGCATACGGACTTAGGGTGAATGGAGTTTCCGACAAGCATTTTATTGAGAAAAAGGTTATTGATTCGATAAAAAAGGCTGCTCTGTGGGATGAAGTGAAAGACAAACTTAAGAAATCAGCTATGGAACTTTCCGGAGGTCAGCAGCAGCGCCTTTGCATCGCACGCGCCCTTGCTGTAGAACCTGCGCTGATTTTGATGGATGAGCCCGCTTCAGCCCTTGACCCCATATCAACCGGTAAGATTGAAGACCTTATTTTTGAACTGAAAAACCAGTATTCCATTATTATTGTAACCCACAATATGCAGCAGGCTGGAAGGGTCAGCGATTATACCGCGTTTTTTTACATGGGAGAGTTGGTTGAATGGAATAAAACGAAAACTATATTTACCAGTCCGGATGATATCAGGACACAGAATTACATCACCGGCAGGTTTGGATGACAGATCAACTTAAGAACAAAAAAGAATGACACATATACCCAACGAACTCAGTGCACTTAAATCTACCATAATTGACATGTGGAGTCTGGTAAACAGCCAGATGGTAAAATCACGATATGCACTGGAGCATTTCGACAAAGATCTGGTAGGCGAAATTGCAAATAATGAAAAGCGGGTGGATGCCTACGAGTTGAAACTTAACATGGACTGTGAACATATTCTTGCCCTTTATAACCCGGTAGCGAATGACCTGAGGCTTGTCTTATCGGCCTTAAAAACGAATTACAACCTCGAAAGGGTTGGTGATTATGCCTATAATATCGCGTGTCTGGTAAAAGACCTTGAACATCCGATTGATCCGGAATGCATGACTGAAATGGGTATTTCGGAAATGTATGATACTGCTCTTAAGATGCTGACCAATACGCTTACCGCCTTTGAAAAAGAGGATAGCAACCTTGCACGAGAGGTGTTTCGCAAGGACGAATTGCTTGATAAAATAAAAAACCGGTCGAACCGCGTGGCTGCTGACCTGATCTTGAAAAAACCACAAGAAGCCATCAATATCCTCAGCTTATTATCTGTTGTAAGAAAACTCGAACGAGTTGGGGACCAGACAAAGAACATGGCCGAAGAGCTGATCTTCTATTTAGAGGCTAAGGTACTCAGGCACGGACAGAAAGGGTGACAGGTGACGGAAGACTGTAGACTGGAGACTGAAGACTGAAGACTGTAGACTGAAGACTGAAGACTGCATCACTCGTCACTCGTCACTTTCTTCGGAACTATCACCGACAACAGTATCGAGATACCGAGGATCCCAACCAGAACGGCGAGCGATATCCCGATAGGTATTTTGTAAATCCCTGAAATACACATCTTTACTCCTACAAATGCAAGTATCGCCGAGAGTCCGTATTTCAGATATCTGAAATAGGTGATGATGGAGGAAAGTGCGAAATAGAGTGATCGGAGTCCGAGTATGGCAAATACATTGGAAGTGTAAACAATAAACGGATCTTTGGAAATTGCCAGTACTGCAGGGATTGAATCCACAGCAAAAACGACATCCGTAAATTCGATCATCACCAGGGTAATGAACAGCGTTGTGGCATGCAGTCTGTTATCGATCCTTACAAAAAAATGACCGAAACGATGGTCCGTGGTCACCGGGAACATCTTTTTAACCAGACGGATAAAAGGATTCTTGTCGGGTTCAATTTTCGAATCCTGATTAAACGCCATTTTTATACCGGTAAAGATCAGGAAAGCCCCGAAAATGTATATTACCCAGTGGAACTTGTTGATCAGGGCCACTCCGGTAATAATGAAAATTGCTCTTAGAACCATTGCTCCCACGATACCCCAGAAAAGAATTTTATGCTGATAACGGGGGTTCACCTGGAAGTAGGCGAAAATCATGATGAACACGAACAAATTATCTATACTGAGAGATTCCTCTATCAGATAGGCTGCCAGAAACTCAAGTGCTTTCTGTGGCCCAAGAAACTTCCAGACGCCGAGGTTGAAAATGATGGCCAGACTGATCCAGAAAAGGCTGGTCAGCAAAGCTTCCTTCATTTTGATTTCGTGTGTTTTCTTATTAAAAATAACAAGATCCAACACGAGCATGAGGATAATAAAAACTACAAATCCAGCCCATAGAAGGGCGTTTTCGGGTATTGTCTGCATGACACAAAGATAGGCAATTGAATGAAGAGATATTGAAATGAAGGAAGAGATTCGAGGACCAGTTTTGAATTAACAAATTACAAATTCAAGTGTTTACAGCGATATATTTTACAATGAACTCCACCTGATCCTGATATTTCAAAATTCAGCATTGGTCCTCGAATCTCTTCCTTTTTACTTCCTTAACACGCCATTTCCCCGGCGTTTTTCTTAGCCGATAAAAGGTTGTAGGCTCCCTTAATCACAATTTTTGCAGCTGAAAGCTCACCTCCTCCAACCACCTGAATCGCGGTAAATCCTGCGCCTGAAACTCCCTTTTTGACTTCAATCATTTTATATTCAGTAAACGGCTTGCCATCTTCCTCTTTCTCCTTCTGATAAATGAAAATATAATCCTTGTCATCGAAGCTAACCACTGCATCCGACGGTACTGCAGTAACTTCGGCAGTTGCCTCCTCAATCAGCGCATTAACATACATCCCCGGCAAAACATTTTTACAGTCGGTATGAACCGTGGCGTAAACCCTGAAAGTCCTGTCACTATTCACGGATTTACCAGTCTGGCTGATAACCGCATCGTGTTCTTCACTTTCATTATTGATCGAAAACCTGATTTTCTGACCCACCGCTACCTTATCAGCATCTTTCTCGAATAGCGACAATTCAAGCAAAAGATTATCGCCGTTTACGATTTCAAACAAAACATCTGTTGGCGACACGTATTTCCCGATATTGACATTAACGGCTTTAAGAAATCCTTTTATTGGTGAAACCAGATTGACAGAATTGCTGATATTATCTTCAGTGAGGCGATTAGGATTTACACCGATAAGAACCAGCTTTTGCTCCAGCGATTTTAGTAAAGCCTTTAAATTCCTATACTCAACGGTTACCTGCTGAACATTCATTTCTGAATACACCTCATCCTTAAACAGGGAGGTATGACGCTTATATTCTCCTTCAGCGAAAACCATTTTATTTTTTGCCTCCAGATAATTCTGCTGAATATCAACAAAATCCTGATTTTCAATGACGGCCAGCGTTTGACCTTTGTTCACCACATTCCCTGGATAAAGGCTGGTACTTTTAATGAACCCACCCAGTGGCATGCAAACAGTTGCCTGATTTTGCGGTGCAACAGTTACCACTCCATTAACTTTTAACACGTTACCCATTGCACGCAATTCCACAGCACCCAATTCAATTTTTGCCAGTTTGATCTGGTCAGCCCGCAGTTCGACGATGTCCTCGGGCAGGACTTCCGTTTCAACAGGTTCCGTTGCTGGCTGGCCTCCGTTTTTACAGGAAGCAAAGGGAAGTGCGAGGCCGAGAAAACATATTGATAATATAGAACTTACATGTTTCATTTTAGATAGTCTTTAGAATATTGTACCGGTAATATTTTCAATTGAGATAGTTGTTTGCCTGAAACTATAAAGCGCATCAAGGTAATTTTGCCTGATAGCCAGTGCCCTGTTCAGTGTCAGAACATAATCGAGGTAGTCAAGTGCTCCGGATTTATAGCTGAGCGTAGCCTGTGCGATAATAAGGTCAGCCTCAGGTACAGCCTGTTTCTCGTAGTAGTCGACTGTTGATGAGAATTTTTTATATTCCTCTAACAGAGATTGATAATTCCCTGTCAGGGTTTTCGTAAAATTCAAAGCATCAGACCTGGCCTTTATTTCCCCGATTTTCGCAGCTTTTGTTTTTGCAGCATAGGGAGGAAACCATAATGGAACCGCGATCCCAGCCTGTATGCCAGTAAACCTGAAATTATTACCGAATTCACGGGGTACTCCGTTTACTTCCTGAGTACCCAGGATTGTCTGACTGAAATACCCGACGCTCATTTCAGGCAACATCAGGCTTTGCTCCAGTTTTTTTGCAATTACAGCGGCATCAATCTGTTGCCTGATGTATCCCAGAGATGGATTCTGCTCAACACTTTCATTATTGACCGGAACAGTCACAACTCCTGGAATCAGCAGTGTATCAGCAGGGATGAGCAGGTTACTGCAATTTAACAGAAGCATAAGCCTGCGATTACAAACATCAATATCTGATTTTACCTGAAACAGCTGGTTCTTGATTTCCAGACTTTGGGAGCGGGCAGTAATCATCTCGAGCCGGTTTGCCTCGCCTACCCTGGTCTTCAACTCCGATGCCCGTGCCACACCGGAAAACAAGCTATCCTGGTATAACAATAATTTTTGCTTTGCCAGCAGATATACGTATTGCCAATATACCTGCTTAACCTGAGTTGCGACATCGAGTTGCGATGCTTTGTATTGCCATTCGCTGCTCTTGATTCCAGCCCCGGCAAGTCTATTCTGGTTCGCATAAACTGTCGGAAAGGCAAAGGACTGCGTGATATTTAGACTATTATCGCGGGAGAAGGAATTAAACTGTCCGTACTGGCCTTCGATAACTGTTTTCGGTAAATCGACAGACGCTCCTTTCAAAGCCTTCTGAACTTCCACTGAATACGATGCCGATTTAACAGTAAGGTTACTATCGATGGCTGTCTGGATGGCATCCCGCAATGTGATTCTTTTGATCTGCTGTCCTCTTACAGGATTGACCAGCGTAAATGCACCAAGAATGGCCAGTATGGCGACAATGTTGGGTACCGATCCTTTTAGCCGGCGCCGGCCTGATTTACGCGAGGAAAAGAGCACATAAAAAACAGGTAGTACGATCAGTGTAAGAAGCGTTGCGCTGATTAATCCTCCGATAACCACTGTGGCCAGGGGTTTCTGCACTTCAGCTCCTGCTGATGTTGACAAAGCCATCGGCAGAAAGCCGAGTGAAGCAACAGCAGCCGTCATAATAACCGGCCGGAGCCTGGTCTGAAGGCCTTTGAGCACCCTCTCTTTGATATCGGTAATCCCCTCCTTTTCCAGTCGGTTGAATTCGGCAATAAGTACTATGCCGTTAAGAACCGCCACACCAAACAGGGCAATAAATCCTACTCCTGCCGAAATCGAGAAATTCATTCCCCGAATCCAAAGCGCGAA
>CAIXHD010000140.1 GCA_903919065.1 uncultured Bacteroidota bacterium
ACGATGAAAATATCGCAAATAAAGGCTTGAGTGTATTTCCGAATCCTTCGGCCGGGCAATTCTATGTAAAAATTGAAAATCCCGTCAATGCCGAAATCACTGTAATGGATATTTCAGGAAGAATCGTTCTTAAACAATTGGCGGAAAATAATGCCGGCACCTGGCAGAAATCCTTTGATCTGACTGGAGAACCGAAAGGAATTTATCTGGTAAAGGTTTTATCAGGCGGAAAGAATTCGACCGAGCGGGTTGTAATTGAATAATCCTTTTTAGGGCAGAAGGCAGAGGGCAGAGGGCAAAAATTGGTAATAAGAATTAAGAAACAGGTTTTAAGTTATGTGACAAGTCATAAATTAAGTAGCTGGATTCTTGTTCCTTAACTTTTCCCTTTATTCTTAAGACCTTTTACTAATTTTTGCCTTCTGCCCTCTGCCCTCTGCCTTGATTCAGAATATGCTAGACCACTGGTACTTATATCCCCTCCTCGCAGCAACCGGCATCCTGGTCGGTTTCATCAATACATTGGCGGGTTCCGGATCATTAATATCCTTGCCACTGCTCATGTATCTCGGGTTACCTGCCAACGTTGCCAATGGCACCAACCGTATAGCCATCCTGCTGCAATCTATCGTAGGTGCTGGAAGTTTTCGGAAACAAAAAATCATAAACCTCGAAGAAGGAACCTGGCTTGCCGTGCCTGCAGTGATCGGCTCAGTGGTTGGAGCTATTCTGGCTGTCGACCTGAATGAACTGGCTATGAAGAGAGCCATTGGTGTTCTAATGATTGTGATGTTCTTCCTGATCGTATTCAAGCCCGAATCCTGGTTGAAAGGTCAGGCCGGGAAACTCCGTGCAAAACCTACAGTCTGGCAAGTGATCATTTTTTTCGGAATAGGAATCTATGGTGGATTCATCCAGGCGGGAGTCGGGTTCTTTTTGCTGGCCGGATTGGTGATGAGTGCAGGAATGAATCTCGTAAAAGCGAATGGGTACAAGAATCTGATAGTTGCCCTTTACACACCATTTGCCCTGGTTGTTTTTATCATCAACAATCAGGTTAACTGGATCATCGGCTTAACGCTGGCGGCGGGGAATATGATTGGCGCCTATGTTGCCGCTAAAATTGCGGTTGGCCGGGGTGCAAAATTCGTAAGAATAATTCTACTGGTCGTCCTGTTCATAGCCAGCATGGATCTGCTGGGTATTTTCAAATGGATATTCGCCTGATACCGACCAGGAAAAGCCGAATCCCTTACTGAAGCTTAAATTTATAGGTAATGCTGCCTTTTTGATAAACAGGAGCATCCGGAGCCGTCAGCTTATTGAATTTTGCCGACATTGCTGCCTTGCGAGCGGCTTCCCATAAAGTTGAATTCGTTGTGGTGGTACCTTTTGCACCCGGAATGGCATTGATTACTTCACCCTCTTTATTTACAGTAATGGTAACAACAACATCACCATAATCATTGACAGAATACTCTGGCTTGGCCAATCCTCCCATTACACTTCTGCCGTCGAGGTTATAAGAGATTCCTGCTCCCCTGCCCCCACCCGGACCCCGGTTTTTTGAATCAACTGAACCTGTAGGATCTCCCTGGTTGCCAACCGTATTACCGGTACCTTCACCGCCGGTTCCGCCGTTGACAGCTGCCCCGCCAAAAGATTTACCCATTCGGCCTTTAATCGCATTAACCTGCGACTGTTGCTGTTCCAGCTTTTTCTTCTCCGCCTCGATCCGCTGATTCTCAAGATCAGTTAATCGCTTATTCTCCAGATCTGCCTGCCTTTGTATTTCGCGGTCTTCCTTGTCTTTTAATTTCTTGTCTTCCAATGCCTTCTTATCTGCCAACTCCTTTTCCGTAGGTTCCTTTTTTATTACCGGGGCTGATTCATTATCCTGGGTAATAATTTTGGAAGCAGTTTCCTTGACTTTGGCTGTAACAGGTTTTGCTTTTGCCGGTGGCGTTGGAACTACAGCCTCAGGTTCCGGTCGGTAGGCAGCATCCTGCAGTGCAGGTTCCTGATCCCCCATACCGTCAAGATCAGTACCAAAATTCACGGTAACACCTTCCGCAATCTCTTCAACAGGAATGTTCGGTCCGGCGCTCAAACGAAATAAAAGGAGCAACAGGAGTATAAAGCCGTGATATAGCACGGTACCTAATAACCCCTCATATTTTGGCGCTTGTTCCATCTGGTTTTTTAACCTTTTAAAAGTATTGAAAAAACGAACGAACGAATCTGTTTAGTATAACCGGTTTTCATATGAGTTGTTAACGCTTACTTTCGGGTCAGTTTATCACGATATTTGCGAATCAGATCACCAAATGTATCAAACTCTTCACGATAAAATACACCAACACCCTGAGTATATGGAGCATACTCATACAATAGATGGTCGTTAGCCCGGGTAAAAGCCTTTAACCTGACTTTTCCAGAAGCTTTTATTTTATATTCAACATCCACATCTCCAACAAGTTGACTTGTATTGCCTGTGGTCGGCCGAACATCATAGTTTCCGTTGACATTAATGGTCATCCGGTTATTCAAAAATTGTGTCGAGAGAGCAACTTCAACCTCATCACTGGATATCTGGTCACCTGGCCGGTAATTAAACCCAACATCAAAATCCTTGCTGATCTGTGAAAGCCAGTAGCTTAACTGATTTGACAACACCTCTGTAGTGGTGGCTAAACCTGCCTGTTCGTATCTGCTGGCGGTGCCACTGCCCGTACCCTGCAATGGAGTAAAACGATTTAGAACCAGCAATGAAATCACCTGCTTCCCAAGCTCCTCTTTTGAAAGATTCTGCAATTGGGTCCTTGCAATATCGTTACTCGTTGGTGGCAGATCAATATTAAATGCCACTATCGGTGCTTCCAGAAACCCGGTCATCAGCAGATGGCACTCAACCGGTAACCGCTGCATCAGGTCGGGAGTGGATTCATCCTGCAATAAATCATAAAGCGATGCCTTGGTGCGATAAACCGCATCAATATCAAGCTGGGCGTTGGATACATCACCGGTCCACTTAAGTGTTGCGCCCGGTTCAATCTGCAGCCTCTTAACCGGCATATTCTGCCAGGTAAACTGATAATCACCCTGGTCAATTGTGTAGTCCCCATTGAGAGTCCATCTTGAATCTTTGGGGATAAACACGTGGAAATTCCCGTTACCCCTTGCATGAATCACATCCCCTACCTTGGAGTCGAAAATCAGCTGAACGTCAGCATCTGGGGTAACTTCAAGATCAATATTTACAGTGGCACCATTAAGGTTTACTTCATAGCCTTTGGTAATTTCAGAGGAGAAATCAAGAAGGTCAACCTCCTTCTCCTCTTTTGGTTTTTCCACATAGGTAATAAAGTCAATCATGCGCGCTTCATCGGTTGTATACACCGGAACAAAGAATTTAGTCTTCTTGCTCGACCTCGCAGAAACATCGATAATCAGGTTTTTCAAAGGTCCTTTTATTGTGCCGACTCCGGTGCCATATCCTCGTCCCCAATATCCCTCATTACGGGATTCAACTTCATTGAGCAGCACAAAATCCTTAAAATTTGCCTCGATGTCCAGAGATATGGTACTGAATTTATTATGTCTCACAAAGCCGTTAACGACAGCATGATTGTGTTCTTCATCCGTCATGTCGACATTCCTTACAATAAATAAATCCGGAGTGACTTCAACATCAGTGCTAAAATAGAATCTGGTATTCAAATAATTAACAATAAATGACCCATCCTGCACCATAAGGTTTCCGCTTACCAAAGGCACCCTTGGAGTACCCCTGATCCGAACTTTTCCGGTTGCTTCCCCTTTAACATCTAACAGTTCATCATAAACAATAGGATTGAATATATCGAGCCTTACCTTTTCAACCGCCAGATCAAAGTTCAGACTGTCAGTGGCAGGATTGTACTGACCGTGGAACTGGACCGTCTTTACAGAATCCCGCTGAACAAGTATATCCATTAAAACAGGCTCACCGGCACCCGCGCTGCGGCTCGAAAGTGTGGTTATGCCCATCGGCTGGTCATTAAGCGTGAGGCTATCGATCTTTGCCTCTGTAAGAAACATCCCCCGGTTGCGCATATCGTAAAGTCTGGCTTCTCCGGTAATCCGCCCCCGAAGCTGAAAATCTTCGGATCCGGCAACACTGGTGATATTATTAAGATTGACATTATTGAATCCGATATACAAGGTATCTGTCGGGAAAATAGAGATTGCCCCATTAAGGCTGAGGTTTTCAGCAGCATGTACAATACGAAAGCGATCAATCTGAATTTTGTCCCGATCAGCATATATGCCGAAGGAATCTATTTTCCATAAACTGTCATTAAAAATCATTTCCGACATGGGAAACTTAAAAACTGCCGTAAGCAATCCCGATTCTGACTGCGACATTAATCCGGTACAGGCAATTTTTCCCCTTGGTCCGGTTTTGCCGCCGGCATTCCAGTTCAGACCGGCTCTCATCTGGTTATTAGTGAGTGCACCGTCAAGTTTCACTTTATCAAACACTGTTTTCCTGTCAAGCTGAACTTTGTCCAGGCTCCCGGTAAGGATTAATGAATCCCCCCTTGATTGAATCAGGACATCCAATCCGGTATACTGGCCGCCACCGGTGACAAACTGAGGAGAAATCCCCTCAATGGAGATCGTCTGATCAATTGCATTATAAAATCCTCCCAAGCGGGTGTTATCCTTACATTGTAATGCCGGGAAAAGTACCCGCGTCAGGGGTGTGGAATTCTTTAACTGGATATTGAAAGCAAAATCATTCATATGATCGGGCCTCACCACCTGTGTTTTTGATAGGGCAGGGATAAAGCGGGCTATAAGTGATTTTACCTGGGCGGTAAGATCATCCATATGCACATCGCCTACGATCCTGGCATCAAGATATTCTGAGGATAGCATGATTTTCCGGCGCCCAAATTCCAGAATTGAGGATAAGGTAAGCTCAGCGATCGGCAAAGTGCCAAGGCTATTGGTATAACTCGAATTCCTTATCTTAATCTCTCCATCGATATCATCTATTGCAGAGCCGGTGAAGTTGCCATGTAAATCAACCTTTAGCTCGGCCTTGGTTTCACCAGTTATCAGGTTTAAAGCACACAAATCAGCGTGATTGATCAGCAGGCTAAAATCCATAACCGGCCTTTCGCCTCCGAA
>CAIXHD010000141.1 GCA_903919065.1 uncultured Bacteroidota bacterium
CGGATCACAATAGGTACGGGAAACGATCGGGATGAAGATAAGGGCCTTTAGTTTCTCTTTAAGCGAGGCTGCCACATCATGCGTCTCCAGCAGTCCGTCATGCGGATTGATATCAAAATACACGCTGATATCCTCTTTGAACGTGGCTTCCAACTCCATTTTTAGAGCCTCCACAAATTCAGTCACCCAACCGTCGCCTTTGTTGTCCTTCTGGCGGTAGCTGATGAAAATGTCGTATTCGTAACCGGGCAGTACCGAAGACATATTTCAGGATTTTGATCGTTACTATCAAAGATACAAAACTTTAGAATTGATATGTCAAATGCTCTTAATGTCAGGCTGGTAGTACCGGTGGCCGGTCCTGATACACTACCTTCCAGTCCGAAACTTCGTTAATCATCAGGTTGGCAATGGTTCTTGACAGATTTGTAACCTTGATGAAGGTTGATTCTCCCTCGGCGGCCAGTTCTGATGAAATGGTTTCCCTTAAGTTGCGGGCTTCATCGGCAAGCCTGAGGAACTGGTCGCACATGGCTTGCGAGCTCTTGGCGATCCGCCTGAATTCACCCTGATGATTGATCCCGGCCATGGATGCACCCAGAGCCGGCAGAAATCCGCACAGGAAAGTCAGGATATTCCCAAAAACCGGAGGTAAATGAATTCCAGGTATCACGACTGGCAAGAGGTGGGTAAGACAGGCACCCAGCGTTAACCATAAAGTGAGTTCACCGGTCCGGTGCAGCCGTTTTTCAATTTTGGAATAGATTGCAGCACTCTGCCGGTGATAAATGATCTGTTCATTCAGCAATTCGTCATATTGGAGGAGGCATTCACGCAAATGGCTGTTATCCACCCGTTCATTAGGCAATCCGGCAATCCGTTCAATCGATTGCACATACCAGGTCATCCAGGTAGATGATGGATTTCCGTAATGCATCAGGTGTGCGGCCATTCTGGGAAAAGGCTTGCCACCCCCAAGTGCCAGGAATAATTTCAGCTGTCGCACCGATTCTGCCGTCATGCGGTAATCAAGCCAGCGACTGTGCCACCGGCTTTTTCGGGTAAAAAACACCAGACCGAGGATAGTCATTATAACAATAGCCTCCAGTATCATGCAAATAGCCAGGCCGGTATGGTGCTCGGCCGAGAGCCATCCTGCCACAAGCGGAAACAGCGCCAGGCCTACAGCCATAGCAGCCAGAAGGTAAGTGAGGATAAATCCGCTTCGATACCTGTCTGCATAATTCTCAGCGAGCCTGTCCGGCCAGTCATAATAGGGCTTGAGCCATCCTGCAAGCCTATTTACGGTGGAAGATGAATCACCTGGTGGTATTTCTGATGGAGGAGATTCGATGGGGGGAATTCGTGGCGACAGGAAGGATATCCGGTTTGCCCCGGTGAGGTTTCGGAAGAACTTCCACAGCAGGGCAAAGTTCCTTCGCGGCTGTTTTTCCAGATGAAATTCCTGAAGCCGCATGAATTGATCTTCCTCAGGCTTTTCACCCGAACTGTCAGGGATTGCCAGGATATCGGACACCACCTCCTTCAGATCTTTCAATTCACATCCCGGTTTTGGCACATGTCGCTTCCTGACCGTTTTTTCCGGCATGGACTCACCCGGGGATATTAACTGCCACAGGTGGGGGGCGCAGGCATCGATCCAAATGATGGGAATCTGCTGGATCCGTGCCGAAAGCAATGTCTCTTCCGTTCCGCCGGGCTTGTCGTGATAATGGCCGTCCCAGATGATCAGCAACAGATCAGACTGGTTGAGCACCACCTGGGCACTGTTTCGATAGGCTTCCGCCTCCCTCGACCGGCTCCCTTCCAACTCAAACCTGACCAATCCTGCACCTTTTTCTGCCCGGTTCAGTAATTCGTTGAATTGCTCCACAGAACCAGGTGCCTGACTGTCCGAGAAGTCTTTCTCAAACTCCTCTTTCAGAAATGGCATCGGGCACGATATTTCATAGCCAATGCGGATTGCCTGCCTGGCAAAAACCCGGTCCGAACCCTCTGCCAGCGGCGACACAGCTCTTAAAACCGGGGGCAGATCAGCATAGATATTCCGGTTGTTGGATCCAATCTCTTCGACAATTTCCTTGACAGTACCTAAAATATCCCCGACCAATCTTTCCAATTCCGGCAGATCTGCTGACTCCAGCCGTCCCGGCCTGTGACCGACGATCCCAACGCGGAAAGCAAGCGGCGGACGAGGAGGGTGAGGTTGGTTTTGGGAATCTGCCATGAATTTATTTTACGGGATATTTACTAACCAATTTCTGGAATTCGGGTAGGTTCTTTAACGGTGCCCACTTGGGATCAAGCTGAAGGTCGTGGATTGAAATATCTGCAGGGCGGGAGAGGAGGTAGTCCAGTTGCTTTAGAGCTTCAGAATAATTCCCAAGCATAACGTTAATCGTGGCGAGTTTTTGCAAATAGTAGAATTTATTTATGACGTCATTCTCCAATTTTGGAGATTTCACGGCCTGTTCACCTGCTTTCAGGGCTTTATCCTTGAGTTTTAAGCCCGCATAGGAAATGCCTAGCGTACATAGAATTTTTGGTTCGTCCGGAGATTCCGCCAGACGTTTTTCAAGATAAATTCGGGCAGTATCATAACAGGCATATTCAAGTCCGGGGTTTTTCAGGAGGCCATAGAGGATAGCCTTATAAAGGTGTTTTGGCCGTACTGAGTTATAACTCTCAAACGCCGGAGATCTGAATTGCAACAATTTATTCAGGGCTACCTGGTACTGCCCCTCCTTGATATCCAATAGCAAATCGTATTCGATGACCATGGGATCAGTATGCTTAAATGCATTGTTGGAAACCCCATATTCCAATATTTCCCTGGCTTTTCTGGTATCGCCCTTCCAACTAACATAGATATCCGAAAGCTGAATATATGGCATGTAATTATCCGGCTTAACATTAATGTACCTGTTAAAATACTCTTCTGCTTTGGGGTAGTCTCTCAAAGACTGAAATGTAACTCCAACATCCCCGATCATGCTGTACGACCTGGGATTCAATTCCAGGGATTTAACCTGATATATTTTAGCCAGGTCATAATCACCCTTCCGACGAAGAATCCATCCTGCCAGGGCTAAAGCCTCTGCATTCTGAGGTTGTTTCTTCAGGACCATCTCAGCCTGTTCCAAAGCTTTTTCATAGTCCAGGAATCCGCGATAAAAATATAATCCCAGAGCCAGATGGGCTTCCGGTGAATCCGGATTTAATAAGAAAGCCCGGTCAATCTGTTCCATGCATTTCACCAGAAGAGTGTCACTACCTTTCGAGAATTTCACAAACACGTACATTCTTGAGAGATTGTTTGCCAATTGCGTATAGGCCTGAATGAACTGAGGATCCTTTGCAATGGCCGACTCAAAATATTTATTTGATAAAGCGCGATTCCCTTCCATGTCATTGGCGTAGAAATTTCCTCGCAAATAGTCACTGTAGGCTTCCGGGTTTTTTGACAAGGGTTTCTCAATGCTTTCCAATTCTTCCGGCGATAATTCTGTTTTAAGCTCTGAAGCAATTGTTTGGGATATTTCACTTTGAACAGCCAGAATATCATTCAGATTCCTGTCGTACTTATTCGACCACTTTCGCTTTTCGGTCCTCGTATCAATAAGCCTGGCCAGGATTTTCATCCGATTGCCTTCGCGACTGAAATCTCCGGCAACCAGATAGTTGGCATTCAACTCTTTCCCTATTGTACTGTATGACTTTTTGGTGTCGCGGTATTGATTTGAAGAAGGCCGGGACCTGACAGTGAAGCTGCTTACCTTTTCCAGATTATCAGCAATTTCCTCTGTAAAACCATCACAGAGGTACATTTGTGTAGTGTCATTGGTTAGGTTCCGGAAAGGAAGTACAGCTATGGTTTTCTCAGATTTTCCTCCCGATCCTGCATCCCGAATTCGGTGGATAATCTTTGATGTCGCAATAACCGCAGGAATGCAAAAAAGGATACACAGCACCAGGATCTGCCATTTTTTAAGTTTTCGCTCGCTTTTCCCGGGGGATTTTCCAGTCCGGGTGAAATCTTTAGCATCATTGGCCTCTGTTGCCCTTGCCGGACTGCTGGTGTCCCCATCCACCAGCGCAATTTTCTTTAAGCCCCTGATGATCTCATCAATGGCATTGGCTACTTTATTGATCTGATCGCGATAGTAGATTTTATTCAGGTTATCCTGCGGATGATCCTCATTGGCCCTCAGCGGCCTGTTCACCCCGGCCGATTTATAAATAAAATCCACCGGCCGGATAAAGCCTAGATACTGTTCGGCCAGCTTGATGTCTTCCGGCTCCAGGTCATGAATCCTGACAGGCAAAACCCTTGATGCTACATTGCCGCCCGGCAGCTTTAGCTTCAGTCCGAACCGGTCATTGGAAGCCTGCTCAACAAAAGCGACGAACTCATTGTCCCAGGCATAGCTTTTAGGATCACAATAGGTTCGCGAAATGATCGGAATAAAAATCAGGCACCGGAGCTTCTCCTTCAATGATTCGGCAACATCGTGTGTTTCGAGCAACCCGTCATGAGGATTTTCATCAAAATAGATGGAGATATCCTCCTTAAAGGTGGCTTCAATCTCGGTCTTCAAGGCATCAACGAACTCGCTGACCCAGCGCTCACCCTTATTGTCTTTCTGGCGGTAGCTGATGAAGATGTCGTATGAAAAGCCGTTGATAATGCTTGCCATGTTTTGTGTTATTTCTTTTTCAAGTCGACCAAATCTTTATATTCCCGATAAGTTCCTTCAACGATATTATCCCTGGAAGCCGCTTCAAAATCTTCACGGGAAAGTTCTATGGGGATTTCGGCAAGTGCCTGGATATTTAGTTTCTCACGGTGAGGATTTTTCGCCAACAGATGCAATATTTCCTTCTGGCCGGGCCAGATCTTGGCCGTACCGTCAGCGGAAAAGGTCACCAATTTCTGACCATCGGGGAAAAAGGCAACGGAATTTATTACATCCCGGTGTCCTTTTAAATCGGCGATCAGGCGACCGGCTAAATCCCAAACTTTAGCCGTGTTATCCATCGAGGCTGTAGCAACAAATTTCCCATCCGGTGCAAAAATGGCTTGATATAATCCTCCCTGGTGCCCAACAAATTCTGATAAGGTATTTCCCTTTAAGTCCCAGAGACGGGCCGTGTTATCAACGCAGGCAGTTAAAACCTGATTGCCATCCGGTGAAAAAACAGCTAATGGAACATAATAAACATGACCGGTAAAATTTGTAATAAGGTTCCCTTTCAAATCCCAGAGTTTGGCTGTATAATCGTAGGAAGAAGTCAGGATCATTTTCCCGTCAGGGGAGAAGCAGGCTGATACAATCCACGATTTATGCCCGATAAAATCAGCTATAAAATTACCATCTGAATCCCAGAGTTTACAAGTATGGTCAGGGTAAGCGGTCAGGATCTTAGTTCTGTCGGGAGAGAAGGCAGCGAGACGAACCCTCTGCATATGTCCTTTGAGCAGACAGGTCTTGTTCTCCTTGAAGTCACAGTAGGTAGCCGAGCTGTCGTCATAATAAGCTACTATCCGGTCAAATTGAGCATCAAATGAAGTTGTAATTACTTGCTCTTTCTTTGATTTCAATGGTATCAGGAGGTTATTCCTGCTGGCGCCATAAATCTCAGCCATTTCAGGTTCAAAAACATCAAGGACTTGCTTCCACTCCGGGGAAGTGTACCCCGTAATAGTTTTTAAATCCGAGCGTTTTTTGTTTTCAAGTATCTTTCCCGATAAATCCCATACAATCATACTGGAATCATAGGAAGAGGTTAGAATCCGCTTACTGTCCTTGGAAATAAGACCATTGGCAACACTTCCGCGATGTCCTTTCAAGTCTGTGACCAGGCCCCCGTCGAGGTTCCAGATTTTAATGGTTCTATCATAGGAAGCGGTCAGGATATTCTTTCCATCGGGTGAGAAATATGCGGTAATCACATCCCGCTGGTGACCCTTCAGGTCGGCAATCAGGTTCCCCTGTAAATCCCAGAGCTTGGCAGTGTTGTCATCACCACAGGTTAGGATTTGCTTTCCGTTTGGAGAGAATACTGATAGATACACAGCGTTCTTATGCCCTTTATAGGTAGCCTTCAAAATTCCCTGCGTATTCCATAACCTGCTTATTCTATCTTCCGTGGTGGTAAGGATTTGCTTTCCATCAGGAGAAAATGTTGAATTATAAACCCTTCTCCCACTTCCGATAAAGTCAGCCAACACATCTCCATGCAAATTCCATAATTTTACTATACCATCATCAGATGAGGTTATTATCTGCTTCCCATCAGGAGAAAACTTCACGGCAAGAACCATCATCCGATGACCCTTTAATTCAGTGACCAGATTGCCTTTAATGTCCCATACTTTAGCCAGGTTATTAATAGATGTGGTTACCACCAATCTGCTGTCTGGCGAAAAGTCTATTGATTGTTGGTAAAGACCCATGAGAATCTCGAAATTTTTTCCACTGTAATTTGGTAGTTGAGCGACCTGACTACCACCAGAATCCCATAATATGACGGTTTCATCGGTTGAGCCTGTTAGGATAAATTTTCCGTCAGGCGAGAAAATGCCGAGAAATACCACTCCTTTATGACCTTTTAAGACAGTAATCAGGTTTCCGTTTTTATCCCAGAGCCTGGCTGTACTGTCTGCAGAAGTGGTAAGGATTCGTTCGCCGTCTTTGGAGAAAACCGCACTGTAAACATCTCCGTAATGCCCTTTTAAATCTGCAATAACATTCCCTTCAGTATCCCAAAGCTTGGCTGTGCTATCTCTTGAAGCACTTAATATCATTTTTCCATCCGGGGAAAAAACAGCGGAATACACCATTTCACGGTGACCTTTTAAAATGACATTGCTCAGAGGGCTGCCATTGTCATACACGATCTTTTGGACATTCCCCGCCGACAGGGGTGAACTGTCGATCTGGCAGGCAAGCCGTGCAAGGCAGATGGCCTGATCGGTATTTTTCTGGGTCATGACCTGCGAACTGCTTACCAGATATAGGGCTACTGCTTTCCTCTTTTCGGTTGTCGCTTCTCTCTGCTTTTGGATGCTGAAATATCCTGCTATCAATGCGCATCCGGTGATGCAGGCAAAAACAGCGGTTAAAATGGCTGATCTGCGCCTTTGCATCTTAAGAAGTTTGATCTCGGCGTTGCGCCTGATTACCTCTTCCCGCTGCACACGGTTGTCACGGCTTGCCTTAACCACGGGTGCGAGAACATCATGGCTCAGTTCAAGATGCGACCGGTGGTAAAATTCCACCCGATGCAGTATCCGCAGATCAATCAGATGCAGGATATCTTCCTGTGCAACCTGATGCTGCGATAGGTTGGATTCCGGTTCAGATGTCCTGAACCCCTCAGCATCGAGGAGGTGGTCTTCAATAAACGTCCTCGTTTCCGGCTTCACGGCCTGCATGGCCGAGCCGTAAAATTCTTCGAGGATCTGGCCTTTGGATTGCTTAACGAAATCGACCGTGATTACTTGCTGACCCTGTGCCTGGCGTTTTAGATCAAGCTGCTGGCAAATCAGGCTGAGTATGGCAGGTTCAACCTCGATCTGGTCCATGGAATAATCAGCCCTGATGGAATCGGTATCCAAACTTTCGGATGCATTGGCTACGAAAAGGATAATTTCTGTTGCCACCCGGTCGCTGATAATTCCCTCGGGAGCTGGTCCGGTTATCGCCTCCATGGCCTGGCTGCCGTTGAGTTTAACCAGTGCAAAATGGTTCTGGCGAACAGTCACCCCCGGAAGAACCTGCCGAAGGCCCTGGAGTTGAGCCAGGTAGTCCTCGCGCAGGGAAATCACCATTTTGTAGTTCTGAGCAGACGGATCAAAAGGTAATTCGCTGTTTTCTTCATTAATCACCTGATGAATTTCTTCAGGCAGGAAATTTTCTACGGCATCACCAATCTGCTGCAAAAAGGCTTCCAACCCCAAAGCATTCTTGCCCAGTGTAAAAACCTCCTCAAACTGGTCGAAAATAAAAATCGGTTGGCAAACAGAGCCTGATGAATTCATTAACGTAAAGGATCTCAGCCATTCCCAGAGTGAGATATTTTCCTTCCTTTTTTGAAACCATTGATTATCGGAATATTCAATGGTAATTGCCTGAGCATTGCATTCGCGGGTTAGAGCCGATTCAAATTGCACGACCGCAGCGGTAATCGGTTCACCGGGTACGGGAAAATTTAGCCTGATGGTGACCGGCAGAAAATTTTGCTCACGGAGTTTTGGAAATACGCCGGCTTGCAGCAGGGAAGTCTTGCCGGCACCGGAGGGTCCAAAAAGTATGGTCAGCCTCGAGTTCAGTATTTTACGTGTGAGGTCGAATATTTCGCCTGACCGCCCGTAAAACAGGTGCCTGTCTTCTTCCTGGTAAGAAGCCAGTCCTGGCCAGATGTATTTTGTGGGGTTGTTGGTCGTGGTCATGTTGGGTGTCGGGTTTCAGGTATCAGGTTAGTGATTTGTCTTGAGGAAGGTCTCGTTTATACGGAAAAGGCCGTCATCCGTGATCTTTCCTTCCGGGGCATCGATCCAGTGCAGGTTTCGGAAGCTTTCGGGTAAATCGTGGGAGTCCCGTGGTATGGGCCCTATCTGAACCGGTAATATCGGAAACTCGCGCATCTCTCCTTCCTTCAAGCTGATGGCAAGGTCCCATTCTCTGCGGTAAAACCTGCTTTCATCTGCTACCAGGGTGGCCGGCGAAATAAGCGGCAGAAAGACGGAACAGTTTCGAAGATTCGACTCAATGCCTGTCAACCAGCGCTCCCCGGGGGTAAGCGCTCGTTTGTCGAGCCAGACCGGTAGTCCGATCGATTTTATCTCTTGATACAATTGATCTGCTATGACCTTATCCTCAGATGCATAACTGATAAAAACCGATCGATTTTCAAAAGGTAAATTACCCGTGGTATCCCCGGAATCTTCACCTTTGATATTTCTCCAGACATCATATAACTGATCGACAAAAGTCTCTACGGTATGATCGAGAACAACCTGTGCATCAATGCGATTCAGGTAATCAGTCAGATTTTTGTCGGTTTGGCAAACCGAATCACCCATCACAAATACCGGTTGAATTGTGGGATTCTTTGGATCCGGACTGGTGAGGGAAATAAAAAACCGCGCAAGCCAGTTAGGAAAATTGCATCCCAGAATCAGCAACCTTTTGCCCGACAGGTAATTGATCAGCTCATCGGGCCGATAAATGCTGCTTTCAAGCATTAGCATAGCCTCCAGTACATCATCCTCAGCCAATGCGTAGGATTTCATACGGGAAGGCCGGCCATATAAGTAGTAAATTGAGGGTGCAGCACTGTTTTTGTAAAGATTTTCAATGTACCGGGGATCGAATTGCTGCATTGCCGAACGCTGGGTAAACTTGGTCAGGTCATCGGGTTGTTTGGTCAGGTTGTTTTCTAAGATATGAATCTGGGAATCGGTTAATTTCCAGGCTTCCTTGACAGCCGTTTCAAGAAATGGTTCGTACGTGGTGGTCAGGAAAAAGCGGAACTTCTTGATCTCTGCTAATTTCCGGATACTTTCCGGTACTGGAAATTCGTTTTCGCTGATCAGGGCCTTTACTACCTGGTAGGGCCTTATGCTTCGGATATCGCCCTGCTTGTAAAACCGGAGCATTACCTCTTCTACCGGATGAAGGAATCCTTCCAATCCTTCTAGGGAGATACCCAGTTCCTTGGCCAGCTCCCCGGCAAGCCATAACCGGTATGAGCCGGATTTTTCATCACGAGTTATCTGCAGCAGCTCGGGGCCGACAACAGGAATCAGGTCCCCTTCTTTCAGCTCATCCGAAATAACTTTCCAATTAAGGTGGTCGGTTGATGTCATAATCACTGGTTTTAAGATATGGGGAGCGCTATAAACCGTTGATCCCTAAAAGTTAAGGAAAAGAATTGAAAAGACAAAATGAGTTTCTTGACCGGTGAAGGCTTTTTGTGATCGGTGGGTCCACTCTTAGGTCATTACCATAGTTAATATCTCTATGGGTGCCCGAAAAGCGCACAATGCGCTATTCTACTGGATCTTGCAGTTTAACTCTGACAACCGCTTGTGAACTCAGTTTTTACAACCGATCAGCCTGTTAATCAAGTAGATCGGTTTTGTGTTTTGGAGGAGTTGGCACGCAGTTGGCAAGTAATTTTGAAAACAGCCGGAAGTTGGTCTGTCGAATCGGCATTTTTCAAGGTTTTGGGAGAAGTTCTACCCCAGTTAGCTCCGCCAGCCTGTTCGCTAGACCTCAGGAGACATACCAATCGCTCGATAAGCTTTATAGTGGTTTTCTGAGTCACCCATCTCGATTATAGTTCATTGATCCAGTTGTTTAATGAAAAGCGCCATTGCATCCTGTAACGAACTGTGTGCATAGCTAGTTCTTCATGCAGCGGACCGAATACGCCTGGTTACGGTTATAGTAACCCCGGTAGAAACCCTCAGTGATGTTGTCCAACGCCCGGTCCCAGGCAAACTCACCTATTTCCGTGGATGTCCAGTAGAAGGTGTCCGTGCGCAAATAGCGTAAGGATCCGTCGTCGAAGCGGAAGCCGCCCGGAAGGGCAGTAAAACCGCTTGAATTAGTGGCACCGGTATTAGGGCTGAGCCAATGGGTAAATCCGGCTTCTTTCATCTTGCCCCCGGCTTTAGTGCCCAAAAACCCTGTAAGGGTAGTCCATTCATCATCCGATGGCAAATGCCAGCCTGCCGGACAGGCGGTTTTGGCTGCATCAAAATTATAGAGTACTCCGTATGTGCCATAATTGGCAGTTGCCTTAGCCTCAGCAATAATGCTGCCCTGATATCCAAATACATAGTAAAAGGGGGCGGTATTTGACCCGGTCGCGGTTGGGCTCACCGAAGGCAGCCAAGCCATGTTCCTGACCATCCAGATCTGCGTGCCGATGGTTTTATAGGGATAAATATTTCCATCCCGGCTGTCGGTAATCGTTAAGTAGGTAATGGTTACCATTTGAGTTTGTGCATGGGTCTGGCCACCTCCGTCTTTTACCTCCAGTTTGGCTGAATAGGAGCCGGCTAAAGAATATTGGTAAATAGTGATTTTCGATTTGCTGTATTCCGTATCCCAGATACCGTCGCCATTGAAATCCCACCGGACCTCCAGGTCATCGGCAGGTGTTTCTGCGTCGGTGGAGGCCGAGGCATCGAAGGTGAACCGTGTTTCGATGGTTCCGACTGCGGTATTGATGGTAAAGCTGGCATTGGGCGCCGTATTTCCCTTTACGCAGCGGACCGAGAATCCCTGGTCTTTGAAATCGCGGTGGTCGCTTTCAGTGGCATCTGAATCGAACAGGAGGTAACGGTACCAGGGATAAGAGGAGGCATCCAAGGAGGATGACCAAAAAGCGGTATAGTCGCCAAGGCTGCTGAAGCCGCCGCTTTTTTTACGGAAGCCACCCGGGCGGGCGGCAAATCCGGATTCATTTGTTGCCCCGGTATTGGGATCGGACCAACGGGCTGTTCCGCTCTCCTTCATTCTACCGCCGGCTGGTGAACCGAGGAATTCTGTCAGCGAGGTCCACTCCGCATCGGAAGGCAAATGCCAGCCACCCGGGCAGGCCCATCTGGCAGCCTCCCAGTTGTAAAGTGCCCCATAGGTGTCATAACTGGCAATTGCTTTTGCAGCTGAAACAATGGAACCGTCGTACCCATAAACATAGTAATACTTTTCGGTAATTGAACCGACTGAGGAAAGACTGACTGCAGGAAGGTATGCCAGATTCCCGGCCATCCAGGTCTGATCCCCGATTTTTACTACGGGATAATTCTTTCCGTTGGGATCCATACAGGCAACAAACTCAACATCGTAGTTTTTTGATGTAACCGGGGAATCAGTCATAAAAGTGACATAGGTGCCGCTTGTGCATTGATAATGAATGATTTCGCCTGTCGAATATCCCAGTGAGTATATCGATTGAAGGGATTTTAGCCTTGGCTGGGAAGGATTGTTGAGATTGTTCTGGTTGTTGTGATTGTTGAATCCC
>CAIXHD010000142.1 GCA_903919065.1 uncultured Bacteroidota bacterium
AGGAAAAAGTTGATATCGCTGTAAAACATTTGGTTCCTAAGCAACTGACTGATCACGGCCTGGGTGCTGATCAGTTTGTTTTCACCAAGCCGACTCTTGAATATATAATAGAAAATCACACCCGCGAATCCGGCGTGAGAAGTCTGGATAAAAAGATCGCCAAAGTGGTTCGCCAGCTGACCAAAAAGGTGGCTATGGGCGAGGTGCTTCCAAAAGAAGTGGCGGTTGAACGTATGAAGGATTACCTGGGATATCCCGAAATACTTCGCGATGAATATCAGGGTAATGAATTTGCAGGAGTGGTTACAGGTCTGGCATGGACAGAAACCGGGGGACAGATATTATATGTAGAGACCAGTCTGAGCAAAGGCAAGGGTAATCTTACCCTCACCGGAAATTTGGGAGAGGTGATGAAGGAATCTGCAATCCTGGCTCTGGAATACCTGAAAGCCCATGCTACCAAACTCCAACTGCCTGAAAATGTGTTTGAACACTGGAATGTACATATCCATGTTCCCGAAGGTGCCATACCAAAAGATGGCCCATCAGCCGGTGTAACCATGGTAACATCGCTGGCTTCTGCTTTTACACAGAGAAAAGTGAAACCGTTCCTCGCCATGACTGGTGAAATAACGTTGCGTGGCAGGGTGATTCCTGTTGGCGGTGTTAAGGAAAAAATTCTTGCAGCCAAGAGGGCAAACATCAAGGAGATCATCCTGGCCGAAGAAAACCGGAACGATATTCAGCAGATCAAGGCTAAATACTTAAAAGGATTAACTTTCCACTATGTAAGAACCATTCAGGATGTCCTGACTCTTGCATTGATGAAGCAGAAGATTAAAGATCCTCTTAATATAGAATGACTTGCCGATCCATTGGCGCAAAATACTGCCAAATGACACTTTATCCGGACTGCAGTTTTTCCAACTCTTCCGGTACGGATCGGTTTTTCTAATCAGCATAATTCTTCCACGCGCCGGGCTTTCGCTCGACGAGGTGGGTGTTTACGAAGCTTTCCTACTCTTTGCCGGCATCGTTTCATTCTTCTGGCTTACCGGATTGATTCAGGCGTTGCTGCCGTTGGCAGGAGAAGACGTGACACGTGACACGAAACACGAAACACGGAACCCCGAGGACGTGATACGGGACACGAAACTCGTGACACGAAACCCCGGTGAGAGCTCTCTTCCGCGTCACGCGTCAGGCGTCACGCGTCACGATTCTTCCGCGTCACGCGTCACGCGTCACGTGTCTCGAAAATTCTTCAACTCGTTCCTCCTCCTAACCTTATTCTCGCTCCTCGCCGCGGGCACGATTATCCTTGCCTCCCCCTTGCTCGGAAAGCTGCTTGGGAAAGAACTTCCGCATGAAATTGTCTGGCTGGTAGTGATTTATCTTGTTTTATTTGCACCATCGACATTGGTGGAGTATTGGTATGTAATTGCCAATGAGACAAAAAAGCTGGTCAGGTATGGTGTTGTTGCCTTTACCCTGCAGATATTGATGGTGGGAATTCCCGTGATAATCGGTCTGGGAGTAAAAGGTGCCATCTGGGGGATGATTGCTGCCGGAGGTTTCCGAATGATCTGGCTGATAACCATTCTGGTCAGGAATGGCGATTTTCATATATCATTTCCTTTCTGGAAAAATTATCTTCAGCTGGGAACACCTATTCTGATGAGTGTCCTGCTGAGTGGATCGGCCCAGTATATTAGCAGCATGATCGTTGTGGCAAAGTTCGATCCTGCTGTATTTGCCATATTCCGTTATGGCGCCAGGGAGCTGCCTTTAGTGGCTCTTCTGGCGCATGCACTCAGCAATGCCATGGTTCCGGTGATATCGCGCGAAGGACCTGCGGCCGGATTAAAACAGTTGCGCGAACGTACCAGCCGTATGGCTTCCTGGATGTTTCCGTTTACCATAGGATTGGTCCTGGTAGCTTACCTTCTTTTTCCTGCTGTTTATGGAATGAACTACCTCGAGAGTGCAGGAGTATTCAATTTGTTTCTATTGCTGATAACCAGCAGGCTACTGTTTCCTCAGACGGTTCTTATCGCCTTAAAGAAGACACGGATACTGATGATAGTTGCATTCCTCGAGATGATTCTGAATATTGGCCTCAGCCTTTGGCTTGTTCAAATCTGGGGAATTCGCGGTGTTGCTTTGGCCACAGTAATCGCCTATTATTTCGAGCGCGCTGCCCTGATGTCCTACACACGTGTGGTGATGGGTATCCCGGCCAGTCAGTATATGGATGTGCGAAAACACTTCTCCTGGTCGGCTATATTATTGGCAGCCTACTTGTTGGCAGAATTGGTGATCTACCCCCTGATGCGAGGATTGTAGTTTGATTTTTTCTATATTTACGTAATGGCACCACGACCGAATATTACGAATACCCAGCGCCTGATTATCCTGGGAGTCACAATACTGGTGGCCGGACTCGCTATCTGGTTCTTTTCCAATATCGTATTGTTCATTTTGATCTCCTTTGTGATTTCCATGATCGGGGAGCCACTGGTGAATCTGCTTCAAAAGATACATATTCGCAGGTGGCACCTTCCGAGGGCCTTATGTTCCTTTATTGTTCTGCTTCTTTTCTGGGGACTGGTCCTGCTCTTCTTTTTTACATTTATTCCTTTGTTGGCCAATGAATTAAGATATTTATCCAATATAGATATAACCAGTATTCTGGAAGACCTCAATAAGCCTATTGGAAAAATCGAGAAGTTTATGACCGATTTTGGCCTTTCGGAAGAGGGATTCTCATTGCAGGCGTGGGCTACGAATTCATTCCGATCGTCACTGGGGTTTGTTAAAATGTCGGAGATGCTTTCTGATTTTGCCGGTTTGATCGGAAGTATTTTTGTAACTGTCCTATCGGTTTCCTTTATCACTTTTTATTTCATGAAAGAATCGCGCCTTTTTGAAGATGGTGTTGTGATGTTCTTTCCTGAAGATAAGGAACCTCATATCCGTCATGCCATCAATTCAATAAGTGATTTGCTAAAGAGGTATTTTATTGGGGTTCTGCTACAGTCCACCTTTGTCGGATTGCTGATTACGATAGGGTTATCCATTGTGGGATTAAAATTCAGCGATGCTGCAACAATAGCCTTGATTGCTGCAATATTAAATGTCATCCCTTACGTCGGACCTTTTATCGGAAGCCTGATGGCTGTTGCAATTGGCACAGCAGTAAGTATGCCGATGGATATTGCAACGGAACTGGTGCCAAGGATTATTTATATTCTTGTTGTTATGGAAACCACCAAAGTGATTGATAATGTTATTTTTCAACCCCAGATTTTTTCCAGGTCTGTTAAGGCACATCCGCTCGAGATTTTCATATTAATCCTGATGGCGGCCACTATTGGCGGAGTTATCGGCATGCTGATCGCAATTCCGGCCTATACGGTTCTTCGTGTGATCGGCAAGGAGTTTTTCACTCAGAGTAAGCTCGTTCAGCGGATTACGACGGGGATATAAAGTAAGAGATTCGAAGACCAATTTAGAGATTCGAAGACCAGTGTTGAATGCTGAAATCACAAAGTCAAGTGAGTTATGTGATTAGCAAAGTTGGCTCGTGCATAATTTCGTGGTCAGGGACAGGGTCCCTCATGAAATTTCGTGGTCAGGGACGGGGTCCCCGCTTCCGGCTCCGCCTGCGCGGGGATGACAACTCTTCGAGGCTAACTTGATTTTGGAAGTTCAAAATTCAAAATTGGCCCTCGAATATCATCATAGGCCCTCGAATCTCATCTTTGATGTTAATTCCTCTCGTCTCGATCTCGATATCGGCACACTCGATCCGTCGCTCATCTTGAGGTAGCCGCCGTCGCGCTTGACGAGAGTTTGAATATGGTTGAGGTTGACGAGGTGCGACTGGTGGGTGCGGATAAAGCCGCAGGATTCCAGGGCAGCCTCGAAATCCTTGAGGGTGCGGGATACAAGAATTTCCCTTTTGTTTTCGAGAATGAAGCGGGTATAGTTTGATTCGGCCTGGCAGCGGATGATCTGCCGGATGGGTATGAAATCGATTTTATCATCCTGGGGCAAGGCGATGCGCTTGTCCTGCTCGTGGCGGTTCTGGTTGTCGACGAGGTTTTTAAGCCGCAGATTTTCCTCTTTCAGGTTGATGGCATCCGTGGCTTTGGTTACGCTTTCTATCAACTTATAAATGTCCACCGGTTTGAGGAGGTAGTCGAGGGCATTGAACTGGAATGCTTTGAATGCGTATTCGTCATAAGCTGTGACAAAGATGATCGCGAACCGAATGTTTTCCAGCTTTTCCAGCATTTCGAAAATATCGCCGCCCGGCATACGGACATCAAGGAAAACCAGATCGGGATCGATTGAATTGATCTGATTCAGGGCTTCCTCATTGGTGGAGGCTTCGCCGATAACCTGTACCTGCGGGCAATAGCGGTGTAGAAGACCAGTCAGGTTTTCGCGGTTGGCGGTTTCATCATCAACGATCAGGGAGCGGATTTTCATCAGTCGGGTTTTTGCATCGGCAGTCTAAAGATAACGGTTGTCCCGGAAGATTTCTTGTTATCGGCGGTTTCATCGGGCACCGGCAAAACCTCTACGGAAACATCATCGCCATATTGCTCCTTCATCAGCTGGATGCGTTGACGGGTGAGCTTCCAACCCTGACCCAGACCGCCGTTTCCGGTTTTCGTTCCGGGGTGATATCCGGGGCCATTATCGGTCACTTTGCCTATCAGGTGGTTGTCCTCAACGATAAAACTCACAACAATATTTCCGTTTGCACCCAGAGAGGAAATCCCATGCATCACTGCATTTTCAACATGCGGCTGAATTAGCAGTGGCGGCACTTCGATAGCGAAGGTATCAATAGCCGGATCGATCGATATCTCAAACTGGAACGGAAAACGTAACTGTTCTAATTGCAGGTAGTTGCGAATCATATCGATCTCCTCGTTCAGCCCGATTGCGGGTTTCGACGACTGGGTAAGGATGGTCCGCACCAAATCGCCGAATCGAGCCAGGAACAGGTTTGCTTCTTCGATCTGTTTTTTATTGATCAGGTTCTGAATGGAGCTCAGGGCATTGAACAGGAAATGCGGG
>CAIXHD010000143.1 GCA_903919065.1 uncultured Bacteroidota bacterium
AAAATGTTTTACGACCGCGCCTCCACGGGAAATTTCCGGCTCCGGTACTTTCTGCTTTTCGGGGATGGGTCATATAATAACAAAGAAACAGTCCTGGAATTCCCAACCTGTCTGCCAACCTACCAGTCGCTGGAATCTTTGTATCCCACGAGCTCTTATATTACTGATGATTATTTCGGTCTCCTGGACAAGGGGGAAGACATTGAAGCCGGATTAATGGACATTGGAATAGGAAGGCTGCCGGTATTGAGTGAAACAGAGGCGTCCGTCATGATTGACAAGATTATCAATTATCATCAGCCTTCGGCATTTGGTGACTGGCGCAATCTGGTGTGTTTTATCGGAGACGATGAAGATGGCAATACTCACATGCGCGATGCAGATGCACTTGCCTACCTCCTGAAATCTCTTGAGCCGGTATTCAATATAGATAAGATATTCCTCGACTCCTACCAGCAGGTTACCTTGCCAACCGGTGATCGATATCCGGAAGTCAACCGCGCTATCGGTGACCGCATAAAAAAAGGTGCTTTAATTATGAATTATCTGGGTCACGGCAGCGAAAGAGGATTAGCGCATGAAGAGATCATATCGGTTTCCGATATCAAGAATTGGGAAAACCATGACAAGCTTCCCCTATTTATGACCGCCACATGTGAATTCAGCCGGTATGATGATCCCGACCTGGTTTCAGCAGGAGAATGGGTATTATTGAATCCAAATGGAGGAGGCATTGCGCTTTTCTCCACCACCCGCCTGGTTTATTCATCACCAAATTATATTCTCAACAGGGAATTTTACAATTATGCCTTTAACAGGGATGATGCAGGAAAGAGGCTGAAGCTGGGCGATGTAATGAGACTTACTAAAAATGCGGTCGGGGATGAACAGAATAAGCTGAACTTCACCCTGCTGGGTGACCCAGCACTTACGCTTAGCTATCCCGAGTACGGCATAACGATGACAGCCATCAATGGGAAACCTGTAGCTGAATTCCGCGATACGCTTAAAGCTCTGAACGCTGCCACAATAAGCGGATATGTCAACGACTTGAGTGGAAAGAAATTATCCGACTTTGCAGGTGTCGTGCTGCCTACTGTTTATGATAAGGAAATCTCAATGACCACGATAGGTAACGATGGCGGCCCCACTATGGATTTTTCATTACGGAACAGTATCCTTTTCAGAGGGAAAGCAAGTGTCAAAAACGGAGACTTCAGTTTTAACTTTATTATTCCAAAGGATATCTCCTATAATGTCGGGACCGGAAAAATGAGCTTTTATGGAAATAACGATTTATCCGATGCTTCAGGAGTCAACCTGAATATTCTGATCGGTGGATCATCAGAATCCGGGATCATTGATAAAGACGGACCACAACTGGATGTTTTCATGAATGACACCACCTTCGTGAGCGGTGGAATTACCAACGAAAATCCGACTATCCTGGCCAGAATAAAGGATGCGAGCGGAGTTAATACCACCAGTAACGGCATCGGGCATGATATTACTGCAATCATTGATGGCAATCAGCAAAATCCAATTGTCCTGAATGACTATTATGAGAGTGATCTGGATATGTATAGTTCCGGAAGCCTGAAATACCCGCTGAGCAAATTGTTACCCGGCGATCATAAAATCAGAATCAAAGTATGGGATATCCTCAATAATTCAACGGAAACAGAGATTGCGTTTACCGTTAAAAGCTCGCAGGATCTGGTTATCGATCATTTACTTAACTATCCGAATCCTTTTACCACACATACCGATTTTTATTTTGAGCATAACCAGGGACAGGAATCTCTCGACGTATTGCTTCAGATATTCACTCTGAGCGGTAAACTGGTCAAGAGTTTTGAATTTCTGGCGGCTGACCAGACCCAGATAAAACCGGGTGCCTACCGGGTAGGCCCTGTTGCCTGGGATGGATTTGATGATTTTGGCGACCGGATTGGGAGAGGTACTTATTTTTATCGTGTAAAGGTAAGAACCTCAGACGGTAAGTCAAATGAGGCCTTTCAGAAACTGGTGATACTTAAATAATAATACCTTAGCATACAATATTTTTACCAACCTGCAGTTTTAGAAGATTGGAATTCCTTGTAAGCCGGATAAATCTATATATTTGCAGCAAAAATTTACTGTTCATGAAAGTTGTGCGAAACTTCATTCTGATTCTCATTGGGTTAACAGCCTTTATTAAGCCTTCCACTGGTCAGATTACCAAAGATCAATTGTCGGGAAAAATCAATACGGTTACCACCGCGGTTCCGTTTTTGACGATTGCCCCGGATTCCAGATCGGGAGGTATGGGAGATGTTGGAGTAGCCCTGTCCCCGGATGCCAATTCTATGCATTGGAATCCTGCCAAATATGCTTTTGTAACCAATGATATGGGGGTCGCGATTTCCTATACCCCGTGGCTTCGGAAATTAATTCCTGATATAAACCTGGCCTATCTTTCAGGCTATAAGCGCCTCGATAAGAATCAGGTAATCGGATTGTCCCTTCTGTATTTCTCTCTTGGCGATATCAATTTCACTAATGATGTTGGTACGCTTACTCAGACTTTTAATCCCAATGAGTTTTCTTTAGATGCAGCCTATGCGCGGTCTTTTTCCGATCGGTTTTCAGGAAGCCTCGCGTTTAGGTTTGTTTACTCCAACCTGACCGGCGGAGCATATGTCAATGGTGTTGAATCTCATCCGGGAATGGCCTATGCATCCGATGTGTCCATTTTCTACCAGAATAAGGACCTTCGGCTCAGAGATTATGACGCTACTTTTGCCTTTGGCGCAAATATTTCCAATATCGGTTCTAAAATCTCTTATACTCAAAACTCTGATAAGGATTTTATCCCGATCAACCTTCGCCTTGGTACCGCCTTTACCATCCAGTTTGACGATTATAATACGCTGACTGCCTCAGTCGACGTAAACAAGCTGCTGGTACCTACAGCACCTGTTTATTACAATCCCGGCGACTCAGTGGACCTGAACGGTGATCCTGTTATTCAATACGGATTTGACCCGAACGTTGGCGTACCTGTCGGGATGTTTCATTCGTTTTATGATGCACCGGGCGGATTTCCAGAAGAACTGCGTGAAGTTTCAATCGCTGCAGGCGTGGAATGGTGGTATGCCAAGCAATTTGCAGTCAGAACCGGATTCTTCTTTGAAGATGCGACCAAGGGTAACCGAAAATATTTTACGGTGGGTTTGGGATTGCGAATGAATGTGTTTGGTTTGGATTTCGCCTACCTGGTTCCGGTAAACGGACAAAACAGCCCGCTGGCCAATACCTTGAGGTTTAGCCTCCTGTTTAATTTCGCAGGGTTGGATGGGAAAAAATAATGTACAGGACCGGCTTTGGATATGATGTGCATAAGCTGGTTGAAAACCGCAGGCTTGTTTTAGGCGGTATCGAAATTCCCTTTTTCAAAGGCACTTTAGGACATTCCGACGGTGACGCCGTTATCCATGCCATTTGTGATGCGCTTTTAGGTGCATTAGCCCTGCGTGACATCGGATTTCATTTTCCCGATACTTCAGCTGATTATAAAGATATCGACAGCAAGATCCTCCTGAGAAAAACCGTTGAAATGATCCGGGAAAAAGGCTGGGAAATAAGCAATATCGATACCACTATCTGTCTCGAAAAGCCCAGGCTGAAAGATTTTATCCCAACAATGCAGGAAACCATGTCGGCCGTTTTGGGCATCAGCCCGGATCAACTCTCGGTTAAGGCTACCACTACAGAAACGATGGGTTTTGTGGGAACTGGGGAAGGTGTTGCGGTTTATGCAGTTGCGATGCTTCGTAGAGACGGATAATTATCCGTCTCTACCGACATTCTGATCAATATGTACCGAAATACAGTACATCTATTGAAAATTCAAATCAGAAATCATGCTTGAATTATCAGTAAATAAATTCAGGGCCAACCTGAAAGTTATTGTGGATAAAGCCATTGGTGAGCATCTCGCTATCCGGATTAAGCGACGCGCCGGAAAGGATTTCATCATTGTCAGCGCAGAAGACTGGGATCGCGACCAGGAAACATTGTATGTACTCAGGAACAGTACACTGATGAGCCAGGTTGCCGAATCAGTATTGACTTACCAAAATAAAGGCGGGTATTCACCAACTCAGGATCAACTGGATGAGATCAATAGTATTTGATGGGAGAACCTGGGATGTCTATGAAGAGCTGAGACTAAAGGATAAGATTCTCCATAAAAACCTTTGCTCCACCTTAAAAGAAATGCAGAGGGGTGACCCAGAAAAAGGCCTCGGAAAACCCGAGCAATTAAGATATGAATTGTCAGGATTCTGGTCGAGGAGACTATCCCAAAACGATAGGTTGATTTATAAATCCGATGAAAATTATATTCATATTATAGCAATCGGCGGGCATTATGAGGAAGTAAGAAACCTCAATAAGTAAAGAACATTGCAGAATTAAAATAACAAGTTATTCAGAATGTTGTCATCCACCAAATTTGGCATAGTTACCTTTAGCAAAGAATTATTCTGAACCGCCCGGGTAATTGCCGACATGGCTGAAGGATTCCGTGCCCAGCTCCGGCGGGCAATACCATTATTAACATCCCAGTGAAGCATTTGGCTCAAACGGCGTTCTGAATCTGAGCTGCCATCTATCACCATTCCAAAACC
>CAIXHD010000144.1 GCA_903919065.1 uncultured Bacteroidota bacterium
CCATTCATTCACAAGGTATTCGCCATTAACAAATTTGAATGTGCGGATAAAATCAATTGCAGCCAGCCACTCATCCTCCAGCGGTTGCAGATCGATGGGGAAATTGAATTGCTTTATTTTTGCAAGATGCTGATCTCTAAGATTTTTATATCGATCTAGAAAGCTGTCTTCCAGGATATCTCCGATGCGCAGGCCCTCGCGACCGGTTTTGTCGGTATAAGCCGGGCCGATTCCTTTAAGGGTTGAACCGATCTTGTCGTTGCCCTTGCTAGTTTCCGAAGCTGCATCAAGAAGCCGGTGTGTAGGCAATATAAGGTGTGATTTTTTCGAAATAAAAAGATTCTGGTGTACATCATGGCCAAAGCTGGCGATGCGGTCAACTTCTTTCTTAAACACTACCGGATCAATCACCAGGCCGTTGCCTATCAGATTATCTTTCTCCGGATGGAAAATTCCACTCGGAATAGTATGAAGGACATGCTTCTGTTTGTTAAACTCCAGGGTATGACCGGCATTCGGCCCACCTTGGAATCTGGCAATAATATCATAATCACCGGTAAGCGCATCAACTAATTTGCCCTTACCTTCATCGCCCCACTGCAGGCCAAGAAGAACATCCACTTTCATCACAAGTCGTATTAAATGAAAAAAAATAAAACAAACAGAAGCGCAAAAATAGAAAATTTAATGGCCTAATCAGGGTTAAATCGGTTTGGTTTTTTGACAAGACTGACAGGTTCCATAAAAATAGAGAGAATGGTGACTGATAAGGTATTTCATCACACCGGCAACAGTTTTTTCAATTTCATGGATCCGGGGATCACAATATTCATCAACCCTGCCACAGGTTGTACAAATGATATGGTCATGCTGTTTGAATGAATATGCCTTCTCAAACTGAGCAATATTTTTGCCGAACTGATGCTTGACGATGAGCCCGCAATCGAGCAGTAAATCCATCGTATTATATAGGGTAGCCCTGCTCACACGATAATTGTTATTCTTCATGTGAATGTATAGCTGCTCTACATCGAAGTGGCTGTTCTGACTGTATACTTCATCAAGAATGGCAAATCTTTCCGGTGTTTTTCGGTGCCCTTTTCTTTCAATATATTCAGAAAAGATCTCCTTGACGGTAGTTTGAATAGCTGTGCTGTTCATAAATTATGAATCCTCTATTTTTTCCATTCGTTTCACGGAATCTACACCTTTAACCTTGCTGAGGGTAAGGATCATGTTATTAATATCCTCGGTATTATGCACATATAAATCAAAAGTTGCCTCGAAAACACCATCGTGTGAGTCGAGGTTCATCGATCTTATATTTACACTCAGCTCCTTGGAAATTATGTTAGTAATATCATTGGCTATTCCAAGCCGGTCGATCCCCGACATGTTCAGGCGGGCCAGAAACGCCATGATCTTATGCGATGTCCATTTGGCGGCAACAATATGGTCGCCCTGGCTGGTCATGAGCTTATTGGCGATAGGGCAAGTAGATTTATGTATGATGATTTCAGATGATTCATCATTTCGGTAACCGATAACAGCATCACCCGGGATAGGTTCGCAGCAGCGCGCCAGTCGGAATTCATTGCCTTCCGGATTCTCCTGAATCACAAGGCTGGCATTGGATTCTGAATCGATAGGCAGCTGTTCGGTCTTTTTCGAGCTGAAAAATTGCAGGTCCCAGAATCGGACCGCCTTGCTTTTTGATCGCTTGCGAAGTATCTGCCGGATCTCTTCAAGCGGGATTTCCTTCTTGCCAAGTATCTGATAAAGGTCGTCCTTGCTGTTAACCCTGTATTCATCAAAGAGTTTCCTGAAAACACTCGCCTGAGGCCGGTAATTCAGTTGCTTTAGCTGCTCTTCAATATTCTTCTGGCCACGGAAAATCTGTTTGCGCCGTTGTTCCTTGAATGAATCTTTGATGGAGGATTTGGCTTTCGCGGTTTTTACAAACTCCAGCTGCTCAAGCTGCGGGCTCTGTATATCGGAAGTTAGAATCTCAACCTGATCACCACTGTTCAATGTTGTTGATAAAGGAACAAGTTTGTGATTGATTTTGGCTCCGATCGCTTTTTTACCAACTTCCGTATGAATTTCATAAGCAAAATCAAGAGCGGAAGAATGTTTTGGAAGAATGATTTCCTTGCCTTTTGGTGTAAACGTAACCATCTCTGCATCAAAGAGGTTCAGTTTAAAATCTTCCAGGAATTCTATGTCGCCGGCTTCCTGCTTTTTCAGCATGTCAGATACACCCTTCAGCCACCGGTCGAGCTCGCCTTCTTTTGAATCGCCGGTTTTGTATTTCCAGTGGGCTGCAAAGCCGTGCTCTGCAATGTCATTCATTCTTTCAGAGCGGATCTGTACTTCAATCCATTTGCCATGCGGGCCCATGAATGTGGCATGCAGCGCCTCGTAACCGTTGGCTTTCGGTCGACTGACCCAATCACGCAGCCGGTCGGTTTTTGCTTTATAGAGTTGCGTAATGGTTGAATAAATATGCCAGCATTGGGTGATCTCCGGAATCCTCGGTTTAGGCTTGAAAACTATCCGAACAGCGAGTATATCATAGATCTGCTCAAAAGGCACATTTTTTTCCTGCATTTTACGCCAGACGGAGTAGATCGTTTTTGGCCGTCCATGCACATCCAGCTTGAATTTCTCTTCTTCGAGCTTTGCCTTTACCGGCTCAATGAATTTATTTATGAAATGACTTGATATCTTCTCTGAATGATTGATCTTATTGGCCAGCTCAATATATACCTCCGGATTTTTATATTTCAGGCTGAGATCTTCAAGCTCGGTTTTGATGGAGTACAATCCCAGTCGATGGGCAAGGGGGGCGAACAGATAAAGAGTTTCACTGGCTATCTTGATCTGCTTTTTTCGAGGCAAAGCCTGAAGTGTTCTCATATTATGCAGACGATCAGCCAGTTTGATCAGGATTACCCGGACATCATCCACCAGTGTGAGCAGGAGTTTGCGGAAAGTGGAGGCTTGCAACGAAGAGTCTCCATCGAGAACTACGGTTATCTTGGTTAATCCGTCTATAATCGCCCTGACCTGAGCTCCGAATTCCTTTTCAATGTCGTCCAGGGTATATTCAGTATCCTCAACAACATCGTGCAAAAGAGCACTAACGATGCTTCGGGTGCGCAAACCTATCTCTTCTGATACAATCCTGGCAACTGCAATGGGATGCAGAATGTACGGCTCGCCTGATTTTCTTTTTTCAGTTCCATGTGCGCTTGAAGCAAAAACAAAGGCTTTTCGGATCAGGTCCTTATCTGCCTTGATTATATTCTTAGGCAAGCCATTCATCAATTCATTGAAGGCTTCCTGAACTTTGTTTTTTTCTTCTGTGGTTAGTTCAAACATGCACAATGCGTTTCCACCGTGAAATTACTAAATCAATCCGAGCTTTTCATAGGTCCGGCTGCTACCACGGTCAAATTTGCAGGATGGAGATGCCTGGCTGCGAGGTCCCTGATCTCTTCGGGGGTAATGGCATTAATCAGTTCCATGAACACACTCAGGAAGTTCAGATCCAGGTCATGCATCCACAATGCCCTTAGCTGGTCGGCCAATTGGAACGGTCCGTCGAGCGACCGCTGAATCTGGCCGGTCAGATAATTTCTGACTAACTCAAGTTCCCCTGTTTTGACTTTTTCAGTGCAAAGACGGTCGATTTCCTTCATGCATTCGGTAATAGTTTCTTCCCATACCTCCGCCTTAACGGTGGATCCGATCACAAAATACCCGGAATCCCTCAGGGAGAGCAGGTGTGAAGCGATCCCATAGGTATAACCTTTTTCTTCACGGATATTACTCATCAGGCGAGATCCGAAATATCCGCCAAGAATGGTGTTGACAATGGTAAGTCCTTGAAAATCCGGATGTAATCGATTAAAAAGTGGTTTTCCAATCCGGATGGCGGTCTGAACAGCATCCGGACGTGTAATGATACAGCGTTTAGGTACACACGGAAGAATAGTGGGAAGTTCCGGTAAAGCGGTAATTTTCTGATCTCCGTTTACAGGCCAGTTGATTCCAAAATATTGATCAACCAAGGGCAGGTATTGATCAGGATGAGGTCCGGTAATCATGATCCTGCAATGGGACTGATTGTAAAACCGGGAGTGAAAACTGGTCAGTGCTGCTGATTTAATACCTGTTATATCTGCAATTTCACCAACTATGCCATAGGGATGATTTTCCCCATAAATCTCTTTGTTGAATTGCTTGCGGGCCAGACTTTCCACCCGCTGATCGTCAACTTTCATCGATTCGATCCGATTAGCCTTGATAATATTCAGCTCTTCCTCGGGAAAAGCCGGATGGATAAGAACCTGGCTCATCAGGCTGAGTACCGGTTCCAGATGTTTCTCCAGGCTGTGAATGGTAATGTCGGCCTCATCGCGGTCAGCAGAAATATTGAAGTAACTTCCATAGAATTCGAATTCTTCCGCGATACTGCCGCCGGTAAGATTGCCTGTGCCTTCGGGTATCATCTGATTCGTAAGCGATGCCTGGAAAATATTGTCCTGATACCTGCTTCCGGCCTCAAAAACGAGATCAACACGGCATACAGGCTCTGTGCCTGCTGCAATTATTACCACAGGGATACCGTTGGATAAACGGGTGTTTTCAGTATGGATGAGTGGCAGTCGTGTGACTGTTTTGATTTCCGGTATTGTTTTTCTGTCCATCTTATTTTTCTCCGTTATTAATATAAACAAGACATGAACAGTTGGTTTCCCTGAGCACGTTTTCTGCGGTCGCCTTAATTTCAGCCACCGTTACAGAACGAATCAGGTCCATCTCACAGCCAATCATATCAGCATTTCCGAGCCACTCAAAGTAAGCCAGGTTCATTGCTTTATTCTGAACATTCATATTACTGAACAGGAACTGGGATTCCGCCCTGTTTTTGACCTTATTCAATTCTCTTTCAGCGATAGGCTCACTGATAATCCGGGCGATCTCCTCATGGATGGCCTTAATGCCCGACTCTGCAGCTATACCGCTGGCAAGCCTCCCGCTGATAACAAACAGGCCCGGATCGCGATCTCCGGTAATATAGGCATCAATATCACTGAACAATTGCCGGTCCTTCACCAGGCGGAGAAATAGCCTGGCCGACATCCCATTGGAGAGTATATCTGAAAGCAGATCAAGAATATAATATTCACGGCTGAAGCGGTCGCCCATATGCCAGGCGATATATACTGCCGGACTGGGAACCGGTCGCTGAACCTCAAGATACCGGTAATCGGTCTGAACCGGCTCCTGAGGAATATTCCGGATTTTTATTTCTCGCGATGGAATAGGTCCGAACCATTTTTTAGCCAGTTCATGAGCTTCTTCCGGTTTGATGGATCCCGACAGGGTTAGTATTGCATTGTTAGGAGCGTAATTGCCGTAGAAGAACTTTTTCACATCCGACAGACGGGCATTCTCGATGTGACTGATCTCTTTGCCAATGGTTGACCACAGATAGGGGTGAACCTTATAAGCGAGCGGCTTAAGATAGAGCCATGCATCGCCATAAGGCTGGTTCAGGTATCTCTGCCGATACTCTTCGATTACCACTTTTCTTTGCACATCCAAGCTGTCCTGCGAAAATGCCAGTTCATTCATCCGGTCCGACTCCAGCCAGAAACCGGTTTCCAGATTTTGAAAGGGTAAAGTCAGGTGGTAATCCGTATAGTCATTATTGGTGTATGCATTATTTTCACCCCCCGCCATCTGTAGGGGAGAATCAAAATCAGGGATATTTGCTGAGCCTCCAAACATAAGATGCTCAAACAGATGAGCAAATCCTGTCAACGAGGGATCTTCATCACGTGCACCTATATCATAGAGGATATTCATCGCAACCATCGGCGAATTGTAATCACTGTTGACTAATACTCGGAGTCCATTATCAAGAAGGTATCGGGTGTATTCCATATTTTTTATTGAAGACATCAAAAGTAGACTAATTTTGCCTTGTAAATCCGATTTGCCCGAGGTGCCCCATGAAAAGGATCATCCTGTTACTGTTTCTGATTATCGCAGTGATACCGGTCGGTTTGTCGCAGAAAGCCGTTGTCAGGGGTAAAATTGTTGATAAGAAATCTCATCAGCCGATCGTGGCGGCCAGCCTGATTCTAACCGATGGTAACGGAGCAAATTCCCTTGAAAACGGAAGATTCACACTGGTAATTTCATCGTTTCCGGCGCGGATTAAAGTAAGCCATGTTTCCTATCAGGAGACTGAAATCACATTGAAAGAGCCGCCAAAGGCAGATTTGGTTATCGAGATGGAAGAGTATGTGGGCTTAATAGGTGAAGTGGAAATATCAGGAAAACGGTTGCAGATATTAACGGAGAAGGATGATTTTTCCATCCAGGATTTCGCTTTTGATCATGAAAATCTCTGGTTGCTTGGTTATACGAATAATCAGGCGTCAAAGGGTAAGATCTGGCTGGCCAGCTGGTTTGGGGATACTTTGGCATCGGTTCCGGTGAAAGGGGCAGAATCATTATACCGCGATGTTTTCGGTTCTGTTCATATGGTTTTCAAGGATTCTGTTTACCAACTTTACACGGAAACCAGGAAAATTGTTTATCCATACATTTATGACCGGAAGGAGTTTTTTAACCAGATGGATCCTATCCGTGCCGGATTTGCTCAGAACCTGGTTTATGCCGATATCAATTCCCAGGAACAACAGGCTAAAATCTATTGTCATACAGCTGGAATATGGGGACTCCGGCTTTTGGCAGTGGTGGAAGACAAACTGGCAAGGCTAAATAAAAAACTTGATTCGGTTTCACCTTTAGGGACCATGTGGACCGAATTTGCCTCGAAATATCCTGTGACGAGGGGTTCGAAAATCTTTGCTATGATTGACGATGCCATCAAGGTTCCACTCTTTTCCTGGAAGGATACTCTATTTATTATCAACCTGTTCAAGGACTCACTTTTATCATACGGACCCGATGGCAGGTTCAAGCAGGCGGTACCTTTTACCTATTGTAAAAATGTCATGCTCAATGGAATCGACGGGGGTGTCAGTTATAAGAAACTAACCGTTCTGGCTGATCCCGTAGGAACCGGATTGTTTATCCTGGAGCGTAAGGATTCCAATTGGATATTACTGCCATTCAATACCGGAACCGGGGCTGTGGGTCAACCGGTTCTAATCCCGGAATTCCCAGATATGTATAACATTACCGTATTCGGGCATGCGGTATATTTTCTGTATCCGGAGAAGAAATATCCGTTTTTTGTGAGGCTGTATCGGTACCAGCTGTAGGACAGTCGGCAGTACTCAGTCTTCAGTACTCAGTCTGCAGTACTCAGTCGGCAGTACTCAGTCTTCAGTACTCAGTCGGCAGTACTCAGTCGGCAGTACTCGGTACTCAGTACTCAGTCGGCAGTCGGCGGATTTCGTGGTATGCGACGGGGTTCCCGCCTTCACGAGGATGACAGAAAAGAGCTTCCTAAATAGGATAGCTTGAAAAAGAAAGCACTTTTGAGAAATTTCTACAAAAACGTTCTTACAGTCATTACAGAAAAACCGTTCTTCCAGAATGCTTCTTACGTAGCATTCCTTCTCTGTCATCCTCGCGAGGCGAAGCCGGAAGCGGGGACCTTTAATCTGCCGTACTGAGTTAATTGAGAGCATCTTTACGCTGCCGACTGAGTACTGAGTACTGAAGACTGAGTACTGCCGACTGAGTACTGAGTACTGCCTACTGAAGACTCTTCACATTCTCGCCAGCGGCGCTACGTCATGTGAGGAAAATTCGCCGCGCAAATATTTGTGGTATCCGGTGATGGCGATCATGGCAGCATTGTCCATTGTATAAGCCAGTTCAGGGATATAAACGTTCCAGTGGCGTTTGACTGCTTCTTCACGAACCGCTGCCTTGAGGGCGGAATTGGCCGAAACACCACCTGCCAGACCGATCTCTTTGATTCCGGTCAGCTTGGATGCCTGCTTGAGTTTATTGAGAAGAATTTCAACGATGGTATATTGAAGGGAAGCGCATAAACTGTTCAGATTTTTATCGATAAAACCGGGATCCTCTTTCAGATGGTCTCTCAGAAAATAGAGGAATGATGTTTTTAACCCGCTGAAACTGTAGTTCAGATCTGAAATTCTTGGTCTGCTGAATGTGAAAGCCAATGGATCTCCGTCTTTGGCAAGTCTGTCGATTACCGGTCCCGCAGGATAGGGTAAGCCGATGACCTTGCCGCATTTATCGAATGCTTCACCGGAAGCGTCATCAATGGTTTGACCGATGATTTCCATGTCGAGGTAATCACGAACGATCAGAATCTGGGTGTGGCCGCCGGAGACCAGGAGGCAGAGGAAGGGGAAAGAGGGGTATCGGGTATCAGGTGTCGGGTATCGGGTATCGGGTATCGGGTTTCGGGTTTCGTGTCTCGTGTCTCGTGTCTCGTGTCTCGTGTCTCGTGTCTCGTGTCTCGTGTCTCGTGTCTCGTGTCTCGTGTCTCGTGTCTCGTGTCTCGTGTCTCGTATTTCGGGGGGGCGTTGGACGAAAAG
>CAIXHD010000145.1 GCA_903919065.1 uncultured Bacteroidota bacterium
CCCAACCCCGGGTATTATCGGCTGACCGCCATATTATGCAGGGATACCTTGATATGTCCGATGAAAAATGGGACAACGGGAAGAAAATCCTGTCGGGAACCAGCAATGTGGTTGGCGGCGATCCCTATATCCTGACTATTGCCCCGCAAGGTTTTGTGCCGGAGAAGGTATCCGGTTCAAACCCGGATGCAAGGATCTCATTAATCAAATGCGATAATGGATTATTCAGGATAAAAATCGAATCCGCCAAAAATGCCACGATTAAATGGCAAATCGCTTTTAAATAAATTACTGCCTGAGAAAACCTATGTAATCTTTCTCACGCCATCCAATGATTTGTTCATCCTCAATTCGATGACCAGATCGCCCTTGATGGTTAGGTTATCGGGGAGGGTGATCGTTATCCGCTGGTCATCCTGATAAAACTTAAGGGATTCTCCGCCGGCGAGAAGCTTTGCCGAAACGAGTTTTATACCCTCAAGGGCTGGTAATGACAATTCAGTATTGGATTTATTGTACAGATGGATATAGGCTTTATTGCCCCGATGGGTGGATCCGCCCCAAGTGGCAGGTTTCCATGGGCCACCCCGGGTGTTGTAAATAGATTCACCGTTTACACGCAGCCAGTCGCCAATCTCAAACAGCCGTTCTTTTTGGCCTTCATCGAACTGACCATTCCAGTGCGGGCCCCAAGATAAGAGCAGGTTGCCATTACCACAGGCAGCGCCGACGATCAACTGTAGCAAATGCTCAAAAGAATGGGCGGGTTTCCCGGTATAACACCAGGCATCGGAAAGCGGAATGCATGATTCCCACGGGCGCCAATCCTGGAATGCACCCAACCGACCTTCCGGCGTATCAAAGTCGCCAGGCAGCGATGCCCTGTTATTGATGACGATATCGGGTTGGAGCTGACGGATCATGCGCGTCAGGTTCTCGGAATCCCACATCTCTTTGGTAAACATCCCGTCCCAGGAAAGGGCGTCAAACCACCAGATATCTATCTTTCCATATTTTGTGCATAACTCCCTGACCACATTGTTCAGGTATTCCAGATACTTTGGGTGCAGGGGCCCCATCGGGCTGGTTTCTCCAGGGTTTAATTTCCAGTGATTTCCATCAATCTTAACCTTACTGATATCAACAGGTTGGTAATCGGGATGATACCATTCGCGCTGCGCAAAATAAAACCCGATGGGCATGCCGGCCTGGTGACACGCATCAACCAGTTCTTTGATATAATCACGCCCAAAAGGGGTGTTGGTGATTTTAAAGTCGGACCAGGCGGTGTTCCACATATGGAAACCCTCGTGATGCTTAGTGGTTACAACGATGTATTTGAACCCGGCCTTTCGGGCTATCTCTACCCACTCACGGGCATCGAATTTTTCCAGTTTCATCTCTTTGGGCCAGCTCACCCAGTTCTCGGTCCTTAACTTACCATTTGCTGTGATTCCGGGTGAATCCGGGGCATATCGGGGATTGATGCTGCCCCAGGACAGGTCCGCATTTTCCGGTTTGGAGGTGATACCGAAATGGATGAACATGCCATAGCGGAGGTCCTGCCATTGCTTAATCTTTACAGGCTTTGCAAAGTTTGAGCTCTTCCATTGATCATCGGTGAAATACTCGTTTAATACACCCCGTTGTTTGCCGTTTGGAAATTCATCCTTTACCGCGTGCTGGGCAACTAAAGGAAAAGTGAGAATCATCGCGGGGATGATGCACATCAGGAGGGTAAGTTTCGGGTTTGTCATTTGGATGCTTGGTTCATGCAGGGAATTTAGGAATTTATTTTCTTGTACGGGTATCGGATGGGTATAAAACGGGGCGTTGATCGCGTATACTACTCCAGCGATCTCGTTCACATGTATGTTGGAAGGGAAAAACCAACCCTGTTTAACCTGGTTCGAAGCGTTGAATTGCACATTTTTCGCAGTGATCGGGAAAAGGTCGTAGAATGGGATGGCATTCATTTAACCGGAATAGATTAGCCCTGCCAGCTCAGGATTTCGTCGACTCCTGCCATCCGGTAAAACAAAAAGAATTAGTACAATTATGCAATTGGAATGCAAAATTGTACTAATTCGTATTAAGCATCTATTGTAGATGATAAGGCAAGGAGAAACGAATGGATAAAATCACTTTGCTGCAACCACCGGCCATAATTCTCAACGCGGCATAACACTCACATTTTTTGCGGGTTCTTCAGGAACCTTACCAATTAATGCCAGGGTACCATTTCCCCCAGATCTCCATAAACTTTCCGTTGCTCATCAGAGTTGAATAGGCCGACTGCCATGTTTGCATATATTCGTCTTTGGTGTCCAGAGAGAAAGCCAGGTAGCCTTCGGCCGAAAATACATCAACAGCCTTCCTGATATCCCCGGATGCCCCGTTGTTTTGCTCAGCCAGCATCGCGATGGCGAGATTACTAAAGGTGGCGGCTGTAACCTCCCCATTGATCAGTGCTTTATATACCTTATCAGGACTTTCGTAAATTCTGAGATTGGTGAAACCCATCTCCTGAAGTTTGGTGGTTACGGACCAAAGCGCTGGCGTTCCGATGGATCCCAGCTTTTTAGCGTCTTCTAAAGTCGCTGCCTGAATAGTCGATCCGGATAATACGTATATGCTTTCAGTCTTTTTGGTAATGGGTCCTACCCATTTGTATAGAGATTCCCGTTCCGTCGTGCGGGAGGTGGTAAAGGTCATGGAATTTGGTGCCAGGTTAACCTGTGTCAGACAATCCGCAAAAGTTGTCATTGTGATGGCATTGCCCAGTCCGCTCATCACGTTCAGGGCTTCAACCAACTCAACCGAGCCGCCGGTGATGATTCCCTGAGGGTTCAGGAAAGATTCAGGTGCACTTGATGTGGTAAATATCGAGATAATCCCCGGAGCCTTGACACCCGTAAGGTACTTGTCATAAATCTGCTGGAGCGTTCCCTGCTTCTTGAGTTCATCGATCTTCTCTTGCCACGCTGCCACCAGTATTGGGGAAACCCCGGGTGAGAACGCAATGTAACCCTGGTAAGCAGAATAGGCATATTGTTTAATCAACTCGTTGACATCGAGTCCTTCATTGGCTGCAATCATCCGCATGGTATTGTCATTGTCAAATACCGTGCTCACAGTTCCGCTATATAGTGCTTTTACGGCTTCAGGCAACGTTGTGAAATATTTAAGGTTTGTAAATCCCAGATTTTCAAGGGTTTCAGTAGACGCCCAACCGGTCATCACACCAACGGATTCAACACTTTTTGCGTCGTCGATTGAATTGATTTTTATTCCGGCTGATTTAATTCCGGCAAATCCTATTTCAAGCATGGCGATTGGCCCGGCCCATTGCGCTTTCTCCTTACGTTCAGGCGTCAGCCCGATTGTAAACAGAGCAATGTTATCGGTGGTTGTTAAAAGGTCATAAGCAGGTGCCCAACTGGCACTGACTTCTATTTCCTTGTTTTTTATTCCCATCTTATCCATGACCTGAAAAATTGCATCAGCGGAAACTCCTTTTAATTCGCTATTCTCTATAAATGTATATGGAGGTAAAATCACACACATTACTCTTAAATCATCACCTTTAATATCTTCCTTACTGCAATTCCAGACATAAAAAGGAAAGCATAGAATGATCAATATTTGAAGAACCTTTTTCATGATTTTAAATATTATTAAGTAACTGGTAGCAAAGTTATTATAATGTCTAACCGGAGTAAGAAAGTAAACTGCCTCTTTAACCGACGAATTTATCTGTTGGTCAAATAGTTTGTCCGGGTCTGATCGATCCTGAAGAACAATAATGACTATCCAAAACAATTTGACAACCAAAACCGGGCAGGATTTTTATTCAGATGCGGCTAATCAATTGAGTAATGGGCCTGATCCCTGGAAGCGGTTATTAATAGTCCATTACCCTGCTTGCCTGGCAGCAGGAAATCTATCAGCATTAATAATAGGATGAACGGGTGAATTGCCAGGAAATAGATCACGGTAAATAATCCGGATAATACCCAGGGTACTTTTTGAATGAGCAGTATAGCCATCGAGCTGATCTCATAGGCGATCTGTCCGGCCGGTCCGTATAACCGGTGATGACTGGTCACCGAAAATCCGGCGTGGGCAAGCTCTCCGGCCAGTTTCTCGAATGACAGATCGGTGCGGAACGGCTTGCCGCTTTCATAGTCGACCTTCCGGAAGATTTCCCTTCTGATACGCTCATAGCAGGGAATTCTGCGCCGATAATTGACCGGTACATAGAGAATGAGGTGGCCGCCCGGGGTTAGGCTACGGGCAAAACTTTCCAATACCTTTTGAGAGTCGTTCAGATAATGCAGGACCGAGGCGCATAGAATGACGTCCACGGAATCATCTGTGCTAAGCTCATTGATATCTCCAATCTCTACATCAACATTTTTAGCTTCTTTTATTCGGCAGAAGTGCCTGATAATATCAATATTACCATTCGATTGGTCGAGTCCGGTAAACTGTCCGGATCTGAATTTACGCGCAAAGGGAACGAGGAAATCTCCCGCGCCGCATCCGGCACCATAAAGGTAAAGTCGGCGGAGAATTTTCGTAGGCACCTGCGCAGGGCCCTTCTGATCAGCCAGTTTCGGTGATAAAGTATCCGGTTGGTAAACCACTGCAGGCGCAATAGTCCGGGAAAGCGGTAATATACCGACGGGAATTGATGATTATTAATCCATTGGGACAGTTTTTCCGGCATGACCTAAAAATACAATTAACAATGGATTCTGATTATACGATCTGCCGTCCTGCATTTAAGAAAATGAGGTATATTTGAAATAGTGATATAAACGAAAGGAAATTCAGATGAAAATCGGCTGTTGTTCAATGCTCCTTATGCCTGCCCTGCTATCAGGTGGCGGGCAAAACATTAAAGAGAGGAATGTGAACCATTCAAAGCCGAATATCATTTTTATTCTTACTGACGATGAGGCCTGGAATTTACTCGGGAAAGACGGACGTTATTCCTTCATGAAAACTCCGAATCTTGATCAGCTGAGCCGGGAAGGAATGGTTTTTCAGAATGCCTTTGTAACAACCTCGTTGAGTTCGCCCAGCAGGGCCTGTATCATGACAGGCTGTTATGCTCACAAAAACGGGGTATACATCAACACCTACAGTGATCCTGATCCAAACGTTCCATTTCTGCCGAAAGTCATGCAGGGTGCAGGATATGAAACCTCATTTATAGGTAAATGGCACATGAAGCCGGGTGCCAACCCGAGAGATGGTTTCGATTATTGGCTGAGCTTTGACGGACAGGGGCAATATATCAATCCTCCTCTCAATGAGAACGGTCGCGATTTTGTGGAGAAAGGGTATATAACAGACATTCTTACCGATTACGCCATTAAGAGGATCAGGGAGCCCGGGAAGAAGCCCTTTTGCCTTTTCTTGTGGCACAAGGCAGTTCATGCCCCTTTCACTCCTGCTCCACGAGATTCTGCTGCCTTTCCCGGTGCCTTGATACCAGAATATGACAACTGGTATGATACCATGGAAGGAAAGCCCGAATGGCTAAGAAGAGGATGGCTTTACGGGGTGCATAATGAAGTTTGGAAGATGAGTAAGGATAAACCGGTACCCTTGAAAATTGAGCCAAAGCCCTGGGACCCGAAGAATAAAACATGGATGAACTATCTGCGGGCCATGCTGGCTGTTGATGAAAGTTACGGGCGAATCAGAAAATACCTTGAGGATCTTGATATTCTTGATAATACCGTAGTGATATTCAGCAGTGACAACGGATATTTCCTGGGCTCCCATCAGCGGGGTGATAAACGGCTGATGTACGAGGAATCAATCAGAGTACCCCTGATGATAAGCTATCCGGGGATGGTTAAGGCAAGTACAACAAATAGCGATATCGTCCTGAATATAGATTTGGCCCCTACGATTATTGACCTTGCAGGAGGGACCATACCGTCGGGCATGCAGGGAAGATCCATGGTGCCTTTGCTTAAGGGTAAAACTGCCGGATGGCGAAAATCATTCTTTTATGAATATTTCCAGGAGTCATATGCTCCCGGATTGGTAACAGCTACTGGTGTAAGGAACCAAAGATACAAGTACATTGAATTTCCGCATGTGATAAATGACATCAACGAGCTATACGACCTTGAAAAGGACCCGGGTGAAATGGTTAATCTTATCAATAGCCCCGTCCATCAATCGATAAGAGCAGAAATGAAAGCAGAACTTGAAAGGTTGAAAAAGGAGACTTCCTATTTTGATCCTGAAGTATATAAAGAATGATTGTTGGACCGAGGATGTAAATCATTTTACTTTTGATGCGTTGGCAAACAGGGCCCCCACTTCCAACGCCGGTGGGGCCTGCCAGCTCAGGATTTCGTCGACGGCTGGCAGCGCCGGCTATATAATGATGAGGTTACCGGCAGGATTTATACCGAATTTAAGCAGAATGGCATTAGTGAACTGCGGGAAATCAATATCAAGACAGGCCAGTTAGCCCGCCAGAGAATCAAGATTCCCCAGTTTGCGTTTATCTCAAAACTTATGGTGAATGATGGCTTTCTCTATTTCTTGTATGAGGAAAAATTGTTTCCAAACTTCATGCGGCTATATAGGATGGCTATTTAATTTCCCGTATGGTCAAGAATTAATACTCCCGATTGGTTCGTTTACATCTTCTTGGATACAAATTTTTCCCTACAATCGCAGGGAATCTCTTGCCATTTCGTTTATGCCTTCTGCCTCAAAGTTGTATAGTCTAACTTTGGTCTGGGAAACGGCGTCACCTCCCTGCGGGGTGATGATGACGAAATTCATGGTTGTTTTATCGGGGTTTCGATCGCTTCCGGTTCCGTTAAAGACGTCGATGTCGTTATTCTGATCCTTTTTACAGGACTCCAGCAGAATGGAGGTAAACAATACCCCCCCCCAAAGAATAAACAGCGAAAATTTAATCTTCATAATAATTCTCCAATCTTTTATGATTGCATTCTAAACTTGGAAATTACCATTTATCCTTATCAGGGGATTATGCGTTAACCGCGGATTACTTTGAGTGCATCGGGCAATATTTCGAATTTCAACCCGTGCAGATTGCTGCTGAAATTTGTAAACACTTCGCCATCGAGGTGAATATAAAGCGGTCGGTTGGAATGCATTGAAAATGTCTTCATCACACCCATCTTTGTCTGTTTAAATTTGCCATGGGTGCCCTTCATTACATGGGGCAGAAGCCAGAACATCATGTGATTCATGATGATTGTCTGAATCACCGCAGTCAGGTACATCGCCGCCAACCGCTATGACCATGTCGGCCATGGGATTCAGGATAAGTTTTACTTTTCGTGCCATCTGCTTCTTTTCCTAAACATAATCATTTACTCCGAACGATATGCTTATTAAGCTTTTTGTGGCTAGTTTATCCAGGTTGCTTTCGGTCTCTCATCGTAAATGATAATAAAATGTCCAAAGAAATTTCCTTTAATTAACGTCAACTCGCGGGAAAATCTCTTGGTGTCAACCAAGTAGTAAGTCTTCGACAGGCATACATAATTATTGGTGGTATTATCAAAAAAAGTGATGTTTTTTGAGGTGACCAGGGTATCCTTATTCACCAAAGATATGGCGAAGTCCGGGTGTTGATCTTTATCCAGATAGAAATCGAAATACCCATAGGTAGCATTCTCATAAATTGCCGGACCCACAAGAGTCTCACGTTTTTCGCTGGATATGCCATCAACAAAAAATTCCAGGTGGGTGACCCTGCATTTTGAGTCGTTTTTTATCTCCACGGTATAGGATTCTATGCCATTTGGAAAGGCTAACCGATTGACCGATTTGTTAACCTGATTATTGGAACCATTTGTTGCCGAAATTTTCGCGTAATCAACATCGGCAAACTTGAATCCTTCGCCACAAGCCACCAGGTAGTTGCCATCGGGAAGACTGTCGAAATAGTAATAGCCGGCCGCATCCGGATTGGTGGTATAGAAATTTTCGAAGTTGCCGGCATCCAAAGTCACTTTGGCAAAATCAATGGAGTCATAAATTTTAACCATAACCACAGGTATATTGGCCAGATCATTCTGCACCACATCCATACCCGGGCTGATTGTTCCTTCGATGCGGTTTAGCTTCGCTTCCTTTTGGCAACTCAGGATAAATAGTGAGAAACAAAGAAGGATCAGAATTTGCAGATTTTTTTCATGATTTTGTTTGGTGATATGCATATGAAAGGTAAACAAGTCTTTATCGGAGTAGTGGCTAATTCGTTGCAAATGCTCCATTTCCGTCATATTCCACTTTAATCCAGTTTCCAAAAAACCAACCCTTATTCATTATAACCGTTTTCTTATATTTTTGGTCGCCAATCAAGATACTGTCCACACCAACATAAACGGTATAATGGCTCCAGCCACCATTGAAAAATGGGTGCAGGTCAGTTTTTACAAGAGTATCGTGTTTTATTAACGATAATCGAAAAAGTGGATTCATCTGCTCGTCCAGAATAAAATCACAATACTGGTATTGAGGCCCAGGGTAACCTTGCCCAACAAAAATGTCACGGTATATAGTGGAGTTATTGTTAACAAAAAATTCAAGGCCAGTGAGAACGCACTTGGTGCGATTTTGCACCTCAACGGTATAAGTTTCCGGGCTGTTTGGAGTAGGCAGCCGGTTAACCGTTTTATTCACCTGGTTTACGGAACCTTTGGAAGCGGTAAGCGGAACGTAATCCACATCGGCAAACTTGAATCCGTAGCCGCACGCCAGCAGGTAGTTTCCATCGGGCAGACTGTCGAAACTGTAATTTCCGCCAGCAATGGTAGCCACTGAATAGAATTGCTCGTAATAGCGCGGCTCTAATTTTACGCTTGCAAAATCAATCGTATCAAAAATTTTAACCAACACCATTGGAATATTGGTGAGACTGGCCGGAGTGACTTCGGTTCCCGGACTCAATGTTCCTTCGATACGGTTCAGCTTAACTTCCTTTTCGCAACTCAGGATGAAAACTGAGATACAAAGAAGCATCAGGATTTGAACTTTTCCTTTCATGATTTTTTATTCAACTTGGTGTATCAAAGGTATTCAATTCATAACCCAAGGAATTGGAATGGATTGTATATCGGTCTGTGATTTGATACAGTTGGTCAAAAAGAAGGGTGTCGCCCGGAGCGAATTTAATTGCCAGCATTCATTTCATCGGGCTTAAAATATTCCAGCTTAATCCAATGTCCAAAAAACCATCCCTTATACAATTTCAATATCTTCACCTCACTTATACCTTCGATCACCACCGTTTCATTCCCGACAGTAATATCGTAATAGGTCCACCAACCTGTGAAAAATGGTTGCGTGGATGTTTTTACCAGTGTATCCTGTTTCATTATCGATAATTGAAAGGCTGGATTCTGAGCTTCGTCCAGAACAAAGTCAAAATACTCGTACTGGTCGTCCTCATAACCCTTTCCTACAAAAATATCCCGGGTTAACACGGATGCATTGTTAACAAAAAATTCAATCCCCCTTATTGTACAAAAGGTGCGGTTTTGTATCTCAATTTCATAGGTTTCCGGGCTGTTCGGTGACGGCAGCCGATTGACTGTTTTGTTCACCTGATTTATAGAACCGTTGGATGCCGAAACCGGCACGTAGTCCACATCCGCAAACTTGAACCCATAGCCGCAAGCCAATAAGTAGTTGCCATCCGGCAGACTGTCGAAACTGTAATTTCCACCTGCATTTGATATCGTTGAATAGAATTCCTCGTAGTTACGTGCCTCCAGTTTTACGGTGGCAAAATCGATGGTGTCGTATATCTTAACCAGGACCATCGGAATGTTAGCGAGATTATCCTGTGTGATTTCTGTACCCGGACTCAGTTTTCCTTCGATACTGTTTAGCTTGACTTCCTTTTCGCAACTCCAGATAAAAACAGGTAAACAAAGAACAATAAAGAATTGTACAATTTTTTTCATGATGATTCTCTTTGTGAGGTGGACTGACAGGTCAAAACTACTGAGAATCTTTGCCTAAGTGTGGTTATGAACGGTCTATCAAGCACCGATTTGATGCCGTTAATCAAACAGTTAAAATTAACTTAAATGAATATTAGTCGTAAGTAATTGATTGCTTGTAAAATAGTAGATCATCGTTTGAGGGAATAGTGGCTTCAGCCTTACTTTTGCATGGTAAACATCACAAGTTTCAGTATTTGAAAAAGAATACAGAATTATGAAAACGTACACCATGAAAACCACGATTGTTGTAATAGCATTGTTGATTTCAGGAGCATTGGCCGGCTGCAGAAACGATAAGAAGGATGCTTTGACGGCTTTGGATATGGCAAAAGGCAGGATTCAAAATTCCATTGAATTGTTGAATGTGGCGTTGGCCTCAGCTGCCGGGTCCCTGACCGGGGTAACCGACGATCCCGATGCCATCCGGATCAGGCTGAAACAGGTCTGTTCCGCTTTCCTGCTGACCAAAGAGGTGGCATTCATCAATCTTAAAGGCGCCAAGCAGATCATCGAACCCAGATCTTTAAGGGAATACGAAGGAAGCACCGTAAACCAGGATTCCTATGTGAAGGAAGCCATGAAGATTGGGAAGCCTGTTTTCTCCGGATTGTTTAATGCGCCGGAAGGATTTCAGGTTGTCGGAGATGTGTACCCGGTGATCAGCGGTTCGACGGTGGTAGGTGCCATTTCATCGGCTTTTACGCCGTTCGACCTGATCCACAGCATCCGGATCACCCTGGTTACTGCACCTGATGAGATCTGGGTCATGGATCAGGATGGTACTGTTATATACCAGCGGGATACTGTAACCGTTGGAAAGAATGTCTTTAAGGATGATTTCTTCTTGAAATTCAAAAATTTTCAAACTGCCTGCAAAACAATTGCCGGTGCCGAATCCGGGGAGGTGAACTATTCCTATTACACAACCGGTACAACCAATACTGTAAACAAGACAGCCTTCTGGAAGACTATCAGGATGCATAACAAGTCATGGAAAATCATCCATACACTGGAATAGCTCCTGTGCAGTCAAGCGCTCTGGCCGATTAATGCAGAATAATTAGTTTTCTGGTAGTTTGGGTTTTGTCAGAGATAAGCTGGAGGAAATAGACACCCGAAGGAATATCTTGGGCGTTGAAAGTTCTCTTATGCAGTCCGGCAGGTAAATTCTGATTTATCAATATGTCAACTGTTTGCCCGCTCAAATCAACTATTTTCATCATCACAGGCGAAAATTCCGGCAAATCAAAGGATATTGTTGCTGAGGTGTTCACAGGATTAGGATAAATCTGTCGCAAGGTGATCTTGTCTGTTATAAAATCTTGATTAATTGACGAATAGGTGTCAGATACAAATGTTTCCATGTATAGAGGAGTGCCATCATTGCCATTGGCAGAAATATCTTTAAAAGTGTTGTTGAAATTGTAATATGCGGCCAATCCGCTTTCATTGCCTGATAATTGTGTTTTAAAACGGGAGGAGATTTCAACAGAAGTGAGTGTATGGTTCCAGATTCTAACCTCGTCCATTAACCCGTTAAACAGGTAGTAAACATTGCCGCCGATCAACAGTGGTCCATTTGGAAGTGTCATGCCTCCCACGGCAGTTTGGGTATCCTCCAGCTTTCCATTGAGATAAATTTTAAGATTATCCACGGCGAGCGAACCATCATAGGTCATCGCAATATGATTCCATTTGCCAACCTGTATGGTGTCTTTTGATATTGCCCATACATTTCCGGACGGCGTTGTAACACCGGCTGTAGCCTGCCGGCCATCTCCACCTTCCCAGCTGCCAATCATAAATCCGCCCCGCGGACTGTCTGTTGAACCCGTTTTGCCTGGTTTAATAAGATAAACGCATCGTTCAGTTGAATTAATATCCGGTTTTACCCAGAGTTCAGCAGAAAAGGTATTGGGAAACAAAAGAGATGGAGTATGGGGAACCATGACCAGATCATAGCGTTCTGAATCGTCTGTCTGGGTAAGTGCAAGCGCCATGTTGGTTACTGACGGATCGGGTTCTTTCGGGATCTTCCTGTAATGAATGGTGCGGGAAGTGTATTCTCCGTCAATCCGATATACGTTTTCATACAGGCAATGTAAATCCCCTTCACTATCCATCTGATATTTCGGGCGGTCACGGTAAAATCCGGTAAAACGCTGGTCAAGCCATCTCCATCCCGTAAATGAAGAGCCGCCGTCAGCAGTGTAGGCTATTGATGGCCAGTTTTTTCCAAGATATAACTTGTCGCCGCTGTTATCCCGCGGATCAAAGATGAATGAATAGGCCGTAACATCCCTGGTGCGAAGCTGATAGAGATAGGGTTGGGAAAGGTCTTGCTCCTCATAAAATGAGATGCCGTAATTATCAGATCTTAATAAAGATACATATCTATCACTGCCCTCACGGCTGAAGGCAATATAAACATGTGATCCTTTGGCACCTAATGTTTCATATCCCAGATAAAGATCCCCGTTTTCTGACGAAAGGTCATTGGACATATACACGGGGGATTCGAAGGAATTGCCCCCATTATCCGACCGGGCAAAGACGACATGATTGAGGTCGTTGGTGTCTTTTTCGCTCCAGACAGTATAGACATGATTACCGGAAACCGAAAGCAAGGGCAGATAGCAATACGAAGTGGTTGAATTAATTTGCCTGGGAAGGGTATCCCCGACATTTGAGAAGCTATAGGTTGATCCCTGATCTGTTGATTTTGCCAGCGCCCGAATCGTTCCCTCCTGAGTAAATTCCGTTAATACATAGGATGAATTTCCCGATGCCACAATATCTATTATATAGGCATAACCCCAGATGGCACTCTTGCTGAGAAGAACAGTGCTGAAAGTATTTCCGTTGTCTTTGGATTGTAAGGTCACCAGTTCGTCATACCAGTGGTTTCCCATGAATGATTCACCATATTCCACTCTTAATCCGATGGTAATTACCTTGTCGCTGGCGGCAATAATTGTCTCATGTAATTCACTGCTGTGATTTTCTTCCGAATTAATCAGAACCACGGGATCGGAAAAGGTACTGCCATTATCCGAAGATCTTACATAATACACGGTTTCACTGGCTTTAAAGGCAACATGCACGGTATTGCCAACCACGGCAAGTCTTTTAACATAACTGGCCATCATACCAGCATGAGTATTGATATTCCCGGTGATTTCAAAGATTTTTACCGGTTGATCAAAGGTGGCTCCAAGGTCGCGCGACCTGACGTAATATAGCCTTCCGGTGGTATTGTCGTCCAGCTTGGCATAAAAAATGACATGGACGGTGGACCCAACTATTTCCATCTCCGGATTCCAGCATTCATAAGGCTCAGCCATAAGAAAGGTTCCAAGATCAAAAGTTCGGTTTGATAATAGTGCGGTTTGAGCTGAAATGGTGGTAACAAGAATAAACATCCCTGTTACAGTCATAAGCAGACGGTGTAAAGGTGTTTTCATTGCAAAAGGTGATTAGTAGAATGACTTGTATGTAAGGTGTTTAGATGGTTTGTTAATGTAAATTTATGAAATATTTATCAATTATCCCCCAACAAAAATTTAAGTAATTGCGTTACATTTATCATCGGGAAGGAGCCAATAATACAATTGGCCTAACTAGTATGAATCGCAGTTTTTTGTTGATCATTTTCCTCTGTTTTTTTTTACTCAGCGAAGCCGCTGGAAATACCAGCAAGGATATCGCAGATAAAAAGATCGGCGTTATGCTGGGGTCTGTACATGACAGTTATGCCAGAAATAAATATCCCAATTCGGAGATATTGCAATATCACACAGTGCCTGATATGATTATGGCCCTGACTTCCGGAAAAGTTGAAGTTGCCGTCATCGGTGATGTCACCCTCAAGAACATCATGAAGAATGACGATAGAATCGGAATTTATGAGGACAGTCTCTACTCCAATCCTCTGGGTTGCGGCTTCAATAAGGAAAATTCAGCACTGAGGGATCAGTTTAATGCATTCCTGAGGGAAATAAAGGCCAATGGTATTTATGACGATATGGTGAACCGCTGGATGATAAAGGATATCTATGAGATGCCGCAAATTGATACTTCCCCCAAAAATGGAGAGCTAAAGGTTGGAGTGGTAACCAGTGTTGGATTTCCTTTCTCGGGAATCCAGGATGGCAAAAATGCCGGTTTCGATATTGAGCTTTCCCAACGGTTTGCCGCGCATTTGGGCAAGATGTTTGTCCCGGTGGATTTGGTTTTCTCCAGCATGCTCGCTTCAATAAAGACCAATAAAATTGACATGGCTTCCTGCAGCATGATGATTACAGAGGAGAGGCTGAAACAGATCGATTTCTCTGATCCTTACTATTCAGCGGCTGCCTGCATCATTGCACTGAAGAAGAATATCGGAAAGGAACAATCAGCTAAAATGGGCTATACCGATGATGGCCCTCACAACGGACAGACAAAAAAGTCCTTCCTCCAGGGGATTTCTGAGAGCTTTTACAGTAACATCATTCTGGAGAAAAGATATCTCCTGATTATCGATGGATTAAAATTGACAGTTCTCCTTTCCCTGCTTTCGGCAATCTTTGGAACTATGATCGGCGGGCTGATCTGTTTCATGCGGATGTCGCAGAAAAATATTCTTTCCATGACAGCAAAGGTCTATATCTCGATATTAAGGGGTACGCCGGTACTGGTTTTGCTGATGATTATCTATTACGTGGTTTTTGCATCTATCAATATCAATCCTGCATTGGTTGCTGTTATTGCTTTCGGACTGAATTTCGGAGCCTATAGTTCAGAGATGTTCAGGACCTCCATCGAAAGTGTGGATATCGGCCAGAAGGAAGCTTCTATTGCCATCGGGTTTACCAAGGTTCAGGCCTTCATTCATGTTATCCTGCCGCAGGCTTTGCGCCACGCCCTGCCTGTGTATAAAGGGGAAATTATTTCTCTGGTCAAGATGACCTCAATAGTTGGGTATATTGCTGTTCAGGATCTCACCAAAGCCAGTGATATTATCCGCAGCCGCACCTTCGACGCTTTCTTCCCTCTCCTGATGGTGGCGTTTATTTATCTGAGCCTTGCATGGGTGCTCACCTGGGGTTTGGATAAGGTGGAAATCTCTGTCGACCCGAAAAGAAGGCGATTGGCCTGATCATAATTTAAGAAACTCCACGCGACGGTTAAGGGCCTTGTTGACAGGGGTATCGTTGGGAGCCACTGGCTGGCCTTCGCCCATGCCGTCGGATTCGAGACGGGAGGTATCGATGGTAAAACTTTTCGTCAGTTCATTTTAACCATCAATTAAAAACGGAGCGATGAGAAGTATGCGGATAAACGAAAATGAAATGGCCGAACCACCATCCTTTCATCATCATTATCTTTTTAACATAGATGTCCTTGCCAATCAAATAGTTATAGCGGGTCAGTTCAACCTCGGTACTGGCCAAAATAGCCTGACCGAAAAATGAAACCTTTTGTGTAGTGAATACGGAATCATTTCTTACAGCCGATAATTGAAACTCCGGATTCTGAGTATCATCCAATAAGAATTCAAAATGGCCGTATTGAGTGTTCGTTTCACCAGGTTCCACGATAATGTTGCGGGATAATTGCAATTGACCATTCACAAAAAATTCAATCCAGTTTATTTTGCAGATGCTTTCGTTTTTCACTTCTACCTGGTAGATATCCGGACCGTTCGCTGAAGCCAGCCGGTTGACAGTTTTGTTGACCTGATAGGTAGAACCCTTTGTTGCCGGGATTTTTGCATAATCTACATCAACAAACTTGAACCCCTCTCCGCAAGCAACGAGGTAATTTCCATCGGGCAGACTGTCGAAATGATAAAATCCATTTGCATCTGTAAGGGTTGAAGTGTATCCCTCGAAACTGCCCGCACTCAGTGATGCCTGATTAAAATCAACCGTATCGTAAATTTTAGCCAGAACCAGGGGGATGGAGCCCAGACTGGTCGGACTCATATCCATACCAGAACTAAGTGTTCCTTCGATTGTGTTATACTTTTCTTCCTTTTCGCAACTCAAGATAAGAACAGGTAAACAGAGTGCAATAAAAATCCATAGAATCTTGTTCATGATGAATATTTCTTTTGAAGCGGGTTCTGAGGATAAAATTGCGGATAATCTCTGCACAATTCAAATAATTAATAGACTGTTAAGCAGCTATTTGAGGTCGTTGGTCAAATACTAACCTCTTTCGACAATTGCCCGGGGAGGTAATTCTACCTTTGATAATCATTGAACAATCAAGCTATGTATAAGAATTTATTACTTATTGCCCTCGGGCTTTTTTTGACAGTTTCCCTGTCGGCACAGAAAAACTCAACCCATCCGGAACAAGTATTTACTTCCATAAAAAGCGACGTGACACGTCCTTTGGGAAGCATGAAAATCATATTGGCTGGAGAAAAGACGCAAGTCCGGGAAATTTCAGAGGTAAATAACCCCTCAGCAAAACCCAGACTGCTCCTAAGGACCAAGTCAACTCCGGCCGTTGATCCGGTTGTTCAAAAGGTTCACGGAACCAAGCAAGGGCAGGTGCCGATGGTTAATATCAACGGAATCGGTGACATTACCGGGGCAGTACCATCCGATGCATGCGGGGCAGTTGGTATCAACCATTACGTTCAGGTGGTGAATTGCGCTATTGCTGTCTGGGATAAAAGCGGGAACCTGTTATACGGTCCGGTGGCTACCAGCACACTTTGGGATGGGTTCGATGGTCCCTGGAAAGGTACCAATGATGGTGACGGGATAGTCCTGTACGATAAGATTGCTGACCGTTGGCTGGTCACCCAATTTTCAGTAACAACCAGTAAAACCGGCCCCTATTACCAGCTGATCGCAGTTTCGGAAACCGGGGATCCATTGGGTGCATGGCATCGGTATGCCTACAGCTTCGACCTTTTCAATGATTATCCAAAATTCGGAATCTGGCCTGATGGTTATTATTCAACCTATGAAATGTTCGAATATATTGCCAAGGATAGCACCTATGACTATAAGGGATCATCTGTGCGGGTTTTCGACCGTCGTTCCATGCTGGAGGGGAAAGCTGAAGCCGGAGGAGTTTATTTCAACAAGCAGATTATGTTCAGCGCTTTACCGGGTGATCTTGATGGTCCTGAACCCCCGGCAAATATTCCAAATATTATTGTTGGTATTGATACGACTATGTTAAACCTGGCATTGTATGAAATAAAGATGGATTGGGCAAATCCGGATCAATCGGTACTGAGCCAGACAGGATCTCTTGAAATGGCCAGTTTTACTGCAGGGAAAGTCCCGGTTCCACAGCCCAAAATAAAGCTCTCCATGGACACCAGGCCTTATCTGCTGATGTACCGGCTCCCACACCGTTATTTTGCGGATTACCAGGTTCTGCTCACCAACCAAACAATGATGAATGGTGGATCGAATGCCATTCGGTGGACTGAAATGAGAAAATACACGGGTCGCGACTGGACCTTTTTTCAGCAGGGAACCTATTCACCTGACTCCCTGCACCGATGGATGGGAAG
>CAIXHD010000146.1 GCA_903919065.1 uncultured Bacteroidota bacterium
AAGTCAGCTGGTGGGAAAGGAAGGTCGCGCAACCCTTCATTCATCAAGGCAGCGAGCTTCTCAAAAGTCCTCGTCGAAATATTGTCTGGCGGCACCCCTGCCAGCGGCGATAAGATCAGCGCTGTTTTAAAGGTAAGCGCTCAAACCACCGGATGCAACGGTTCCGCACTTCCCCCGGGAGCACTGGAAGCAGAAGCGGCGATCTATCTTCTTCGGCTTTGGGACGATGCCGGAGGGGATATATTGAAATTCAAGCTACTGGTCGAAGAGTGGTTCAATCGTATTATGGTGCAGGCATCTGAATGGTATAAACGCAGAATCCGGCTCGTTCTGCTCATCCTTGGGTTTTGCATGGCCTGGTTTTTTTATGCAGATACCTTCACGATCGTCAGGAAACTCTCAGTCGACAAAGACGCCAGGGAAAAGATGGTGGTGCTCGCAGAAACTTATGCCAGGGCTAATCCTGCAGGTGCCGATACTTCAATGATGGAGGCCAAGCAAAAACTGGCTTCTGATATGCTTAGCGCCAATTCAATTCTGGGACTGGGTGGCTGGCTACCCGATAGGGTAAGTGTTGCCATGGATCCCAAAACAAAAGAGAAAACATATACTCCTGAATTGGACCCGCGCTGCCTTTCCACCAGCGATCTGAAAATATCAAACGGAAAAATCCTGTTAAGTTTCGGAGAAAAAATTGGCTACCTTTTTAAGTTGGCCTGGTACCATTTTTTTGGATTCCTTCTCACCGCAGTTGCTGTTTCCCTTGGGGCTCCCTTTTGGTTCGACCTGCTGAATAAGATCATGAAATTCAGAACTTCACACAAAGAATAATTAAAAAAGACAAAATTGTCTTTAATGATATTATTCTTATCTTTGGGGAAGATTTAATAAGAATAATATGTCATCCAAGAATTTGAGCGGATTATCAGTTGGTGAAATTGTTGCCAACGATTTCAGGGCAGCGGCAGTGTTTAAAAATGCAGGTATAGATTATTGCTGTGGCGGTAAAAAAGGATTAACGGAATCATGCGAAGAGAAGGGAATCAATCCGGCTACCATCGTGAAAGAATTGGTGGAGCTGGAATCGGATCCGGTAAATCCGGCTCTGAACTTCAGGGAGTGGGAACTCGGATTCCTTTGTGATTATATAATGAATACTCATCATAAGTTTGTTCTCAAGAACTTGCCCGACCTGGTTTTTTATACGGGAAAGATAGCTTCGGTTCATGGGGAACATCATCCTGAACTGGTAGAAATTTCAAGGCTGTTTGTGAAAATTAATGAAGAATTGCTGCAGCATCTGAAAAATGAGGAAGAGGTGCTTTTTCCGGCTATCAAAGCAGTTCTTGCCGGCGCATCGGAGGAGCACAAAGCAACAGTCATTTCTGAAATTACCCGAATGGCTGGCGAACACGAATTTGCCGGTGGTGCCATGGACAGCATCAGTGAATTAAGCAATCATTACCTCGTACCTGAGGATGGATGCAACACATACTCCGTCACTTATAAGCTGCTTCAGGAATTTGAAGATGACCTCCACGTTCATGTTCACCTTGAAAACAATATTCTTTATTTAAAAGCGCTCGCTATCGCTACCAAATAGGCGGAATTTTCCTCCATTTTAGGTAAATTGTAAGAAAATTTACAATTACCTGTCCATGCTTGAATTGAAAAATCTTTCAAAGTCCTATGGCTCGGTCAAAGCAGTAAAGCAAGTTGACCTGACCATAGGAAAAGGGGAGTTCTTTTGCTTACTGGGCCCGAGCGGCTGCGGTAAAACAACTATCCTGCGAATGATTGCCGGCTTCGAAAAAGTGAGCGGTGGTAAGATATTGCTCGGAGGCAGGGATATTACTAACGATTCGCCGAATAAAAGAGATGTAAACACTGTCTTCCAGAACTACGCGCTGTTTCCAAATTTCAGCGTGCTGGATAATATAAACTATGGCCTCAAATTAAAGAAATTACCAAAGTCAGAGCTGGATGCCAGAACTGAGGAGGTTATTCGCCTGGTCGGTTTGGGCGGTTTCGAAAAACGCATGCCCGCGAACTTGTCGGGCGGACAGCAGCAACGGGTTGCCCTCGCCCGGGCCCTCATTAACCAGCCTCAACTGCTTCTTCTGGATGAACCCTTGAGCGCCCTCGACAAAAAAATTTCGGAACAAACACGGAATGAGCTTTCTGAACTTCAGAAAAAAGTTGGAATCACATTTGTCTTCGTTACCCATAATCAGACCGAAGCCCTGGCATTGGCCGATCGGATTGCTGTGATGAAGGACGGACTCATTGAACACTGCGATAAGCCAAAAGAGATTTATGAACGCCCGTTAACCCACTTTGTCGCGGACTTTATCGGAAGCATGAATTTCTTTGAATGCACAGTCACCCATTCCGATGAGCAGATATCGCGGCTGGAAATTCCGGGAATGGGCCAGATAACCTTATCCTATAATCAGATTCAGCAGGTGGGAGCAAAAGTGCTTTTTTGTATCAGGCCCGAACGAATCAAATTAAGCCTGCTCGAATCATCAGAATTTGAAAACTGCCTGGGCGGCATCATCCGCCAGAAACATTATCTGGGGGAAATCACAAAATTCATTGTTGAATTATCTGATAATAAGATGATTTCAGTAGTCTGTCAAAACTATTTACTGCAATTGTCAAACGAGTTTTATGATATCGGTGAAAAGGTAAATGTGATCTGGAGCAAAACCTCGGGGGAGTTAATCCATGTTTCCTAAACTCAAAATCCATCAGACCTTATTGGCACCACCACTTTTCTGGCTGCTGATATTTTTTATTATTCCAATGGCTATTGTCATTGGCTATAGCTTTGGTTTAGGAGGAGTAAGCAGCGGAGCTTCCAGCGGATTTACCCTTCAATTCTACAAGCAGGCTTTATCAGGCATGTACCTGGGGATTTTCCTGAAATCATTCGGATATGCTGTCGGTGCAACGGTGCTGACCATGGCTGTTGCGTATCCGATAGCCTATTATATGGCGTTTGCGTCCGACCGGACAAAAATGATCATCATGTTCCTGATCATCCTTCCTTTCTGGACCAACTTTCTCATCCGGATGTACTCTATAATGACTATTCTAGGAGATAATGGCCTGGTAAACAATGTGCTTATGCAGATTGGAATTATCCATGAACCACTAAAGCTAATAAATAATTCGTTCGGTATGTATGTTGGTTTTGTTTACTGGAACCTGCCTTTTATGATCCTTCCGATATTCTCCTCACTCGACAGGATGGATGTTTCGATGCTCGAGGCTTCCCTGGATCTCGGCGCCAATCACCGGCAGACTTTCATGAAAATTACCTTGCCTTACTCAATACCGGGAGCCGTAGCCGGGATAATTTTTACGTTTATCCCAACTCTGGGCAACTTTATCATTCCCGAATTTCTCGGTGGCACCGGTAATACCATGATCGGCAACGTCATAACCTCTCAGTATCTGCAGGCCCGGAACTGGCCTTTTGGTTCTGCATTGTCTACTGTTTTAATGTTTATCGTAATGATATTCATTTCTTTATATATACGGTACTTCGATCCGACAAAATCAAAAAACATGGTTAATTTTTAAGTCATGGCTGGAAATCTTGCAAGAGGAAATGATCTCGGAATCGGGCAGGGAAAAGGTCTGAGGATAATAACTTACCTGGGCATTGCCTTTTTATTGGCTCCCCTGGTTATCCTCATCATCTATTCATTTAATGAATCCAGAACCCCCAACGAATGGACCGGATTTTCACTCAAATGGTACAAGACAGTGTTCGCCGATGCCGGCCTCTGGCTGTCGGTAAAAAACTCGCTGGTTATTGCCATTGTCAGTACGCTGGTCACTACTATTCTGGGTACTATTGGCGCTATCCTTCTGGGTAAGCATAATTTCCGGGGAAAGGACCTGTTTCAAAACCTCCTTTATGTTCCGGTAATCCTTCCTGAAATTATTTTCGGGGTTTCACTGCTGGCCCTGTTTATGCTGATAAAATTTCCTTTAGGCATCCTTTCGGTGATCTGCGCACACATAACTTTCAGCTTCCCTTTTGTCACGATGATCATTCTCACCAAAGTCATCAACCTGCCGGACTCTCTGGAGG
>CAIXHD010000147.1 GCA_903919065.1 uncultured Bacteroidota bacterium
ACACGCCAAAGATCCTGGGCATCCTGGTTATTACGAAGCCTTTACGCGGGATTGGAAGTTGTACGATGAAAATCGCATGGCCGATAACAATGAGCCCCGGTCAATGAATACGCATCTGCATGTTATGGAAGCTTATGCAGCTTTATTCAGGGTATGGAGCAATGAGCGGGTGCGACTTAGGCTGACAGAACTTCTGGAGCTTTTTATTGAAAAGATTATCAGGCCGGAGGGCCACCTCGGAATTTTTTTCAATGAGGAATTCGATGAGGTCGATGCATCAAAAGGGACCTGTTCTTTTGGACATGATATCGAAGCCTCCTGGCTTCTCATGGAGGCTGCTGAGATATTAGGCGATAAAAGTATCATTGAGCGGATGAAACCACTGTGCATCCGGATGGCTGATGCTGTAGCCCGGGTTGGTGTCGACCAGGACGGAGGGCTCTTCCTGGAATCCACGCGGTACGGCAGTCACCTTCGAACGAATAAGCATTGGTGGCCGCAGGCAGAGAACCTTGTTGGCTTTATGAATGCCTTCGAAATGACCGGTGATACGAAATACTGGGAAATCGTAAAAAAAGCCTGGAATTTTATCGATACACATCTTATTGATCATCAATATGGTGAATGGTATACAAAAGTCAACCGACTGGGTGTTCCGTACCTGGTTGAACCTGCTGGCGACCCTTCTCCATATTATCGCAACGATTGGAAAATCGACCCGTGGAAATGTCCTTATCATAATGGCCGGGCTATGGTGGAGATGATACGGCGCTGCAATAAAATAACACATTAGCACATTGATTAGATATGAATAAAAGTCTGTATTTATACACGTTTGTAGCTGCTTTAGGCGGTTTGCTTTTTGGATTTGATACCGCGGTCATTAATGGCGCGATACCGTTTTTTACTGAACATTTCGGTCTGACCGATGCCATGAAGGGTTGGGCAGTTAGTTCAGCTCTCATAGGATGTGTGGTTGGTGCCTTAGCTGTTGGAAAACCCGGAGATTATTTTGGCCGGCGACTGGTACTGAGGGCATTGGCTTTGTTGTTTTTAATATCTGCCATTGGAAGCGGACTGGCGTGGAGCTTTTCATCGTTTGTTATTTTTCGCGTTATTGGCGGATTGGCTATTGGCGGAGCCTCTGTATTATCACCTCTTTATATTGCCGAGATCGCTCCGGCTGCTTATCGGGGAAGACTGGCGGTGACTTTCCAGCTTGCTATTGTTACAGGTATTCTAGTGGCATTTTTCTCCGATTATCTCTTATTGAACACCGGTGAAAATAACTGGCGCTGGATGTTTGTTTCCGGCGCTTTGCCTGCAGTGGTATTTTTTGTTCTGTTGTTCTTTGTCAGTCAGAGCCCACGCTGGCTCGTTATGAAGGGTGACATTGTTCAGGCCCGACAGGTACTTAAAGAAGTGAACCCGGAAACGGAGACAGAGCAGCTGATAAAAGAAATTCAGGATTCGGTGAATACAGAAGTCCTCGGGAAATCGGTTTACCTCTTTAGAAAACCCTACCTGAAGCTTGTTATGATCGGCATCGCCATTGGAATGTTTAACCAGTTTACGGGTATTAATATCGTGATGTATTATACAACTGATATTTTCCGTACTGCGGGATTTTCCACGGATTCAGCTATTCTTCAGACGGTGATCATCGGTTTCACTAACTTGATATTTACACTGATAGCCATGCGGCTTATCGATAAGGTCGGTCGAAAACGAATGCTGCTTACCGGCTCCATTGGCATGACCTTTTTTCTGGCTCTTTTTGCTTTTGCCTTTATTTCAGGCATGAAATCCGTACTCCTCGTTATCATGCTCATTGGGTTTGTAGCCTTTTTCTCTTCATCGCAGGGCGCTGTTATCTGGGTTCTTTTATCGGAAATGTTCCCGAATAATATTCGCGCACGGGGTGCCTCTATCGGTTCTTTCTCCCATTGGTTCTTCAATGCAATCACCGTATTCCTTTTTCCAACCATCGCTGCTTATTTCTCCAACGGCAAAGGCATTGGCTATGTCTTTCTTTTTTACGCAGTGGCCACATTAATCAGCTTTTTCTTCTTCCGGAAGTTTCTGTTTGAAACCAAGGGACGCAAACTCGAGGAAATGTAGCACATTTGCACATTAGTACATTTATTATGACCCACAAAGAACGAATAGTATCTGCCCTGGCTGGCAAGCCCAGTGACAAAGTCCCTGTTATGCTGCATAATTTCATGATGGCTGCCCGCGAATATAAGGTCAGCATGAAACAGTTTCGCGAAGATCCGGTAGTCATGGCAGAAGCCCTGGTGCGGTCGGTCGAGAAGTATGAATTCGATGGGATACTGGTGGATATGGACACGGTAACTCTTGCCGGTGCTTTGGGTGTTCCTGTTGATTTTCCCGATAATGAGCCTGCCCGCTGTCATCTTGGAATTCTTTCCGACCTGAAAGATTGGAGGGATCTTCCGGGGGTGAATATCGAGGATTACATGTATGTGAATAATTGGCTCGAAGCGGTCCGTTTGGTAAAAAGGTATGTTGGCGATGATATTTATGTCCGGGGCAACTGTGATCAGGCTCCATTTTCACTGGCCGGAATGGTGAGGGGATCCGCTGAATGGATGATGGATCTTTATACCGCAGAGGAGGACGATAAGTTAGGTTTGCTTGAATATTGTACCGAGGCTACCAGTCAATTTATCAGGCTGATGGCTCAAACGGGTTGCGATATGCTTTCAAACGGCGACAGTCCGGCAGGTCCTGATCTGATACCGCCTGATCTGTATAAAAAATATGCCTTTCCTTACGAAAAGATTATTGTTGAGGAATCCCATAAAGCCGGGCTGCCTTATACCCTTCATATTTGCGGTAATACAGAATTGATTCTGAATGATATGATTGAGACCGGAGCCGATGCCCTGGAACTGGACTATAAAACCGATATCCGCAAGATTGCGGAAGCTTTTAAAGATAAGATTACGTTGATCGGGAATATCGATCCCAGTGGGGTGATCGCCTTGGGAAAAGCTCATGAGGTAAAGACAAAAACCCGTGAGCTGATTAAAATAATGGGTAATTCGAATCGTTTTATATTAAATGCCGGTTGTGCCATACCGCCGAATACACCGGAGGCTAATATCTGGGCAATGCTGGATGTTGTTGATGAAAATTAATAGCTGAAAATGGCTGAATATTCTATCGGATTGGTTCTTGGAGGTGGGGGAGCACGCGGATTTGCTCACCTTGGAGTGGCCAAGGCACTCAAGGAAAAGAACATTACTCCGGATATAATTTCCGGAGTCAGCGCAGGCGCCATAGCTGGTGTATTTCTTGCTGCCGGTATGGATCCTGACGATATCTTCAATATCATGAAAGAACAGGATTTCATGAAGATATCGAAGTTTAAGGTGACAAAAAAAGGTTTTATCCGGCTTGAGGGATTAAAGGAGCAG
>CAIXHD010000148.1 GCA_903919065.1 uncultured Bacteroidota bacterium
ATTTTAAGTAACTTACCAAGCGAGAATGGGTTAACCCGAGGTTTGGGTAACAGATCGATGTTATGCAAAATGTTTGCAAATAAAAAAGCGATTACTCTTCTTTAAAGACGTAACCGCTTGATTTTTAAGTGAACCTGGAGAGACTCGAACCCCCAACCTTCTGATCCGTAGTCAGATGCTCTATCCATTAAGCTACAGGTCCATGCCTTTAGGCGGTGCAAATATACAACAATTGTTGATTTTTGCACAAAAAAAAACCGGCTTTTTGAGCCGGTTCTTAATAACCGCCGGACTTTCAGTCCAAACGGTGAGCTGTATTTTGACGATTAATCGAAGTGCAGATTTTCCAACCAGAGAACAGGAACTTCTGTTACATCATCATTCTCAGTTACTGTTGGTGCTGTAAAGTGCAGATTTTCCAACCAGGGAACCGGAACCTCATTCACATCTTCACTTTCGGTGGTGAAATGCATGTTCTCTAACCAGGGAACAGGAACTTCAGTCAGGTCTTCACTTTCAGTGGTGAAGCTCATGTTTTCCAGCCATGGTACCGGAACAACCAGTTCAGCTTCATTGGCAATATTAAGATAACCGGCATCAAACATCCATGACTCCAGGCTTCTGTCGATCGTGGCTAAATCTTCGTTGTCAAACCGGGCAGCAACTTTGGCTATTAATTCTTCTATTGGTTTTTCAATGGCAAGAACAATTGCCTTTTTCTCTTTAATACCAGGTGTACGTCCAACCACTTCAACCTGGCTTGTTAAAACCATTCCTAAAAGAATCACACTTGTCAGTTTTAAAATTTTTAAAGTTTTCATTGTATTTTGTTTTTTAAGTTTTTAAATCTTGTTTCTAATACTAAGACGATCCTGCAACGCCATAGTTACATCTGTAAACGTTAAAGAATGTGAAGTTTACAGGCTTTTTCGTTAACGATTTGTTAACGGAGATCTGAGAGTCTCCTACAAAAAGAAAAGCCGGCTCTTGCGGGCCGGCTGATCGGGACTTTTTCGAAAACCAAACACTACATCTTGCAGTATCATCTAATATCTATATCACAAATAAAGTCCATCTCAATCTTATTCAGATATAAATACTGTTAATAAACGTTACTAATTAAGCAGTTTGAAAAGTGAATCCATAGTCATGGTACCAGCAGAAGCTTCTTCTACCTCCGGGGAAGCGATAATGTAACCTTCGCGGAACATCCACTCTTCTAAACCCTGATTATCCAGCTGCTTGAATTTTAGAACATAGTCGCTGGCAGTTTTGTCGATAAAGGAAACGGTGACATGATCAATCTTGCTGCAAAGTTTCTGCAACCTTACAATCTGACCTGCGTTCATCTGATTATCATATATCTTGATCAGGAAATCGATGATCGGCTTGTCAAGAGTCAGGGTAATATCTCTCTTGGCAGCCTTAAAAATGCTATTGTTATTTCGTTCGATGCGTGCGCTGATATCTTTTAAAGGGGCGGCATCGTTTTCAGGAGCCGACTTGAGGTACCCTTCACTGAACATCCATGCTTCGAGACCCTGCTCATCGATAGGCTTAAATCTGAAAACATAATCGCTTGCATCCGGGTCGGCGAAGGAAATAGTCAGATGATCGATCTGGAATGCCATTTTTTGCATCCTATATATATCTGCTGCCTCAATCTGATCGGCTGCCGTCTTGGCCATATACTCAATGACCGGCTTGTCGACCGTCAACGTAATTACATTTTTTGTACTTTTTGGAGCACTTGAGATACTGGCTTCCAGAGGGTTCGTCAGAACCACGCCCAGAAGAAGAATCCCGGTCAGTTTTAATGTTTTAATTGCTTTCATCTCTGTTATATTTTAAGGTTTTTAAGTTCTGTTCACTGCATATAAGACGTTTCAAACCCAGAGATGTTACATTCGTAAGTGTTAAACAATGTGAATATTACAGACATATTCGTTAATGATTTGTTAATAGGACACTGCTCCGTTTTTAGCAAAAAGAAAAGCCGGCTTGTTAGAGCCGGCTAATCGGGACTGTTTCGAAAAACAAACACTTACTCCTTGCAGTTTCTTCTAATATCTTCGTTACAAATTAACCTCTTTGTTGTCCTATCCAGATATAAATTCTGTTAATTAAAGTTATCTCTTTTGTACCTATAAGACGAAGAAAACTGAACAATGTTTCATTCCCAAATGTTAAAGAATGTGAAAATTGGCCGTTACCATCTTCTCTGATCGTTACGGTTCGATTTTCTTTTCGGACGCGGAAAATCTTCAAATCTGGGTTCTCTCGGACCTTCTGAGGTTTTAAGCTCAACGGTAACTTGAACACCATCGATAGTACAATCACGGAATGAATTCATCACTTCACGCTCAAAACGACTGTCGACCTCAACAAAGGCAAACTTCTTCATCATCTCGATCTTGCCGATCTGAATGGATTTATGACCGGTCCGATCATTAATCAGTCCGATAATGTTGGAAGGATTCATATTATTCTTTGTCCCCAGATTGATAAAAATCCTGGAGAATTGCATGCGTTCAGCTGCACGTTCAGAACGCGATCGATTATCGCGGCTGAGTGGACTCTTCTGATCATGAATATTGGCATTCAGGTCGGGTGCATTTTCATAAAAGGAGAGAAAGCGGTTAAATTCTACCGAGACAAACCTTTTAATCAGCTCTTCCCTTTCAAGCCAGCTGAGCTTGGCAAAAATACCTTCGAGGAAAGGATCAATCTCACTATGGTTTACTTCAACAGTTTCCACTTTATCGATCAGATTAAAAAGCTGTTTTTCACAGATCTCGATACCACTCGGAACTTGTTTTCTGACAAATTTCTTGCTCAGAAGCTTCTCGAGCTGAGTAACCTTTTGTGGTTCACGGGTATGTATGATGGAAATTGAGGTTCCGGCTTTACCAGCCCGGCCGGTACGACCGCTGCGATGAATATATATTTCCAGCTCATCCGGCAGGTTATAGTTAATAACGTGTGTCAGATCATTCACATCCAAACCCCTGGCAGCAACATCGGTAGCAACTAAAAGCTGAACATGTTTCTGACGAAAACGGCTCATGACAAAATCACGCTGAGCCTGAGAAAGATCACCGTGAAGAACATCGGCGTTATAACCTTCGCTCATCAGCTTATCAGCCACATCCTGTGTTTCAGCACGGGTGCGACAGAAAACGATACCATATATCTTAGGATAAAGATCGACTACCCGCTTAAGGGCCTGGTAACGATCCTTGGCATGTACAACATAATATTCATGTTGAACATTATCAGCACCTGCGTTCTTTTTACCCACGGATATCATCACCGGTTCGTGCATATACTTCCCGGCGATTTCGCGGATTTCAGTCGGCATGGTAGCCGAGAAAAGCATGGTCTGCTTTTCTTTCGGGGTGTCTCCAAGAATGGTGTCCAGATCGTCCTTGAAGCCCATCGATAACATTTCATCTGCTTCATCAAGAACCAGCCATTTAACATTCTGGACCTTGAGCAGTTTCCTTTTGAGCAAGTCCATTGCCCGTCCCGGAGTGGCCACAACCATATGAACACCGGCTTTTAAAGCCTGGATCTGTGGTTGAATACTGGCACCGCCATATACGGCAACAATCTTGAATTCAGGAATATACTTCGAAAAATTCTGCATATCTTTTGTGATCTGCATACATAATTCGCGGGTTGGACATAAAACAAGTGCCTGAATAGTTTTCTGTCCAAAATCTATCTGCTGCAGAATCGGCAACCCGAATCCGGCAGTTTTGCCGGTACCGGTCTGAGCCAGACCAATCATATCGGCATTCGGTTTTAACAGGTAGGGAATAGTCTCTGCCTGTATGGGGGTGGGTTCTTCAAAACCCATTTCGGTGATAGCGCGGAGGATCTCGTTGCGCAAGCCGAACTCTTCAAATAAACTCATCAATTTTCTCCTTGCAGCTCAAGGCAAAATGCCTGTAAGCCATTATTTTAATTCGGGCGCAAAGGTATTGTTTTATAGTCAATTAACGTCATGTCCTGTTAATTTATTATTTTGTGGGATTGTCAATCGCAATAAATAATGAAAAACCCTCTCCTCCTGATGCTTCTGCTGGCGACAACTCTCGCCGGTATGAGTTCCGATCTGAAAATTATGACCTGGAACATCCGTTACAATAATCCGGGCGACGGCGTTAATGCCTGGCCAAACCGGAAAGAAAAAGTTTTCTCGCTCCTGATGGATGTCAAACCAGCCATATTTTGTTTGCAGGAGGCCCTCGACGGACAGGTGAATGATGTCGCCAGGGCGCTTCCCGGTTATGCATGGACTGGGGTGGGTCGCGATGACGGTGCAAAAAATGGCGAATATGTTCCCATATTCTATCAGAAAAATAAATTCAAACTGGTTAAAACCGGATACTTCTGGCTTTCTGAAACTCCAAGTATTCCAGGTAAACTGGGTTGGGATGCAGTCTGCCCCCGTATGGTGACCTGGGTTGCCCTCGCAGGCAAATCGAGGGATACCCTTTTTGTTTTTAACACCCATTTCGACCATATGGGTAAGACTGCCAGAATAATGAGTGCAAGACTCCTGGTGCATGCCGCAGATTCAATAGCAGGCAATCATCCAGCTGTTATTACCGGTGATTTCAATGCCACACCCTCTGATACCCCCTACCCGATCATTACCGGGACAGGCTTTCAGGATGCAAGATTATTATCAGCAACAGACCCGAAAGGACCGGAATATACTTTCACCGGATTCGCCACTTCCGGCAAGCCCGGCGACCGTATCGATTATATCTACCTGCGAAACACAAAACCCGTTAAAAGCTACCAAACGAATGACGAAAGCTATCAGGGGAACTACCTTTCGGATCATTTGCCGGTAATAGTTGGGTTTTAGGTATGGGGTATGGGGTTTCAGGTGTCGGGTGTCGGGTGTCGGGTGTAGGGTGTCGGGTGTAGGATGCAGGGCTTATTGATTGCACCTTTCAGATTTGTTATTCATTCAAAGATTTCCTATTTTTGAATATCCCCCAGCACTATCATATTGATTTAAACCTTCATCCGATGAAAAATCTGTTGATTCTGGTGGTTCTCATTTTTGGTACCGGTTGTTTTGCTCAATCAATCAAAATTTCCGGACTGATTACAGATAAGAACAGCGGCCAACCCATCGCAGCAGCCAGTATCAAGCTGCCCGACGGAACCGGTATCTCTTCAGGGACCAATGGAAAATTTGAGATCAGAATAACCAGGCTCCCGATAAAGCTGAAAATCAGACATGTATCCTACCAAACAAAAGAAATTGATCTGATAACCGATCCTAAAAGTCTGGTCCGTATTGAGCTGGAGGAATTAGTGAGCGAAATCAGAGAGGTTAATATTTCAGCGCAGCGATTAAAAAATCTCACGGAAAATGAGGATTTTACCTTGCAGGATTTTGCCTTTGACAAGAATCACCTCTGGCTCCTGGGATACATGAAAAATAATCCGTTACGAGGCAGATTGTGGATTGCGGATGCATTTGGAGATACCATTACTTCGATTCCGGTTCGAAAGCCGGAAAAATTGTATACCGATTTATTCGGTAATGTTCAATTAGTTATGTCTGACACCGTGTATCAGGTATACAGCGACGGAAAAGCTATGGTCTTCGCCTATCCTTATGAAAAGGCACAGTTTTTCAAGACAATAACTCCAATCAAAGCGATTTTTGCCGGGAACCCGGTTTATCAGGATTATGTACATTGGAAACAGGGCTTACATACCTACTATTATTCCCAGGCAGATCAAAAGTCCTATTTTCTGAATATAGCAAGGGATTCCGCCGAGGAGGTCAGGCAACTCATTGATTACATTTATGGCGAAAACCGTTGGATCATTAATGGCACCCGCTCAAAGGATCCTGAATGGAGAGAAAAATGTGTAATACTTTACGCAGAACGCAGACGAACAAGAGATACTGTTTCCTATCAGAATGTCAGGGTGCCGCTTTTTACATTCGGTGATTCATTGTTCGTCATCAATCTTTATAAAGATTCACTATTGACCTACAGCCCGGAAGGTAAATTTGCCCGCGCAATCCCAATTAAGTTTCATCAGGATTCTCTCTTGTTCGATGTGCTGTTTCGTGATCTGACTTACCTTACTGATCCGGTAAGCCAGCGAATGTACCTTTTGCAGCGAAAAACAACAGCGTGGAAATTAAATGAATTCAACCCCTCTGCAGGTCGTGTCGGAAAGCAGATTCAGCTACCTGACTTTCCAGCTATGAGCGGAATCACCATATATGACCATGCAGTCTATTTCCTGTATCCTGAGAAAAAATATCCGAACTACGTAAGATTATACCGCTATACAATATAAACAGCTGATTGCCTGTTTCGGGTGTCGGGTGTCAGGTATGGGTGTTGGGATTGAATGTAGAGATTCGAAGACCAGTGTTGAATTTTGAAATATCAGGATCAAGGGGCTGCTCAGTAAATACAGGCTCCGAGCCCACTTGACTTTGTGATTTCAGCATTCAGAATTGGTCCTGGTCTTCAAAAAGGTTTCGGGTATCGGGTATCGGGTATGGGGTATGGGGTATGGGGTATGGGGATCCCCGCCTTAAATCCATGGTATGCGACGGGGTCCCCGCCTTCGCGGGGATGACAACTCTCCGATGGTACCATATGCTACTGCCGACTGACTGAAGACTGAAGACTGCCGACTGAAGACTGAGTACTGCCGACTGAAGACTGAGTACTGCCGACTGAAGACTGAAGCCTACCGATCGATTTTCACGCTGAACGCGCTGTTGTGCTGACTGCCACCAAGCTTATTGAGCCGGTATTTGAAGGTCAGCATAGCATAGCGGCCAAGCATATTGGTCTGACGCTCCTGCAGATAATTTAGTTCGCTAATACGCTGAATGCCAGTATTTTTGTTTAAAAGGTCCATGGCATTCAATGTCAGCACTCCCCGATTGTTCTTCAGGAAATAAAAGGTGATATCGCAGCTGAGCAACGGAACAAGAATTGGTTTATCAAAACTCTGGGCGGTATAATTTGTCACATCAGCCTTGAATCCAAAGTTCCATTTTTCTGTTGGATTATAGCGCATTTCAGTAAATCCGGCAAGGTTTACATACCTGTTATTCAAACTGTTCTGGATAGAATATTTCGCATCGGTCATCTGAACCGAACCTCCGACCATCACATCCCATTTATCCTTTTTACGGTTATCAATAGTCAATGATGCCTTATGGGTAAAGTTGGTATTGATATTCTCATCACCGTTTACCAGACTTATTCCCTGATTCACACTCTCCCGAAGGTTCAGGTTGATCTTTACACCCAACTTTCGGATCGGTGTTGAAAAATCGACCCGGGCTGAAGCGTTATAGTCATTCTTAACGTTTACCAGTGTCATAGTCTGTTTCAACTGTGAATCAACCGTTCTCGACCAGTTTATTTTGTCGATCGTATAACCGGCATCGATACCACTCATCAAAGAGGTAAAACTGAACTGGTCAAATATCAACCAGTTGAAATATACATTATTCGAATATTCGGGCTTCAGATCGCGGTTACCGTATGAAACAGCCATGGGGTTACTGTTTTCGGGAATCGGCAATAACTGACTGGTTGATGGTGTATTAACGCTGGTCTGATAGAAGAACATCAGGCGGCGACCGGTTTTGTATTCATATTCCCACTGCAACCGGGGTGTAAAATAAAGATGATTGGAAGTCACCGGTGACTCGTTCCATAAAGTTGTCCGAACCTGTCCGCTTTCCATTCCGAGAACGGCAGAAAACTGGGTTTTATCGGAGTTTCTGGTAAGGGTGATTTCCGGTCGCATCCATTGGTAAACTTTCCTGAAATCCGGACTGAAAAGAGAATCAACCTGTTTGCCATCAGTAACAGGCAATCCCTGAGTCCTGTTATAGTGATCATTGCTCGAACCGATCCGCAATGCTGGCTCAAGGAAAAGCAGCCCCTTTACCTTTTGTGTCAGTGAGGTGGAACCGGAGTAAGAAAGGTTATCCGTGGCAATATCCTGAAACTGGCCCACTACCTGTGTACTCGCAGGCAAGAAATATTGCGTTGAATTCTGGTACATTGAATTTGACAGGCTGTTCGAGTAGTTGCCATCGCCTGAAATTTTGAAAATCGATCGCTTATTATTGAATTTCTTAAGCCAGGAGCCACTCGCGTTGCCGGAAACAGATCGGGATTCACCAGTGCTTACCCTGGACATACTATATATTGGTATATCATTCTGAACAGCATCGGTCACTGAATTCCTGGGAGAAAAGGCATTCGAAAAGCCAATATTACCGTTCACAATGATAGTTTGCGTGGAATCGATACGGTTACGCATGCCAAAATTAATGCTGTGTGAAGTATCGCGCTGTACCTGATTGGCAGACTGATCTTCCATGAACGAACGTTCAGGAGTGAAGTTCCTTGTGTTGGTGGTTTCCGTAAGTTTTCTGTTGGAGCCTGTCATTGTATAGCTGGCAAACACGCGCCTGTCCTTAGCCCAGGTGTAGGAAAAATTAGCTCCGCCGGCACCTGAAGCTGAAAGGCCGCTTTCGGGTTGTCCGAAATTGATGGGCAAACCGCCTCCTCCGCTGCTTCCGATCATTATTGCACCACCTCCACCTCCCATGGCGCTCATTCCTCCGTTGAAGCTCATGTAATCGCCGAAAGAGAATCCGGACTGATTCACATTATTGACCATGCCCAGAACAGCTGCCTGTGTTTTATCGGTAAACCGATAAGCCTTGCCGCTGCCCAGATAATATTTACCGCTGCCACCGGATGCCGAAACATCCCCTATCCCTGCGCCAGCAGTTACGTCTCCGAGAATCCCCTTCTTTTTATCCTCCTTGAGTATCAGGTTAACTGTTTTATCCCGCGTACCGTCATCGATCCCGGTGAATTCTGATTCGTCTGACCGTTTATCATACAATTGTACTTTATCGATAGCATCTGCAGGCAAATTTTTGGTTGCCACCTTTGGATCATTCCCAAAAAACTCCTTGCCATCAACCAGCACCTTTTTAACATCCTTACCCAAAGCTCTGATATTCCCTGCCCTGTCGACCTCAATCCCCGGCAATTTCTTCAGCAGCTCCTCTACATTGGCATCGGACCTGGTCTTAAACGCCCTGGCATTGAATTCAATAGTATCATGCCGGATAACAAGCGGAACATATTCACCAACAATCTGTGCCTCCTTAAGATCAACAGTTTTTGGCTTTAACGCCACTATTCCGAAATCGTTGGCCGGACCATATGGGAAATTCATATTCTGATAAAACGACTGATATCCCAGGTAGGCTACCTGCAGCAGATAATTTCCGCTCTTAACGGTTTTCACCTCAAAGTGTCCTTTCTCATTCGTAATTCCGAAGAATTCCAAAGTTGAATCTTTGGGATTGAGAAGTACAACTGTTGCCGAATTCAGCGGAACACCCTTATCGCCCATCACATCTCCGGTGAGGTTAGCGGATTGGGCCAAGGAGGTGATCGACACGCACAAGCCTGCCATTATTATTATCAGATATCGTTTCATTCGTAAATAATTTATTGTTTCAAATTAATTGGCTTGTACTCATGGAGCCCTCAATTATTTTCATTGCATTTTGCAAGCTTGGCTCATGAGGGGTTCATTGGTTGAATTAGTTGTTAGGTTAAAGTCCCGGGATGAAGAGGGAGGACCCGCGGGTCCTCCCCTACTGTTGACTGCGGAAGAGGGAGGACCCGCGGGTCCTCCCCTACTGTTGACTGCCAACTGCAGACTGCGTACTATTTATCTATCTTGATCATCATTTGGACACCAACGCCTCCTTTGACACTACCGCCCTGACCACCCATTTCCTTCATTTTGTCTTCCACGATCTTCTTGAATTCGGCTTCGGTGGTTTTTTTACCGTCTTTAGGTTTTGCAAGCATTTTGTTATCGACTTCCGCCGGTTCGATGGATTGAGCAACAATGGTGCGTTTTCCATTATCCAGGTCAACAGCCAGAACCATGCCAGGCAGGTTCAGGTATTCGCCCGGTCCTGCAGGGATTGGCAGTGCAGGTGCAAACCAGGCTACAATTGCTGTGGTGTCCTTACTCATTCGGGTAGCTTCCTGGCAGGTGTAACCCAGAATATCTTTAGTAATACCGGTCAGTTTCCAGTCGGAAACACCCAATTCCTTTTCGATCAGAAACATGCGGGTCATGAACTCACGCTGTTCGATCTGCTTCTTTGCTGTAAAATCAGTATACATTTTATTGTCAGGTTCCATCATTCTCATCATGACCATGGTACCACCTTCACCTGCAACCTGCTCCGCCGTAGCTTCCTCCTGCTTAACATTGGTATACAACGAGGCCCCTTCGTTAAAGAGCAGCGACTTTTTGCTTTTACGTTCTTTCGGAAAAGAGGCGGCCAATGCGGCTGCATCACCTTCCAGGTGTATCTCGATCTTCATAGTCTCTTCGTAAACTACTTTCCCGCTTTTGATTGCTTTTGCCGGATCGCTTTGAGCGCCTAGCATGGTGAATGCCAATAAACCTGTGCTGATGAGAATAATTGATTTCATTCGTTTATAATTTATTATTTCAATTTCAATTAGCTTGTACTCATGGAGCCCTCAAATTAATTTCATTGCATTTTGCGAGCTGAGCTTATGAGGGGTTCATTCGCTAATAATTTTTGTCAAAAATAACAGCCTCCACCTAATTATCGGGTTAACAACTTCAAAAACAAGGTTAATAAAGGTTAATGCCTGCCGGGGATTCGATTTCACACCCCTATATTTGTACCGTAACAACAAGATGCTGAATATTAAAAAAATAAAGTGGATCCCGATCCTGATGACTCTCAGCCAGCTCATGCTGACCGGATTCGTCGTCTATTGGCTGAGAAGCCAGTATCAGGATGAGAAGGATGTTCTCCGCGATGATCTCTCGCGGATTTATGATGAATCGCTCAATCAGGTGATGGACAGTGTTGTATTTAGCACTGTAATTGAACCTGCACTTAGCGACTCAGTTACCATAACCTTATCTGCAGACCGTAAAAAAGACACACTGGTTAATTTCCTGCCAAAAAGGGCAACCAGATCAGCCTATTTCAGCAACAAAGGATACACGGAGAATACGGTTGTCGAAGTAGCAAAACTTGACAGCATAACGGGAAAAGGGCCTCAGAAGGCAGCGGTATTGGCATTTCCAACACGAAAGCAGGATATGCTGATCCGAAGCGTTAAGCTGATAATCAATCATAGCGAAGATTCTACTGAAAGCAAGAATTCATTGCGCATGGGATTTCCCCTGGCACTGGATTCTGTTTTATTCAAGAAATTCTTCACTGAAAAAGCCGTGGCCAAAAACATGGGCATTTCTCTTCACTGGCATTCCGATTCATTAGCTCAGGCAAAGCATGCACGGGAATCAGTACTATATTTCTCCGGAATGATGCCCGGGCAATTGCCCGGGGTCCTGATCAAAAACGAGGCTCCTTACCTGGTCAGCAGAATGAGTCCCCAAATTCTCTTTGGTTTGATCTTACTGCTGCTGACCGGATCGGCCTTCTATTTTACCAATCGCAGCCTTAAACGCCAGATGATGCTGAACAGTCTGCGGAACGATTTCGTGAGTAACATTACACATGAGCTCCGAACTCCCGTGTCAACTGTTAAAGTGGCCCTGGAGGCGCTTAAAACGTTCGATAAGGTAAATAACCCGGCCATTACGCTCGATTATCTCGATATGGCCACTCAGGAAATGAACCGTTTGGATCAGTTGATCAGTAAGGTCCTGGATCAATCGCTTATCGGCGAACAAAACAATTTAATTCAACCGCAGCCCGCTGATCTTAAAGAACTGATCGGTAAAACGCTGGTTACACTGGAACCCCGTCTGACTGCACGAAATGCAAGAATCAGCTTCGATTCAACCGAACCCATCGGCTTAATAATGGTTGATCCCCTATATTTTCAGGGAATATTGATGAACCTGATCGACAATAGCCTGAAATATGGTAATGAAGCCCCTGAAATAGCCATTTGTTTAAGGCAGAATAAAAGTTCAGTTGTGGTGGAAGTCGGCGATAATGGCCCCGGAATTCCCAAAGAATATCTCGGAAAAGTTTTCGATAAATTCTTCAGGGTTCCCAAAGGCGACACGCATAATATTAAAGGATACGGCCTGGGACTAAGCTTTGCAGCTTTGGTGATGAACCAGCATCAAGGTTCGATAGCGGTTAAAAACCTGGATCAGGGAGGTTGCCTGTTCACCCTTACATTTCCACTGAAAACAGTATGACTACGAGCATTCTATATGTAGAGGACGAGCTATTTCTCGGTAAAATCGTAAAGGAAACGCTGGAGGGTCAGGGCTTTGATGTTGTATGGGAAACAGATGGCGCAAAGGTCATGAACCGGTTTAATAGTTTCAACCCGGATATTTGCGTTATCGATATCATGCTGCCCAATATTGATGGATATTCCCTCTGCCGTCAGATCAGGGGATTATATCAGAATATGCCCATTATTTTCCTTACAGCAAAAACTACCACTGCAGATCTCGTTAAAGGGTTTGAGGCCGGTGGAACTGACTATATCCGTAAGCCCTTCAGCATTGAGGAGCTGATCATCAGGATAAAAAATCAGCTTAACCTTAAAAATTCCAATGGTCATACCGCCCCTGATAACCAGGAAATCAAACTGGGTTCTTTTACATTTTTCCCAACAAAATACGAGTTGCATTCCGCTTCAGGCACAATAAAACTATCGCAACGCGACCAGCAGGTTCTCAGCCTGTTGTGCGCCAATCTGAACCGGGTGACCGACCGCAGGGAATTGCTTTTATCTGTTTGGGGCGATGATTCCTTTTTCAATTCCCGCAACCTCGACGTATATATCCGTAAGCTCAGGACCTACCTCTCCGCTGATCCATCCATCGAAATCCAGACCATAAAAGGTAAAGGTTATCTTTTTATCGGTTAAACAAAACCACCCCCTGAATAGTTACTTGGATAAGTTTTATCCGGTGCTATGTTCAGATTAACAAGTAAGATCAATACTAATTCAGAGGAATTTCGAGCCAGCAATTCGGCCAACAGCCTGGCAGCGAAGGAATACCGCAACCTACTCATGTCGGTTATGTTCCGCGATACCGATCCTTATGTGGAGCGTCATATTGCGAGAGGCCGGCTTTTAGCCAGGGAACGCATTGATCTTCTTTTGGACCCCGGTACCCCATTTTTAGAATTCTCTACACTGGCCGCTTACGGACAGTACGACAATCAATTCCCCTGTGCAGGGATCATTACAGGTATAGGCCGCATCCATGGCCGTTTGGCCGTGATTATTGCCAATGATGCTACTGTCAAAGGTGGAACCTATGTTAAGGAAACGATAAAAAAACATCTCCGGGCACTCGATATGTCACTGGAGAACAGACTGCCGGCGGTATATCTGGTGGATTCAGGTGGCATATTTCTTCCTGAACAGGCCAACCTCTTTGCCGACCGTGATCATTTCGGCAGGATATTTTATCAGCAAGCCCGGCTTTCGGCTGCCGGAATACCACAGATTGCAGCAGTCATGGGATCCTGTACTGCCGGTGGAGCCTATATTCCTGCTATGAGCGATGAAACTATCATGGTAAAAAACCAGGCCACCATATTTCTGGCGGGCCCTCCTCTTGTAAAAGCAGCCACAGGAGAGGAAATTTCCGCTGAGGAACTTGGAGGAGCTGCTGTACATACCACACGTTCCGGAGTGGCTGATCATCTGGCTGAGGATGACAGGCATGCACTGGAGATTATCAGAAATATTTTTGAGACTTATACAAAAAAGGATTACGACCCGCCACTGAAAAATTATGAGGAGCCTGCATACAGAACCGATGAAATGCATGGCGTTTTTCAATCAAATGGGCGCACGGTGGTAAATCCAATGGAAGTGATTGCCCGGATTGCAGACGGCAGCGCATTCCATGAATTTAAGGCCGGATACGGAACCACGCTGATTACCGGATTTGCTTCTATCATGGGCTACCCGGTTGGAATAGTTGCCAATAACGGCATCCTTTTTTCTGAATCTGCATTAAAAGGCACCCACTTTATCGAAATATGCAACCAGCGGAAAATCCCGCTCATTTTTCTGCAAAATATAGCCGGATTCATGGTCGGCAAGGAATATGAACATGGCGGTATTGCCAAGGATGGAGCCAAAATGGTTAATGCAGTTGCCAACAGCACGGTACCGAAAATCACTGTAATTATCGGAGGATCTTATGGGGCAGGCAATTACGCTATGGCGGGCAGGGCTTACAGTCCGAGATTCCTCTACTGCTGGCCCAATGCAAAAATATCTGTCATGGGCGGACAACAGGCCTCGCAGGTACTGCAAACCGTGAGCAGCAAAGATAACGGAGGTTCCTCTTCCGGAAATGAATCCATGCTTGAACAATACGAACTGGAAAGCAATGTGCTTTACTCTACTTCAAGGCTTTGGGACGATGGAATTATCGACCCGACAGAAACCCGAAATGTTCTCGGACTGAGTCTGGCCGCTGTGGCCGGAAATGAAATACCGGAATTTAAACCGGGCATTTACAGAATGTAATAATAGGTCGGTATGATGATTGAAAACCGATATCAATAACCTCCGGTTTTAACCGGGGGGTGAGGTGAAGAAATTATGAAGAATA
>CAIXHD010000149.1 GCA_903919065.1 uncultured Bacteroidota bacterium
CTGAGTTCCAGTTGAATGCACCCTTGCGGTTAACGACAATTTTACCGGTCCGATCGATAATCACCGTCGATGGAATCGAGCGGGCAGCAAGTTCCGGCCCCTCAACACTACCGATATAAACAGGAAAAGTATATCCTTCTTTTTCAATAAACTGTCTGACTTTCTGAGGATCCTCCGCAGTAAGTATCACAAATTTCACCTTGTTTCCAGTTGCCCTAAAGAGCTTTTCGATCGCTGGCATTTCAGCTCTGCACGGGGGGCACCAGGTGGCCCATTGATTCAGGAAGATGACTTCGCCGCGGAATGAATCAAAGGGAACAACTTTTCCCTGCGGATCAATAAGGTTCCAACCCCAGGCTTCATCACTCAAAGCAACTCTCTGGCTTTCGGGAATTTCCGGGTTGGTAATCCAGGTTCTTGCAACGGCCACTCCGGATAAAATGATACTTCGGGTCGATGGTATCAACAGCATTAGAAGAAATCCAAAGAAGAATACGTCTCCTGCGATGCTCAGGGGCTTTCGTCCACGGATGAATTTATTGATCAGGACTTGTTTCAAATTCATAGCGTTTTTTTAGAGTTGGCAACTGGCAGGTACTTCGCACCTGCCAGTTGCCAACTCGGGCTTTTATCAGCAAAAATAACAATTTGGCACTGTTTTGGATACGTATTACTAAAGGGTAAATATTCAGGAGCAGTTATCTGTATAAGTATATTTTTATATATTGGCGACAATTTGTCAAATGACACAAACTATTAACTTAATCAGGAGGTATCTATGTTAACCAGATTTTTTTCTATGGTACTCGTTGCTGGCCTTTTAGTAGCCGCTGTTCCGGCTCAGGCTCAGACAAAAGAGTACATTGGTGCAGCAAAATGTAAAATGTGCCATAACAAGCCACCACAGGGCGAACAGTACAACAAATGGGCTAGCAGCGCTCATGCTAAGGCTATGGCATCACTCAAAGGTGACGAAGCTAAAAATCCTAAGTGCCTGAAATGTCACTCAACCGCATTCGGTCTGACATTAAGTGATACACAAACCATCACAGTTGCTGAAGGCGTATCATGCGAATCATGCCATGGTGCCGGAAGTGCTTACAAATCACCAGCCGTAATGAAAGACAGAGCAAAATCTATTGCTGCCGGTATGATTATTCCTGATGAAAAACTTTGCAAGAAATGTCACAATGCTGAAAGCCCTACCTTTAAAGGGTTTGATTATAAGACATATTCAGCAAAAATCGCTCATCCAAATCCAGCTAAAGCTCAGTAGTTCTCCGTTCATTAGCTTTTAAAAAAAGCCCTGCTGCTCAGATGAACAGCGGGGCTTTTTGTTTTCTGACAGTTTAAAAACGGCCTTAAGACAAAGACAGAGGGCAGAAGGCAAATGGCAGAAATTAGTAAAAAGGAATATGACAAAGGATTTAAGTTAAGGAATAAGTAACGCTACCTGGTCACTAACCTGCTACCTAAATCTTAATTCCTATTACAAATTTTTGCCATTTGCCCTCTGCCTCCTGCCTTATTTGTCTACTTATATCCGAATAACATTGAGTAGATAATGAAGCAGACCAGTATCAATCCAAATGTGAGGAAGATAAACCCAAATCCGCGGATGATATTATAGTACCAGCTGTTGGTTTCTTTCTTAACCATAACCTTTTTCAGACGACCGCTTGCCTTAAGTTCCTCATATTCACGGGGACGGTCGTGCTTGAAGTCCTCAAATGGAACCAGTCCGGTAAAGATTACCGTATCCATTGGGAAAGCATCAGGACGCAAATGGGTGTTAAAGAAGTGGTAAGTAAAGATAAATCCTACGGCAAGCAAGGCTTCATCACTATGGATAATCTGGGCAACGTTGATCAGCCAGCCAGGTAATATCTTCGTAAAAATCTCAGGGAACCAAAGCACTAATCCTGAGAATCCAATAACGGCAACCCCCCAGAATACAGCCATATAATCGAATTTCTCCCAGTAAGTCCATCTTCCATAGGCAGGTTTCGGACCACGACCTACAAACCATTTCATGGTGGCACCAAAATCCCGGATATCCTGCATATTGAACATCAGTGAATTCTTGCCGAAAATAAACTTGCCAATCGGGATGCGCTTCTTGATTTTAGTACTGATCAGTGAGAACACGTGGAAACCGAAATAGCAGAATGTGATGAAAGCTCCAACCCTGTGGATCTTGCCTGCAACCTGAGCTCCACCCAGCAGGTCGGCCAGGAAGGCTGCCCATGCCATGTTGGAAAACTTCAGAATCATTCCGGTAAGTGCCAGCATCAGGAAGCTGATGATGACAAACAGGTGGGTCATCCTCTGGCTGCGACTAAACCTCTTGACAAAGTATTTATCAGCCAGCGTATCCTGGAGTTTCTCTTTTTCCTTCTTTTTCTTTTCGCGCATAGATTTCAATGAACGCGGGAACCAGAGAATCAAGTGAACCCCGAAGAACAGGAATACACCAATCAGCAAGCTCGTCATCGCCCAGAAAGTATAGAACAAAACACCATATTTTTCCTTGTTGTGGTGAGTTGCATGCGTCAGATAACCCGTAAACCGCTTGTTGGCATCCGGATGGCATTTCTGACAAGTGGCGACGATATTTATGCTTCCAACAGATGAATTAGGATTACTCATAGCCAGGATGGTATGGGATCCATGACAATCCGAACACTTGGCCGCTTTTGAATAACCGAGCGTGTGAGCCTTACCGTGATAAGTAAGCATGTAGGTCTCAGCAGTCTCTTTATGACAGCTCCCACACTGGGTGGTCACCTCATCCATGAAGGCATCACCCCCGGTAGAACTGATCTCATGCGATGTATGGCAATCCACGCAGGTAGGATATTTCTTTTCTTTTCCGTCCTTGGTTATCGCGTGGTCACTCTTGATGTAGTCATCATAAATACCCTTATGGCAGGTGGCGCAGGTGGCCGGAACATTCTTGGTATAAATCGTCGAGAGCTCATTGGTCTCCTTCAGGATATTATGCGTAGAGTGGCAGTCGGTACAAACTGCACTAACTGTTAATCCTTTTTCTATCAGTCCCTTGCCATGAATACTTTGGGAATAATCGACCAGTGTATTTTTCTGATGCAGATCGGTTCCTTCGTTTGCTTTTCCGTTGGTTTTATGGCACGATCCGCAGAGCTTCGGAATATTGGCCCGATAGGATGGCGAAGTATCATCCAATCTCGATTTTGCCATATGCGATCCGTGGCAGGTTGTACAGTAAGGCGCATTTTTATCTTTTCTGTCATAAGCCTGACCATGACCGCTTCCGGCATACAGGGCCGATACTTCGGCATGGCAGGAGGAACAGTCGATCTTGCCGGCGGTTTCACAAGGCCTGGCACGGTTAGAGGAAACATCGGAGTGGCACTTCACACAGGCGATGTTCTTATGGACAGAATTTGCCAGGTCAGCCTTATTAACCTTCATGGAAACGGTTGAGTCACCTACCTGCTTGTGGGCCGTAGAATTTTCATGGCACTTAATACACTCGCGGTCGGAAATGTTTGCAACGATATTCTGCGTACTCACACGGTGCGGGATATGACAGGAAGTACAAGCGGGTATGGAACCCGGCTTTTCCTCCCAGAGAGCACCTTTAATAATCTTAGTATGAACCTCTTCGATTTTTGTATGACAGGTCATACATGTTTTCGCAACATTATTGACTGATATCGAGGAGTTCGGACTGGTATGGGGCAGAACCAGGTGATTCCCGTGGCAATCATTACAGGTTGCGGAAACAATCAGACCCTTTTTGAACAGGCCGATACCATGCACATCAGAACTGTAATTCTCAAGGATGTTGTGTTCCGATACATTATAGATTCTTGCGACCGGAGCCCCTTCCCGATGACATTTACCGCATAAAACCGGTATATTCATCTTGTAAGTGCGCGACTTCGGATTTGTCCTGGATAAAATTTCGTGATCACCGTGACACTCCTTGCAATCCGGTGCATAGAGTGACTTCAGCCTTTTTGCCTGACCGTGAACCCCGGCTTCAAACAGCTTGTCGGATTCGGTATGGCATTTACCGCAGCTCACCGGCTTCAGACCTTCCGGATGCGGAAATTCAGCTACGGCAGCATCCTCATGACAGGCGACGCATTTGAGGTCCTTGTGCACAGAACTGCCCAATGTTTTGGCAGTCACGTACAAGGAGAGTTTCTTTCCGTTCTTCTCGATGGATAAACCCGGATCATCGTGGCACATCAGACAATCTTCGTTCGACTGAGCGAAAATTGATAAATGGCTGGCAATGAATAAAAAGGATAGAAGGATCGGAAGCCTCACCTTGTATTTTATTCCCTTTAGTCCAATCATATCTATATATTTATTTACCTACTTTCCAAAGTTAATAATCTATGCATTTTTTTTAGCATCAGAGTTCAATTTCTTTTACCCTATCTGTCGCTTTTTCAGAGTGATATTCCAATTTCAGTTTGCCTTTTCCAGATACCAAAAACTGATATTCCACCTGTCCGAATGAAGGGATCATGAAAAACTGGATCTCCGGCTTAAACTGCTTGTAGGAAGCCTCATTCCGAAAGCGGTCGGTTACCGGCCCTCCGGCAACAATTCTGATATCTTTTCCCTCCAGTTTCAGATAATCCATCGGATTAATTTTGATCCTTACCGACTGGTAAGTGATTGATGAAACTGCCTTTGAATTGGAGAGCCGAACTTTAATCCGATAAAGGTCCTTGCCGATTTTTTCCTTTTCAAAAACTTCCATGCCGACCTGCGGAAGGTTAAAGGCGCTGACAAATATGGCCATCGCATTTCGGTGAACCAGGTCCATCAGCATAAATGGCTGCGGCAAGCGTGAGTTGAACTTGCTCCAGCCGCCAATCTCAACATTACCATAAAGTGGATGCTTATAAGGTTTCCAGTTGGAATACATGGCTCCGTTAGTCAGGTAGTCGTTGAACTTTATTTTCTCGGTCGACTGTTCATCGCCGGATGCTGGTTTTGTAGTATCGGACCGATAGGATTCGGTATTCGACTGAAAGAGTTCACCAACCAGGGTAAATGCCCCCACTATATCATCCGTAAAATCGCCAAAATCACCCCAGGTGGTATAAAGATCTTTCCATGAAATCAGATAATTATATCCCGGAATCATCTTTTCACTATTCTTCCCCAGATAATCGAATACCTCGATATCGCGTCGGTCATATTCCTGTGCACTCTTGCTGGTTGGTCCGCGCAATATCATGCCTCCTGAATTATGAAAAGCCCAGGCCACAAGAATATTTTTCCTGGCAAAGAGATAGTTGGCTACTGCCTGCAATCCTTTCCCCTCCAGCGGGTAATTACCAGCTCCGCCCTGAACGTAATTTGGCTGCCAGTTGTATGGAAAATTCCGGTTCGGATCGAGAAATCCGGGACCATCCTCATTGACTTTTCCATCGTTATCATTATCAATTCCTTCGCTGCCGAGAATCTTGAATTCACCTTTCTGGCCCTTCTCCACACGAACCATAAGGCGGGGATCTTTGGGATCAGTCTTATAATCACCGAGGGTATCGGCAATTCGAATTTGGGTTATAAAGCCGTCGCCATCAAGATCTTCCATAGGATCTTCGTCGATCAAACCGTCACGGTCATCATCTTTCGGAATCCAGAGTCCCCGTCCCGAACTGGCATTATTTGCATCGGCAAACCAGTGATAACGGCCGTCAACATTTACTGTCGGCACACAATAAATCACCGACCGGTCAACGGTTTGTGTTACCCGGTCGAGTTTGCCATAATTGGTTAAAATGTAATTCAGGAAATAGAGGCACACTTCGGTTGCCTGAACTTCATTCCCATGGATATTCCCATCAACATAAACGCCGGGTTTATCCGTTTCTGCTCCGGTTGCCGGGTTGTTGACCGTGATCGACCAGATTTCGCGACCTTCATCACTATGGCCGATCATCTCCAGCTTCGTCAGTTTCGGATAGGCCTTATTGAGGGCTACCAGTGCCTGATTTACTTCCTCATAGGTATAATAGCGATCGAAACGGAGAGGAACCTCAATTTTTTGCTGTGCCGATAAGGTATATCCCGATAGGAAAAACAGCATCAATCCGATATAGAAAATTGTTCTTTGCATGATTATTTTCCTCCCAGTCTGATTGATTTTTCACTCCCGAAAGCATTAACCGGATCTACCTTGATGAGGATATCCTCCGGATTATCTGACCTGACAATCCAGGTGAGTTTACGCGTTTCGAAACCCCCGATTCCCTCGAAAGGGGTTCTGTCCCTACCTGAAATAAAGGAGATTCCTTTCCCTGTGAGAGTAACGATTGCCGGGGGCACAATTTTGGTTCTGGTGCCGATAGCCAGTGGGAACGGCAATTGGCGGTCGTTGGATATCCATGCGTCGATGCGATAGATTCCGGATCCCTGAGCTTCCACTTTAACTTCGCCGACAGCCAGTGAAGGGATCTGCTTCACCAGTTCAAATATCCAGGGAACCTGAACATTCAGGAGGGTATCAATCTGTCCGGGCAGAGGCAGGATATCGGCATAAGGAATATTCCCGCCGATTTCCACCTTACCAAGTTTTGGATGGTCGAACTCCTTCCAGGCGCTGAAACCTTTGCCTTTCAGGATAGTATCATTGTATGCAATAAAAGCATTTTTAGTGGAGTCCTTCGGTTTTGGCAGGGCCCAAAAATCCATGCTGAATGATGGGAGTCCAAGTTGGTAGTATGCCAATAATTCGAAGGTTCCGTCCTTTTCCCTCTGAGGATCGAGTCGCTTGGAGGTCCAGCCTTTTTCCTTCAGATATTTCTTGTACTTATCTGCAAAAGCGGTATATATTTTGGAATCGGCCTCCAGCGGGTTGATGACAGGCCCCATGTCAAGCATTCCGGCCACCATGGCATCATCCACTGTGGTGCCGGGAGGCACCGTTGCCTTGAGCATTTCCTTTACCTCGTCGAGAGAATAAGTTTTTTCCGGATCGGCATTAAGCATCTGGGCATATCGTGGTGGAAGTTTTATTGCACTGAGGTTAACCGCACTTTTTCTTCCCCCTTTTGGCGCCTGAAGGCACCAGTTTGAGTATCCGTAGGTCATGGTCATCGCGATTTCCGGATGCTCGTTTACGAACTTCATCAGGGCAAAAATCTCAGGCTCCGATCCGCTCCATGCGCCGGTACCTGTCTGATTGTATCCATATAAAAAAGGAAAGGTGAGTCCGATATTTGTTCCGCCGGTGCCATCTTCGTTGTACTGTCCGTCACCGTCGTTGTCGATCCCTTCCTGATACAATTTATAGATTCCTTTTTCTCCTTTTGCAGGATCGGCCCTTTTCATCAGCCGGGAGTCTTTATCATCAGGGATATAGCCACCATCGGGATCTTTCGCTCTCATCTGGGTGATATAACCATCTCCGTTAAGGTCCTCCGGGCCATCCTCATCAGTTTGCTCATCCATATCGTCATTCCACGGACGGAAGTTGCGACCATCTGCGAGGAGTGGTTTTTGAAAATATCGTCCGGCACCGTCGGGATTTCCACAAGCCAATACATACCAGGTAATATCTTTATACTGTTCAGGTTTCTTGAGTAATTCACCGATAAGATAAAGAGCTCCTTCGCTGGCAAGAGGGGCAGTACCTTCGAGGTTGGCAACCACCAGCACGGAGGGCTTTTTCTTATTGGCCGGGTTTGCCTTACTGCTGATTTCGATAATCTGGTAGTCGGTCCCCTGGTAGCTTTTTGCCAACTGGTGAAGGGTGACCTCTCCGGGCTGTGATTTTGCCAGGGAGGTTAATTGTTCGTTGATCCCGGCTGGTGTGTGGTAAGGGGATGGCGCCGTTTGCTGAGCCAGGGAGGCCTGGCATAAAACCAAAGCAATCAGAAATGCAATTTTATTCATTCGTGATGGGGCATTTATTGAGCATTAAAAAGCCCGGCCGGAACCCCGGCCGGGCAGTCTAAAACTAAGAAAATAAATTCTTATAAATGATCTTTCGACTCGTGTTCAGTTTCATCATCATGATATCCGCTCCACATAGCTTTATAATGATCGGTTGGTTTATGTCCCATGGTAGCAAAGTAGAGGTGGATAATCAAAAAGACAGATACTCCGAATCCTCCGGCGATATGCAGAAAATCAGTAAGAGCGAAGGTATCAACGCCCAGCCATTTTTCAGCGATCACATTCGGAAAAAGCAGTGCCCAACCGGTAATGAATACTAACGGTACAATAAAATACATCATCGCTGCATAAGTTACCTGCTGCAGTGGGTTGAATTTACGGGCGCTACCTATCGGGAAAGGAGCCTGTTCCTTCAAGAATACACCAAAAGCATAATACCGTATCTGTTTCCACATTCGCTGACGGAAATTTCTGAACTGGATAATGTAATTCAATCCGTTGCCGGTGAACAAGTTACCCAGAAAGAATATTAGGTAATTTGCGGTAAGAACGATTCCGCAGATGTTATGCATGGTAACCGACAAGCCGAAACTGATGCGTGTTCCCTCAGGACTGGCATAGTGCATGCTGATTCCGGTAATGATTAGGATCAGGCAGAGAAGGGCATTTAATATATGCCACAGCCGGATCCAAATTGGGTATAAATATACTTTTCCGCTCATATTACTTCTTCATTATTCGGATTATTGAATGTATCGCTACGCCACCAATTGCGCTGGCAAAAATGAGCAGGCTGATCAGGTTAAGCAGCGGGCTCGGGTTCGTTCCGATGGCAAAGTCACGATTGGAGACAATCGAGGAAAGCACACCTTTTTCAGATATTTCCTGTGCCAGCTGGTATTTATAAAGAGAGTATTTTAACCTTGAATCAGAGGAGTGGCACTGTGTGCACTTGCGAATAGCTTCCTCCTTTGGCCTGATGTTATGGGCTACCAGCACATCTTCCCTGATTTCAGCATGACATTCGATGCAACGTACGTTCCTGAAATGCTTTATCGGATCAGGAAGCCAGTTATGCTTGGCAATCAGTGTCGATTTCGGGTCACCGTAAAGAATATCGAACTTGCCCATTCCAGAGTGGCACTCAAGGCAGATGGAATTATCATAAGCCACAACATGGTTCAGATTATCCTTGCTTCGGGTGGTTATGTTATATGAATGAGGATTGTGGCATGACCAGCAGGTAGCGTTTGCATTTTGACGGGTGGCATGCACGCTTTTCTTGAACTCCTCTGTAATACCCGTGAAATTCATCGGAGGCGTATCGTCGGTATCGGTATGACAATCTGTACAGGCGAGCAGAGGCTCAAGCTTCAGGTCCGACTTATGCGGCAGGGTGTTATAGTCGCTGGAATGGCAATCGGTACAGGCCAGTGATTTATGGTTGTTATGATAATAAGCAACGGTATCGATGATCAAATCCTTGAACATCTTATGCTTAATCACCTGGCTTGAATCCTGGTTTGCATAGGTATACCATCTTTTGCCATGGCAGCTGAAGCAGTGGTTATTAGCAGGATTGCTCACGACAGGCGGGATAGAATCCTGAGCCTGAAGTGTCATTCCGGCCAATAAAGCCAGGAGGAATAGTATTTGTTTTATTTTCATCTTTGATTTAAAGACTGTTATAAGGAGGGAGGAATTTAGAGATTCGAGGGCCAATTTTGAATGTTGATGTGGAAAATTCAAGTAGATACCGTGGTAAGGGACACGCCACTTGCCCGATTTCGCGGTAAGGGACGGGGTCCCCGCCTCCGCGGGGATGACAACTTTTCAAGGCAAACTTGAGCTTGTAATTTCAACATTCGAAATTGGTCCTCGAATCTCTAACTTCAATTAAAATCTTACTGTAAGGTTAAACCCAAGCCTGATCCGACCAAAGAATCCCTTTGTGCTGTCGAACATATCGGTTGTGTTAAATGCAAAGTTGTTCTGGGGCACGATATTGTTTGAATTGGAAACAAATACCATGAAACAGTGAGTTGGTGAACCAATTTCAAGGCCCAGACCAAAACTTGGCTTTGGAGCAACCAGTTTATCCATGCGTTCAGTTTTCTGCGAGGAAGGAATGGTTGGGGTAAATGCGAAACCCTGATCGTATGTAGCGATGATGGACATTTCGTTATGGAATTTATAACGACCGCCAACTGAAACACCTGTGTAATCATTCCAACGGGTGCTATCACTTGCAACAGCATTGAAATGAACGAATGAGGCTGCTGCCTGCAAACTCAATTTGCTGTTGAATTTTCTTGAAACGATCAGTTGATTGAAATAGGAAATGCGGTTTGTAAAAGAATAGCTTTTCTCCCAGGCGGTAGTATCGCGGCCATCAAAAGCGATCTCGGTCAGAAAGCTCAGGTTAACCGGCATACCGGTTCTTTTCTGTTGAAGGATCAGGTATTTTCCAAAGATATCGGTTTGCTTATTGTAGCGCTCGGTTCCGAAACCTACTGATAATTTTTCAGTGATTCCATAATTAAATCCCATTCGGATATTGGAAGATGCATAAATACCAGCCAGGTCGGAAAAGCCTTTATCCATGGTACCGAAACGGTGATGAATAATGAGTTCAAGACCTCCCTTGTACGGACCAATATTTGTGTACTGGTCGATCAGCAGGGAAGAGTTGAAAACTTCCTTAACCGGGCGACGATCCGGACCGGCCACTGAATCCTGGGCAAAGGACTGAGCGCCAAATGCGAGGAGCAGAAGTACTGCTGACAGTTTAATGCTGTTGTTAAATGTGTTCATAGTATAGGCTGATTTTTAGTTATTTAATGCACCCTCGTTGATCCATTTGGTAATCAGGGCCTTTTGATCGGCGGTGATTTTAGTAGCGTTATGCCCACCATTAATTTTTTGCAAGAGTGGACTGCCAGCCGGATCATTAGCTTTTACGAGGCCTTTGCTTGTAAGGGAAGCATATGATTTGGTTGCTCTCAAGTCAGGTGACAAAGAACCTGAATGGCAGCTCGTACAATCAGCGGATGTCCAGATTGGTTCAATTTCAGTTTTAAAGCTTACCGGAGGGATAACTCCTTTGGCGCCTTCGGTTACCCATTTCAGGATGAGTGCGGATTGTGTAGCGCTGAATGACTTGTTATTATGACCTGCAGCTATTTTCGTCAGGATCTTGCTGTTAGCAGGAGTAGTTATATCCACAAGATTCCTGCTGATGAGGTTGGAGTATGCCTTACCGGCAGCAAGACTAAACACCATTGATCCATCATGGCAGGAAATACATCCCACTGTTGTAAAAATCGGTTCAATTTCAGTTGCAAAATCGACCGGTGTATCCGGTATAACAACATCATAAGGCACGATAGTCTGGTATTCACATGATACCATTCCAACTAACAGTACTCCGGCAAGCAAGGATGCAAAGTGTTTGATTTTCATATTATCCTCCATTAATATTTATTTTTTGCTGCAAATTACAAAAAAACAGAAGGCTCCAACGAATTAGAGCCTTCTGTTTAATAATATGCAATGACTAGTTAATAGCTTCCAACGAATTCACCAGCAAAGCTCTGGTGTATTTGTAGTTGTGAGCACCGACACTACGGTCTTCAGTAATCAGTTTATAGTTAAAGAATACTCCGGCTTCTTTCAGTGTCCAACGGGCACCTTTTCCGCTTGCATTATTCCAAGGCCATGCGAGATCGGTAGCTGAGTTCAGCAGTTTTTTGTCGATCAGTTTGGTTTTCAGCTGTGCAATGAGGCCAGCAATTTCGGTCTGTTTTCCGTTAACATCAGTAGTGGTAGCGCCAGCGTGACATTTAACGCAACCGGCCATATTAACTTTAGATCCGTCTTCGTTCTTGATTCTCCAGGTATGGCCGCCGATTTCAGCACTTTCGTTCTTAGCCATGTGGCACATGGAGCAGGTAGCAACGCCTTTGTGGTTAGTTTGAGCATATGGAGCCGAACCTGCATATTCCCAACCCTGACTTCCGTTTAAAAGGTGTGACTGTGTACCATGATGCGGACCAAAACGGGAATTGGTAATAGCATAAGTGGTGTCACCGGTTAATGGCAACGGGAAAGCGGCATCATTTCTGGCCTGGTGGCAATAAGCGCAGGCGTTTGATGAGTTGCCGAAATCGATGGTAGTCTTATGACCACCGAAGATCAGGCTGACAGGCTCAGTGTGACCCAGAGCATAGTTCGGGAAATCTGTGGAATCAAGTGTGCCGTGGAAATCATGGCAGGCATTACACTGAAGACCAACCGGAATCTTGGCAACTGCAGCCATGGTATCACGACCAGTAAGCTGAGTTTCCATGAAACCCTGATAAGAGTGGCATTTTGCGCACGCGTTGTTTCCGCCATAGCTGGCAGCTGTCCAGGTGTGGCCTTCTGAGTGGAGGGCAGTTTCGAACTGAGCCTCAACTGTGCTGAACGTGGCATCATTGTGGCATTTCACACAGAATGCATTGGCATCTTTACCGTTTAGACCATTGGTACCATTGGTACCGTTGGTTCCGTTAGCACCAGCCGGTCCTATCGGTCCCTCGCAAGCAGGAAACAGAACGACCAGCGAAAAAATCGCTAACGCACTGATACTAAATAAATAACTAAGTTTTTTCATATACGTGAACATTTGTTGATAGTTTGGTTCGAAAGTACCTGTTATACGTTAAACAGTAAGGTTTCACATATTGATATGTATGCATACAGTGCTTGAATTATCTCAATTCAACGCTGATTTATATCTTTGTATGGTTGATTTAAATCATTTATTACTTGATATAAATCATAATTCTTTATATTCGCAGCTAATTACCAACCTGATCCGGATGACTGAACCTACAACACCTGATTCATGCCTGCATTGTCTGCAGAAGTGTGATGCCTTTCAGGCGCTTAGCCATACTGAAATGGAGATCCTTCATGAAGCAAAATACGATACAGCGTATAGAACCGGCGAAGTAATTGCCAAGCAAGGAGCTCCGATATCTCACCTGGTCAGTCTGAATGAGGGATTGGTTAAGGTGGTTTTGGAAACACCTGGTGAACAGGATATTATCATTTCGATTGAAAAACCGGTATTTATTCTGACAGGGCCTGGATTATTCGTTGACAATCGTTATCATTTTTCAGTGATTGCCATTTCGGAATGCCGCACCTGTTATCTCGAAATTCAGCAGCTGCACAGGCTGATCGATACGAATCCCGATTTTGCCAAGCGTTTTTATAAAAATATGGGCGAAAGGGATATTCTCTTATTTAATCGCATTCGCAGTCTGAACCAGAAAAATATGGCAGGCCGCATATCCGAGGCCTTGCTGAATCTGCAAAAGCTCATTTTTGAGACCAATCCGTTCGATTTTATTCTAACCCGTCAGGAACTTGGTGAATTCACCGGCATGACCAAGGAATCAGTTAGCCGGATACTTAAGGAATTCAGGGAAGAAGGTCTTATCGAAATTGATGACAGGAAAGTGGAAATTCTCGATTTCGACAAACTTCGCGATATCAGCCGAAAAGGCTAATCTTTTACGCATCGGACAGAAAGTCCCCATGATTTGCTCAGAAAATATCGGTTAACGCCTTCATGGCTATAGATCAGATGCCGGTACCACGCGCTGTATTCTCCGCTGCCAGTTGCGGTCCAGAAGAGGGCATTATAACCTGTATCATAAAATTTGCCCGCATTAATCCTTGATCCGGCAGGCAGTCCGTCGAATCCACTTGAGTTATCACCCCGGCCGGATACTCCTTCGAAACTTTCCCAGCCCTTGGTAGATTTCATTTTCTTTCCGGCATTAAACTCCCCTCCGAGAAAGTTGATCAAGATATCCCATTCCTGGTCAGAAGGAAGGTGCCACTTTTCAGGACAGATACCGCGGGTATAGATCGAGCCCAAAGTAGTGTCGGCACGGTTCATAGCAGCCAGCCAATTATAAAACACGCCATAGGAGGAATAGCCCTCCGTTTTCCGTGCCTCATTGGCATCAGTTCCCATATATCCCATTACGTAAAACACCGGATCTGAAGTAGATCCGATATCCGGCGGACTCACCTCTGGCAGCCAGGCGAGGTTCTCTGCCATCCAGGTCTGAGTGCCAACGGTAACCCATGAATACTCGTGCTTATCACGGTTATCAATAAATTTACCCGATGCAGGTATTTCCGATTGCTCTTTGCAACCGGATATTAGCATCAGCCACATGCATAGTACGGCTAAAGAAAATATTTTCACGAGACTCCATCCTGTAATCCTTGCAATTTAAATATTCCCCGGGATTTTTCAAAATACCCGCTCAGTCAAAGTTCATATTTGCCGGCCAAATGGATTTGATTATCAAAATTTTGTGCACCTTTTCAATCCAAATTCAGAATCGATATGGAAAAGCTAAGAGTTATTATAACCGGATCAACCGGAATGGTTGGTGAAGGTGTATTGCATGAATGCCTTAATCATCCCGAAATCGGGCAGATTCTGGTCATTAACCGTAAACCCTGCGGCGTGTCGCATCCCCGGCTCCTGGAAATCCTTCACCAGGATTTCACCGACTTGTCGCCCATCCTGGAGAAGTTAAGGGGGTATGATGCCTGCTATTTTTGTGCCGGGGTATCCTCTGTGGGCATGAAAGAGCCAGAATATACCCGCATCACCTACACACTGACCATGGCGTTTGCTACCACCCTTGCAAAACTCAATCCTGATATGACCTTTTGTTATGTATCCGGTGCCTCCACCGACAGCAGTGAAAAGGGGAAAATGATGTGGGCACGTGTAAAAGGAAAAACCGAGAACGATCTGACAAAGCTTCCATTCAGGCAGGTCTACAATTTCCGTCCAGCTTTTATGACACCTACTCCAGGGCTCAAAAATGTTAACTCTTACTATAAATATGTCGCCTGGTTGGTTCCTTTACTCCGCCTGATTTTACCAAATTCCATATCAACACTGAAGGTGGTTGGTTTAGCTATGATAAATGTGACACTCCGGGGATATGAAAAGCAGGTGCTGGAGGTTGTTGATATAAAGAAGATTGCCGAACTATCAAGTTAGAGATTCGAGGACCAGTTTAGAGATTCGAAGGCCAATGTTGAATTTTGAATTATCAAGATCAAGGAACTGCAGAGTAAAACCAACTCTGAGCCCACTTGACCTTGTAATTTCAGCATTCAAAACTGGCCTTCGAATCTCTAACTTTAAGCTAAAGAATATGTTGCATCCAAACTTTCTAAAAATACTGGTATTGTTCCTGTTACCGGCATCGTCAGCCATGGCGACACCCGATATGGCAGGGATTGATAAACTGCTGAAGCCGGTCGGTGGCACCATGCGTTTTCTGGAGTGCACTTATGATGGGTCAAGGCTTTCAGATACAAAATCATTTTCTGAAGGTAAACTTACACTTCCGGAGGCTGAATGGAGATCGGATATAATATATACAGCTGTTCCCGGTGACCGGGATGGCATGGAGATGATTGTAAAGTTCAGACTCCGGCAGGGGTTCCGCCGCTCGGCAGGCATTGCTGTGGCTTTTGATTTTGAAGGCTGGAGCACGGATAATTATGTGATGATTCCGGCGTCGGTGTACAACGGGAACCGAA
>CAIXHD010000150.1 GCA_903919065.1 uncultured Bacteroidota bacterium
TAACTCGCTCGATGGGCAGCCTTGTTCTGCGAATAACTGGCTGCTGAACACCTGGTTGAAAGAGGAGGAAAAGTTTCGCGGATTTGTGATTTCGGATGCCAATGCCGTCGGCGGAGCCAATGTCCTCCACATGACAACGAAGGAATACTGGGAATCCGGAGCAGATGCGATAAATAACGGTCTGGATGTAATTTTTCAAACCTCCTATGATCATAGTTCCCTGTTTATCAAACCCTTTCTTGATGGAACGATCCCGGCTAAAGTAATCGATAACGCCGTTGCCCGCGTTCTCCGATTAAAGTTTGAACTCGGCCTGTTTGATAATCCTTACGTCGACCCAAAACTAGCCGAAACAACAAACGGAAGTCCGGAACATCGGGCATTAGCCCTTGAAGCGGCAAGAAAATCAATCGTATTACTGAAAAACGAGGGAAACATTTTACCTCTTTCCAAAAATCTCAAGACCATTGCCGTTATCGGTGAGGATGCCATGGAAGCCAGGCTTGGCGGGTACAGCGGGCCAGGATGCAACAAGGTGACCCTTATTGAAGGCGCAAGGCTCAAGGCTCAAGTATTATATGCTAAGGGGTGCGGACGGGAGGCGGTGGAGTTTTTGCCGGTGCCTGCAGAGTTTTTGTCGCATATTACGGAAGAGGCCTCTGCGGGAAATATTGCTTCAGAGACAAGCGGTTTGAAAGGCGAGTATTACAATAATATAACCTTGTCGGGCAAGCCTGTTCTTACACGTACCGACAAGCAGATACAGTTTGGATGGACCCTGTTTGGGCCGGATCCCGAAAAAACAGGAAATGACTTTTATTCGGTTCGATGGACAGGACAATTAAGATCACCTGGAACGGGCACATATAAGATCGGAATTAGCGGTAATGACGGATACCGGTTGTATATCGATAATAAACTGGTTATCGACAGTTGGATTAAAAAAGGATACCAGACCCTGACCACCGATTTTGCATTCGTTGCCGGAAGAACATACACCCTCCGCGTAGAATATTATGAGCCAACCGGCAACGCCAGATTTAGCATGGTTTGGAACTTTGGCGTAACAAACGAATGGCAGAAACGTATCGATGAAGCAGTTGTAATAGCCCAAAAAGCAGATGCGGTAATTCTCGCTGTTGGAATTAATGAAGGTGAATTCAGCGACCGCGCATCACTTGCTCTGCCCGGCCATCAGGAGGAACTTATTAAAAGGGTTGCTGCTACCGGAAAACCAATAGTAGTGGTGATCTATGGCGGGTCCGCAGTAGCTATGAATAATTGGCTCGATAAAGTTCCGGCAGTATTGGATGTCTGGTATCCGGGTGAAGTTGGCGGAGAGGCAGTTGCTGATGTGATTTTCGGCGATTACAACCCGGCCGGCCGGTTGCCAGTTACCTTTCCCGTATCGGAAGCCCAGCTGCCATTGGTATACAATCATAAACCCACCGGTCGCGGCGATGATTACAATAACCTGACCGGTCAGCCGCTTTTCCCCTTCGGCTTCGGCTTGAGCTATACCTCGTTTGATTATTCGGATATTAAGATTGATAAGCCTGATATCAAATCCGGTGAAACAACCCGTCTCCGGATGAACGTTACCAATACCGGCAAATTCGACGGGGATGAGGTTGTCCAGTTATATATCCGTGATCTGTTCGCCTCTGTTGCCCGTCCGGTTACCGAACTCAAGGGTTTTCAGCGAATCCATCTGAAAAAAGGAGAAACCGCTGAAGTCGTTTTCGACATTACGCCTGAAATGCTTTCGATGCTGGATAAGAACCTTAAAACCGTTATCGAGCCGGGTGAATTTCGATTGATGGCAGGCAGCTCAACCAGGGAAATAAAGGTGGCGGCGACGCTCATGGTAAGAAGTGACAAGTGACAAGTGACGGGTGACAAGTGACGGGTGACGATCGAAGAAGAAGATCGGGGGACGGAAGACAGAAGAGAGGGGCCAATGAGGAGATTCGAGGATTAAGCGAGAGTTTACTTCACCAAACGGAAAGCCCCGATCCGCGTGGAATAATCTTTCGATCCCTTTTTAAGATAATCGCCAACGTACCAGATGGTCAGATCATCAGTCGGATCAATTGCCGTCTGAGTATAATCTTCCCAGCGCTTGTTTCCCAGCTGGGAAGCCTCTCCCTCAACGAGTATGGTTTCCATCATCGTCAAAACCCCAGGTGGATCTCCAGCCAGGCGACCGGCAAATCTTTGTCCCGGAAAATTATTCGCACCACCATAAGAATAGCCTATCCCGATATTACCTTTTCCATCGATAGCCGGACTGGCCATCCAGCGGTAGTCGCCACCCGGAGCATAGGTTCCTTGCTGTTTTATACTCACTGATGATTTTTGGTCCAGCCGAAATTCATACCACCTCACACCTCCTCCTCCTGAAGAGGTAGCAACGGAATGAACTGCGACCAAAGACTGGATCTTGCCGGTTCGCCGGTACACCATCCTCGACATAAGCTTATCACCCTGTGCATCCAGTCGCTGATCCGTTCCTGGCTGCTTTACACAATCAGTTAACTGGCCGCCGCCAAGATATTGGTATGGGGATACGGGTATCTTAACAGGTCCTTCCAATTTGGTAGCTGAAGGATTGATCCAATCCACATGGAATTTCCATGCATAAATCCCATCATCTCCCAATATGTTTAATAATTGGGATCCACCTGTGGCCAGCATGATATTGGGTGAACCTTCAGGAGGCAGCTGCCTGCCTTCAATATCAGCATTGATCAGAAAATTAACGCTGTCAACTACAAACATCTGCTCGGTTGCTTCCCTGCCCTCCAGCATTTTCGCGCGGTCCACCACCGCTGCATGTTTCTGAATCACATTGTCGCCCGTACTTGTAGTGACATAATAACCATCGGACCAGATGGCGGGCCGGGGATAATCAGGGAACAACTCCCTCATAAACTCATACCGGTAGTAGGGTCCAAACGGGTCGCCGGTTTTACTCACGGCATAACATATGCTATAGGTACCCTCCTCACTCTTCCTGAAAATCGGCATTACGATCAGCCAGCGACCAGCCAGCTGGTCATAACGAGCTACCGCATCACCATTGTTATATTTTTCGCAGGCCCCGCCAAAACCCTTAAAAACAGCCCGGGTTTCTGCTGGGCCATAAAGAATCTGCCCTGTTTTGTCAAAACGGTCTCCCGACTTGGTAAAGACGGCCATTCTGGAATTCACTATTTGCATGATATGGTCGGTACCAACAGCAAGCGTATTGTCTGACGGATTGCGCATCCTGGCGGTACCTTCAGGTCCTTCAAACCCAAAACCCAATCCATCGAAACTGCTGATGATCTCCGGAGCCCGTCTGCGCCCCATCTTCACTTGCTCGATATTTTTCCGTATTGCTTTATCGCGCTTTTTAATGGTTTTACTCTGGCTTTCCCCATAAAGCGCCTGATAGGTTACAGCTCTATCAGCCTGGGCCCTGAATAACAATGAGTTTAATGGAAGTGATTCATCAAATCGTACTGGCTGGCGTA
>CAIXHD010000151.1 GCA_903919065.1 uncultured Bacteroidota bacterium
CCACTCACGAGTTTTGTTTCCAGTGTGGACTTTAACTGGGTAGGATCAAAAAAGTCATATTCAATAGCATAACCCGGACGAAACATTTCAACTTTCTCAAAACCTTCAATTACCAGTAATGCTTCAAGCTGCACTTCCCACGGCAATGATGAGGAGAATCCGTTCAGGTAAAATTCAACCGTGTCCCTACCCTCCGGCTCCACAAATAGCTGGTGCTTTTCCTTTTCAGAAAAGGTTACCAATTTCGATTCTATACTCGGACAGTATCTCGGTCCCACTCCGGTAATTGTTCCATCGAACATTGGTGAATCATCGAATCCGGTTTCAAGAATCGCATGAACTTCGGGTGAGGTCCAGGCGATGTAGCATGACATGGAACCGATCGCTTTTCGTGCCGGGTTAAGGTAGCTGAATGGAACTACCCATTCGTCGCCCGGCTGTTCTCCAAGTTTTTTAAAATCAATCGACCTGCCATCGAGTCGTGGTGGTGTTCCGGTTTTCATTCGTCCGGTAAGAAAACCCATTTCGTTCATCTTCTCCGACAAACCATATACGCCCGGCTCCGATGCCCTACCTCCCTTTTGTTTATTCTGGCCGATGTGCATTAAACCGTTCAGGAAAGTTCCGTTAGTGAGCACCACACTTTTGGTCTTAAAGATTACACCAAGTCTGGTTTCCACTCCTGCTATCCGACCGTCTTTAAGAATAATGTCCTTAACAGTATCCTGCCAAAAATCCAGGTTGGAAAATGACTCCATTCTTTTTCTCCACTCGATACTGAACTCCACCCGGTCGCACTGAGCCCTCGGACTCCACATTGCCGGGCCCTTACTTTTGTTCAGCATTCTGAATTGTATCATCGAAGCATCGGTCACCAAACCACACTGTCCACCGAGAGCATCAATTTCTCTTACGAGTTGTCCCTTGGCGATTCCTCCGATTGCCGGGTTGCATGACATGAACGCCATTTTGTTCATGTCCATCGTGATCAGCAAAGTTTTCGATCCCATGTTTGCTGAAGCTGATGCGGCTTCACAACCGGCATGTCCCGCACCCACCACAATCACATCATATTCCTTCAGCATATCTCGTTTTCCTTTGAATATTTGGCTCAAACCCGGGCCTTCCCCAGGTATAAATCTTCCTTCCCGGTCATAACGGCCTTTGATTCTGCTGTAGAGTCGTCATAACCAATCAGATGCAGCAGTCCATGTACCATTATCCGTTGTAGCTCTTCCAGATAGGAAACGCCCATTGTGGAAGCATTTTCCGTCACCCGGTCGAGACTGATCATGATATCACCACTGACCACTCCATTTTCGGTATAATCGAAAGAAATCACATCCGTGAAATAATCACGCTTTAAAAATTCAATATTCACCTTGACCAGAAATTCATCACTGCAAAAAATGTAATTGATCACCCCGAGTTTCATTCCCTCCGAGTTAACAACTTCCATCAACCATTTTTTTGCCGCCGCACGTTTAAGACTTTTTTCTTTTCTGTCCTCTTCCAGGTAATGTATCATAATTACTTCTTTGTTGATTCAATATATTTCTGGTACTTCTCCTGATAAAATCTTTTCAGCTTCAGTTCATTGTACTTTAACATTTCTTCCAAAACTTTGTTCTGATCGAGTTCCTTACCCAGCTCTTTCCGATTTGGCTCAAAATTTCCCTTGAACTCCTTTGATTCCCTCCGGTTTTCATTCTCCCTCTCCTTTTCAGCATTCTCAGCTTCAAGTAATCTTGTTTTAATAAGATTATCCTTTTCGAGTGTTTGATCGCTCAACCGGTTATAAATAATATCCTTCTCAACTTCTTTCATCATGTTCAATGCATCATTGGCTTTTTTCCGTGCCTCTTCCCCAAGTCCGCCACCTTGCGTCAATTGCTCCAGCGCCTTTCGCATCATCTCCCTCTCACCAAGCATTTTAGCCAGTCCCTCACGATCCTTTTTTCCGTTGGCTCCGGATTTCATCTTTTGAATTGCGCTTTTTAACTGCTCCTTCAGCGATTCCTGCTGAGCCTTTGATTTGCCAAGCTTATCGGAACCCGACTGATCTCCCTCCTTGGGTTTCTTGCTGTCACTAAAGCCCTTATCGCTTTTGCCAGAACCCTTTCTGTTCTGCATCGACCGAATCAGCTCATCCAATTTCACTGCTATGCTATTGATTTCGGTCATTATTTTGTTTTGTTCAACCCGAACAATATCCGCCCGGCTGTCGGAATAATTTTGGAAGAGATTTCGTAAAGATGTTTCCACGTGGAACAATTCAGTGCCCACAATTTTTGTTATCACTGGTTGTTTATAACCAATACTTTTCAGACTATCCCGAATAGTTAAAAACTTAGCTTCCAATTCCTTCTGTTCCTTTATTACTTGTGTAAACGTCGGATTCACCAGGTTGATTTTAGCAATCCTGATATTCAATTCCTCTTGTTTAATGCTATAATCATTAAGCGCATTACGTATTTGCCTTATTTCCTCCAGGTCGACAGATTCACCCTCCCCACCCTGCTGACCGAGCATATCTTTCATTTTTTTTGCAAGCTTTTTAAGACTTTTTGAAGCATTCGAACGCTTTTCTTTAGCTGGTTTACCAGACCCCTTGCTGGCCACATCATCAGCTGCGTCCCTAACTTCATCCCGTTCCTTCTTCATATCTTCAAGCCCCAACGGCTTTTTCAGCTCTTTATCTTCGGCAAGCTTTTTCTCATACTCCTTCTCCCACTTTTTAAAATCCTCTTTAAAATTGCCAGCCGAATCTTCCTTCTGAGATTGATCATTTTCAAGGCTATCTGCCATGGCATTTAATTTATCCGCTTGTTGAAGCAGATCTTTTTCCATTCCATATTTCTTAAACAATTCCAGGCTCATTTCCATTTGTTCCTTCAGTTTTTCGAGATTCATTTGCATTTTTTCGGTTAGCTGCTCCGCTTTCTGTGCATTGAATTCCTTGGCCATTTCCTCGAATTGCTTCAATAATTCCTTCATTTCATCATCCATCAATCCTTCCATCAATTCCTGAATTTCTTTTGCCTTTTTAGTTAATTCCTCATCATATTTTAATAATTGTTCGTTTTCAGTGAATTCCTTATTATTTTTCGAAATATTATTTAAAAAATCAACCACCTCTTTTTTTAACTGATTTAATTCCTTCATTTTCTCCTGAATTTCCCACGGCTTCAAATCCCCGACCAGCTGTTCCATTTTAAATTCATTGATCTTCTTTTCCATTTTATCAATGGCGTCCATACCGTCAGTCAACTTATTAGATATACTGTCAGCCAATTGATTATTAATAGCTTCCAGCTCAGCTTTTGAAACAGTCCGGACAGATAATTTCCGGCTGTCAGTGAATTTTGGTCCCCCTATCCTATCGTTGTCCCACACCCTGAAAAAGTAAAAAGCATTTGTACTGTCGGGTACCAGCGTATAATAAAACTGTTCATAAATTCCGGAAGCTTTAATTACAATCTCCTTTTTACTTTCTGTTCCGTCTCTGTTTTCAATAACTTCTAATTTGCTGAATCCATAATCATCCTGTATAATTCCCTGAACATAAACATCATCTGATATGGTACTATCACGATTTTCTGAAATATCAACAGTTGGATATAAATCTTTTACAATTGATAATTTATAATAATAATTAGTCAATAAACCATTACTATTTTTACAAATTAATGCATAATCAGAATTTTTCGTAATTGTTTTCTGATAATTCCAGGAATTTCCTTTTCCCTTTAATTTTTCATTGGTTGATTCGTCAATCAGTAATAATTCGTCAGTATTTACTGTTTTTATGGTCCAGATAATTACAGAACCAGCCGGAACTTCTGCATTACCATCGCCTTGTATTATTGTGCTTTGCAATTCCGTGTATCCGGGTGGGATCAATTTCAATTGGATATTGCTTATTTCAGGCTTTTTGAGCGTTTTAATCACATATTCGTCCGAAACGACGCCGTTGCACTGCAGCCGGAAGGTTATAGCCGAATTCACCGCTTTAAACAGGTATTCAAAGCCAGTGGCTACCTTATCTGTCCTCACTTCCGTAGAACCCATCCTTAATGTGGCACTTTGAACCGGAAAATCAGTTTCCACCCCGAATCTAAGAAGGAAGTCCTTACCCGACTCCACCTCAAGGGAATCATTCAGGATAACGAATTTTGCTTCACTCAGGGCCGCTATCTGCCGGTTGGCGGTCAGCATCTGTCCAATCCCTTTCTTTACAAAATCCGGCTTCAACAAAAAGACTCCCAGAAAGATCGCGGAAAGTGCAGCAAGACGAAAAACAAAAACGAATAATTTCCGGAATGATATGGCATCTTCAAAATTAAATCCCCGGATATTATCTGCTTTTTGCGCGATAGCAAAATCGTACAGCTTATTCTCCTGACCAGCCTTTTCGTGTGCCAGTTCAATAATGTTGATAATCCGGTCCTCAATGGTTTTATGTTTTTGACGGATGATATTGCTGGCTTCCTTAAAATTCAGGCCTTTCACCCAACCTATTCGCTGCAATAGCGGTTTAAAAATAAACAGTCCGGCGAATCCTCCTAAAATACCAATGCTTATCCACAAAAGCACATTGTACAGTTCCCTTCCTATCTCAAAAACATTGCCGGAAATAACGATCAAAAGCAGAATAATAAGCGCTGCGGAAACGGTAATAATCAGTCCCTGAAATATTTTTACCCGATAGTATTTATTGATAAAATGGCGAAGCTTACTTTCAACAATTTCATCGTCCGTAATGCCTTTTCCCGTTCTCATTTTGCCAGCCATTTTTCAGGATCCTGATTGCTTTGTCCTTTCCAGATCTGGAAATTAAATTCAGGACTCCCATCCTTACCTGTATGTGTTGCACGGCCGATTTCCTGTTTGATCTTAACATGATCGCCAACCTTAACTTTCAGATCGGTGATGTTTACATAGACCGAGAAGTATTCACCATGCTTGATCAATACACAGATATTTCCTCCGGCCATCAGCATAACCGATGAAACTTTTCCTTCGAAAACAGCCTGAACAACAGCGCCATCCTCGGTAACAATGCTGATTCCAGGATTATCGATCTCAACGTTTTTCAACCCAGGAGCGTTTTGCCTTCCATGCGACTGCGATATAATTCCACGGGCAACCGGCCAGGGCAACCGGCCCATATTCTGGCTGAACTCGTTGGAGATAATTTTCTCCTCGGGGGTCATACGCATACCCGAGCTGCTCACTTCGGAGCCTGTTGCAGCAGCTATCAACCGCGAAATTTCTTTTTCCAGCTTCTTATAGGTAGCTCTCTGGGCATCAAGATCTTTCTTTACCTGCTTTTCTTTCCTTTGCAGGGACTTTACAGCGCCCTCCTGATCTTTACGGTCACTATTCAGTTTCACCATCTCCCGTTTTTCATCCAGCAACAGGTCCCTTCGCTGATTCTTGTTCTCCTCCTGCTGTCGGTTGATATTCTTCAGTTCTGTCGTTTTAGCCTCAATTTTCTCTGCCTGTGCTTTGCGGAATCTGGCATATTGCTGCATATATTTCAGCCTTTTGAATGCCTGACTGAAATCCGCGGCAGCGAAAATATATTGCGAACGGTGATAGGCATTCCTGTTGAGATTAGTTTTATAAATTACATTGGCATAATCCCTTTTCAGCACCTGGATCTCGGTGTCCAGCGAACCTATGGTGGATTCATTCTTGCGGATCTGCGAATCGAGCATCGAAATTTCGTTGCTTATACCGGTAACGATTTTGTTCCTCACCGTTATCTTTCGGTTAATCAGCTGCAAGTTTTGCAGTTCATTCTGACGATTTGCCTGGGTTTGCTTCAGAAGTTCTTCAGTTCTGGCAATCTCCGCAAGACTTTTCTCACGCTGTGTGCGCAAAGAATTAATATCCTGGCTATAGCAATTTATTGATAAAATTACTCCGATAAAGATGCCGGTAAAGGTTCTTAAGTATTTCAAAATTTATCGAAATTAAAATCCAGGGTTTCTTTAATTTCCTTTTTAACAATATTCACATCGACAGCAAAATTGCGCTCCGAATCGATGCCTTTCAGTTCAATTTTCCTGATAACGTTGTCCTTATTATACAGGTACTTAACATCTGCGATCCATTGTCCTTTGATATCCCGCATTTTTGAATCCTGAACAAGAAATGTCTCCCGGTCAAGCACAAATTCGTTAAAGTATTTAAGTCCGCTTTCCTCCTCCGACAGGCGGCTGCTTGAAACCAGACGTAAATTTTCCGTATCGCTTTTAATGACTAAATTCTCAATCAAATCCTTTAACTGATCGCCTGCTGAAGTAAACAATGCCTGGTTGAAAATTCCCTGCATGGCATAAAAATCAACGGGGTAACCAATTTTGGCAGCAATCAGTTTCCAATTTCCTTTTTCCTTTATCCCAAGCATTTTCGAAATGATCCATACGCTATCCCGATTGGCATAAATCTTAGCCACCTCAATCCCGATGGTCGAACGGAGGTTAATAAAAACCTGACTGTCCTTTTCGATTTTTACGGTGCCCATAAAACCGATCTTTTTACCATCCTCATCCGCCTTACCCGTCATCCGTATTTCCACAAACTTCCATTCCGGCTGAGCGCTAACAGCCTTTCTCACCACATTTTCATCTTCCGTCATAGTCTTCTTTGCACCTACAGATTTCTTCAGGAGGGAACAACCGTTAAATGAAAACAAGGCCAGTGCGACCATGCAAAAAATCCCGGCGTAATTATACTTCCTGTTGCTCATTTCAGCCCGTTAATTATTTTACTATCAATCTTATCAGAAGCTTCTTTCGACTCCTTCGCCTTTAGCCATGCCTGTTTTGCCTCTTCAGGTTTACCATTTCTAAACAGGATATCCCCATAATGCTCCATCACCTCACCGCTCAGATCCTTTGATAATTTAATCGTTTTTTCGATTGGTTCCAGTGCTTTTACATATTCTTTACGCTGATAAAGAACCCACGCGAAGGTATCAAGGTAGGTAGGATTCTCAGGCTCCTGATTGACGCATTTTGTTATCATTTCCAAAGCTTTATCCAGATCTTTCTCTCCCAGTGCAAGATAATAACTATAATTGTTCAGTACCTGAGCGTTTTCAGGTTCTAAAACAAGCATCTGGTCGAAATTCGTGAAAGCCTCAGCAATATTGCCATTCCGATATAAAGCCTCGGCAAGCGACAGGTAAAATTGCTTAATAATTTCTGCTGGCTGGCCCGGAATTCCCAGCCCCTTTTTAAGAGCTGATATGGCCACCGTATAGTCCTTCTTATCAATAGCGGCGAAGCCCCTGAACAGATGGAACAGCCCCTGTCCGGGGAAATAGATAAGGGCACTGTCACTTACACTAAGTATCTCGCCGAACCGTTTTTGCTCATTCAGGATGAACAGCAGATTCTGCCAGACCATAAAATTGCCCGGATCTGTCCGGGTGAGTTTACGATAGATAGGTTCAGCCTCTTTAAGCTTCTCTCCTGAATACAGGAAGTTGGCATACAGCAGGTCAACATCCGGATTCCCCTTATCTACCTGATATACGGTCTCGATCAGTTTAACCACCTCATCATCAAGCTTCAGCTGCTGACTCTGCGCACCAATATATGCTTTAACAATCTCCATCTTGATGGCTGGATTAACATCCGGGGAACGGAAACCAGTGAGGAATTCCTCCAGCGCTTCCTTCTTTTTCCCCGTTTGATAATAGAACTGCCCAAGAGAAAAACTTATGGCCGGATTATCCGGATCTTTTTCCTTGAGGATTTTATACTGAGCCAAAGCTTCCTCGTTATTGCCTTTTGTGGCATAAGCCTCGGCCAGGATTCCACGGATATCAACATCCGCCGGATACTTTTTCAGCCAATCCAGAAGCACTTTTGTTCCCTTATCGAACTTGTTGATTGAAAAATAGATATCCTTTTTCTTTACGGTTGCCCATCGTTCCATATCGATATCCTTCGGGAGCTTATCGAGGCGGCTCAACGCTTCTTTTTCCTGCTTCCCCTGGATGAGCATCTCTATTTCGGCAGTTTTAAACTCCTGTTCATTGGGATCAACTTTTTGCAGCTCCCGGTAAATAGGAACACATTCAATCTGCTTTCCTTCCATTTTCAGGTTCTCGATAAGCATCAAACCGTACCATTTATTGGTTGGGTCGCGTTTCCATGCATTTCTTGCATATCCAACAGCAGCTGAATACTCCTTCTTATCTGAATAGAGCAGTGCCAGCTCATAAAATGCCGATCCTGAAACCTGGTTCAGTTCGGCTGCCTTCTGAAACATCTGCATCGCCTGTTCCTGATTTCCCAGCATCTTAAATCTAAGGCCTTCGGCGAAATAGTATTTATACTTCACCATGGCCGGTTGCGTGGTATCCGACACTGCAAG
>CAIXHD010000152.1 GCA_903919065.1 uncultured Bacteroidota bacterium
TATCAGGCAGATAATAATATTCCGTGATCAGATCATCATGAGTGTTCTCATCTATTGTTAAAGGGGTTCCATACATCAGGTTTTCCGCCATCCACCAGCGATCAAACAGTAATGCAGCTTTATAGGTTTTCTGATCTCGTGAATCGATAAACTGGGTATCGCGGAGTACCTGCATCACCAGGATTTCGGCCGTTTCCCTGATGGTATTACCGGCTTCATCCATTGCTTCACAGGCAATCGTATGGATGCCCTTGCCTGAAAAACGGTAGGAACACTCCTTCTTTATGGAGTATTTTGTATCCCATGTGTTGTCATTATTAAAATCCCATCTTACCTCGATTTGCCATTGGGGAGTTGAATTGTCAGAAGTGGCAGCGGCGTTGAAATAGAAAACCGTAGCGGAGTCACCGATTGGTGGTGCAATGGCGATTTCCAGCACCGGAGCCTGGTTATCTGGCGGTGCACATCCCGGAAGGAAGGGTGCAATCAGGAAAATCAGAGCGATCAGCCGGTTAAACGAAAGAATCATAATCCAAAGGATTTGTCATCATGAAAATTGTGGGGGATCGATTTTTGAACGGGCTAACCAAAGGTAGTTATTCTTTGAAAAAGTTTACTTTCATGATTAAATATATATTCCATGAAAAGAGTGATTGTTAGTCTGATGAGTGTTTTGCTAATCAGCGGGTTTGCTGTTGCTCAGGAACTTTGTGTGGGGAACTTCTGGACTGAGGCCCAGGGCAAGGCCCATCTGAATAGCGTGTTAAATCAAGTCAAAACAAAAGCGCAATGGGAAGCACGTGCAGATCAGATCCGCGATCAGATATTATCAGGTTCCGGGTTGGCGGGAATGGAGAAAACCCGGCCGGTGCCAAAAGTACAAAAGGGACAGGTGCATGAGTTCGACGGGTATCGGGTGACCAATATGGCAATCGAAAACTCCCCTGGATCCTGGATTACCGGCAACCTGTATGAACCTGTTGGCCAAAAGGGAAAATTAGCTGGCATCCTTTGTCCGCACGGCCATTGGTCGGACCTGTCGGATTACGGCCGCTACCGGCCCGATATGCAAAAGCGCTGTGCCGTATTGTGCCGGATGGGTGCGATAGTATTTGCCTATGACATGGTTGGTTATGGCGATAATAAACAGGCCCCGACACATGAAACCCCGCTTGCGTTTCAGATTCAGACAAGAAACAGCATCCGTATTGTGGATTACCTGGTGAGCCGCGATGACATAGATACCAAAAGAATAGGGGTTACCGGTGCTTCCGGCGGAGGAACTCAATCGTTTATCCTGGCAGCTCTGGATAACAGGATTGCCGTATCAGTACCCTGTGTTCAGGTATCGGCTCATTTTTTTGGCGGATGTGTTTGTGAAAGCGGGATGCCGATTCACAGGCATGGATCATTCCAGGCGAATAACGTTGAAATTGCAGCCCTTGCCGCTCCCCGGCCCATGCTGATTATCTCCGACGGGGCCGACTGGACCAGGAATACCCCGTTTGTGGAATTTCCATTTATCCAATCGATATACAAACTCTATGGAAAGGTGAACCTTGCAGAAAACGCCCATTTTGCCAATGAAAA
>CAIXHD010000153.1 GCA_903919065.1 uncultured Bacteroidota bacterium
ATAAAGCGATGCATCCTCGATTTCCCACTGGCCCCAGTTATCAGACAGGAGTGCCTGTTCATACATTTTCAGTGTTGGTGAGACGGCATGGTTTGGAAGAACCTTAACTGCCCAGGAAAGGGTTTCAGCTCTTAAGGCCGACCGGTTCATGGCGCCCCACTCCTGGGTACGAAGAATGAACATCAGGCTGTGAGCGATCAGGTCATCGATTTTTGTGCATTCATTAGGCGTTAGAAATCCCTTATTTTTCAGTTTATCATAAGCCTGCAGGTAGCGCATAGTGGTAAAAAAATCGGGCAATGCCGGAACTCCATCAGCATAATCAGCCTTTCGCCTGGAAATCTCGACCGGAAACTCCTTGGTATACTGGCCGTAGGTCAGCAACACTTCTTTAGCCCTTTCGGCATAAACTTTCTTCCCCTCCAGGTCATACAGCGTGGCATAAATTGCAGCCATCTCCAGCAAACTGCCGGGAGCCCGATAACCGAAAATATCTTCAGGATTGATGGTCTTTCGCCACTTTATTACAATTGAATCGCGCTGATTGTAAACATAATCAGCCGACGACCTTGCGTATTCCAGGTACTTTTTCAGCGGAATCTGGTTTTGGGCGAAGCTCAGGAATCCCATTGGGAGGAGGAGCAGAAGGAGGAGGAGGCGTTTCATGATAAGTATGGTGTTTCTAATTTACATTCGTTGTTAGGGACGAGATCCCGTCGTTAATTCCGTTGTTAGGGACGGGGTTCCCGCCTTCGCGGGAATGACAACTCTATCGATCATAAATTTCTATTTTGCATTTCGTCTTTCGATTTTCTTCTTCGTCAACCGTTCTTCTTCTTCGGAAATCGTTCTTCTTCTTGGTCTTTCGAGTCTCGCGTCACGCGTTTCGTGTCACGTCTTCCGGTTCCAGCTCTCAAAAACATTTAAAATATTCTCCGGCTTTGCGGCTGGTCCGAATTCACATTGAGCAATCACTCCGCCATTCCGGTATAGCTTTGAGTAGATAAGGTCCACAGCCCGTTGAACATCCTCAGCGCTGCCGTTTGGTAAAGTATCCTGCCTGTCGATCTCTCCCCAGAAAGTTAACTTACCGGCAACTTCGCGGCTCAGGCGATCAAGGTCCATGCAGAAAAGCTGGCTGTTAATTGCATGAACGCCAACTTCAACAAGTTCAGGCAATATCTCGGCAATATTTCCATCTGAATGCATAAATACATATTTACCGTGCTGACGTGCAATTTCGCAATAATCGCGGTACATCGGTTTAAAAAATGTCCGAAAAACATCAGGAGAAAGCATCATGGCGTGCTGGGTCCCCCAGTCATCCATCAGAAATATTGCATCCACTTCAGTTTCAGACCACACCTCCACCTCCTTACAGAAATGTTGGTGCATTCTTTTCAATAATTCGAGGTATCCCGGCTCTTCCATGAGCACATCGGTCATAGATTGCTCCATGGTACGCAGGAACTGAAACCGTTCCAACGGGCGCACGATACTTCCGGCATAGGTAAACTTATCTGTAGCTCTGCAAAAACGGTTGATCGCGTCTTTATCGATATTAAGAGTGGCATCAGGTGTTTTAAAATGATCAAGGTCCGACCAATCCTTTATGAGTGGTTCATGAACTATTCCCATCAGCCCATCTTCCATATTTACAAACTTGCAGCCCCACTCATCAATGTAAATTCCAGAATCATACTTACCGCCCGTCAGGTTTAGTGGGTTTCTGTAGATTCCCGGAGCCTGGGCGATATCATCAGGATACAGTTCCCTGATCTTCTTCACATAATCCGGATAACGCCGCTCTGCCCAGGGCAAGAGCCACAAATGCCGTGGAATCCGGCTGGGATTATCGAAGTTCAGTGTCTTGATTACCAGATTTTTTGGGGTCATATACTCAATGTGACAATTCGTTAATTTTCTAAAGTCTTCAGTACTCAGTCTTCAGTACTCAGTTTTCAGTACTCAGTCTTCAGTCTTCAGCCTTCCGTCTACCGATCTTCTTTATCGGAAATCGTTCTTGCGTTCGAATCCCGATCTTCTTCTTCGTTTTCCGTGTCACGTGTCACGTGTTTCGCGTCACGTGTTTCGAAAACCAACTTGTCGGCCCAAAGTTCATAGGCTGCCTGAACAGCTTCTCCAAGGCCCTTTACCCATCGCCTGTCCTTTTCCTTCACGACAAAACGGCTGGGGAAAGTTTGGATTTCATCGGGCAGTTCATGCAATGCGTTGATGCATAATGTTTGTGGAATCGCTGCTTCCGGCGGGCAGACTACGGGTAAAGCTGTCTGACAGGCATCTTTTGCCCTAAAGAGTTTTTTAAACTGATGGTCAGCATCAGGATGTCCATAGTTTATTGTTGTACCGTCATTGATTACCGCTAAGATTCCATTGGAATTTTCATTTAAGGTGATTGATGCATTTTCGAATTCAAGCTGGAAAGCTGGGTTAATGAGATTTTCTGTAACATGAGAGGCGTAGAACAGGATCTCGACATCGTTGTCAGTAACCACCTTACAAACAACTGTATCAAAATTCTGAATATCATAAGCCCGCCAGCGCTCGCCCATAACTGTCAGAGGCGCTGAGCTAAGGTTAATTTCGGGTCCGGCAAGGAATAGCATATTATGCAGAAAATGGGCGCAGGCATTGTTGGCTATGCTATCAAGAACCAGGCTTCCATCCTCGGCAAATATTTTACCGGCCCAGTTATTACGGTTGAAATAGGCGTATGGACGAGGCCACAGGCATATAGTTTTCATCCGGACGGCTTTACCGAAGCGGCCTTTCAGAATATCCCTTTTAAGGTTTTGAATAGCATCGGAAAAGGACCACTGATAGCCTACTTCCAACCATTTACCGGTCTGGTTACGAACAGCTACCAACCTTTTCAGTTCACCGGCAGTTACACCAACAGGCTTATCAACCAAGACATTGCTGCCATTTTTCATTGCGGTTATCGACTGAGGCACATGATATTGCAGTGGCGAGGCTATCACGGTCAGGTCGGCTTTGTTGCCATCGAGAAAATAGGACTCCATATCAGGATAGATGGGTACTCCGCGGGATACAATTTCATTGAAGTATCCTGATTTTTCCGGTTCAGGGTCAATCACACCGCAGATTATGGCTTGGTCTTCCGGGATTTCTTCGAAAAGAGTTTTCAGGTAATAGTAGCCATAACCTGAGATGGCTGAAAAAAGAATTCGGGTTGGAATCATAAAAAAAATGAGGCTTAATAGATTCCAAAGTTAATATTTAATCAAGGTAGAGTTGGCAACTCTATAAAGTTGGCAAGTATAGAAAGGAACCTGTATGTGGTTTAATTTGAATATGTTAAAAAAAGAAACAGAATATCTTAGAAAATAAATCAAACTAATGCCCTGATTTATTGCCGAGTAAGGGCTAAGGTTGAAAACTCCATTATATACAATTGCCAACTATCCTGACTATATCACTTTAATTCAATAATTTAGAAAAATGGCTTCATTTTTTTCGATAAAAACCACCTAATGAAGTACCATTGAATTAAGCCATTAGCATTATGTCAAAAGAGATGGCAACTCTATAAAGTTGCCAACTTTACCTATTGACAGGGTTTTTATTTCGTAACCGGTGAATTCGAGAGCAAGAGTTTGATTTAATAGTGGAACCATCACCGTCACTTGCCGTGCATTGCCAGTTGTTTCAAACAACCTTATTGTCAGCCTACTACCATCGCCCGACAGCATTACAGCTCCCAGCCTGATCGCCTTATCGGAGACAACAACAGAATTACCCGTAGGCTTTCCTCCTTTTGCCGGATAGCAGCATAAGCTCATTGATCCGGCATTCAATAAGCGGCTTTCCAGGTCCACTGAGGCGAGGCGTTCATCCACTGGACCAAAATTGATGCGGAAGCGGAACACATGTTCACCCTGATCCATCCTGGGGGTAAAACGGTCCTGACGGACGATCGGTGTAACATCATCAACCGGGTGACCCGCATAAGCCGGCGACCGTAAGAGTGACGCCCTGATTTCGCCGTCTGAAAAGTCAAATCCGTAAGTTGTCCGGTTCGAGATGGAGAACGACTGATCCTGATTTTCCGAGAAAAGTCCAACCCACTGCTGAGCAACCAGCTCCTCCCCTTCCCGATCAAATTTCTGAACTCCATAAGCTACCTGCCCCAGGCATTTTGGATTGCTGAGCCTGCCGGGGAAGGCCATTTTAAGCATTTTATCCTTTTCATTCCAAATCACCCGGACTTCAATTTCAACCTCAGCGCCCTCTTTCGGGATAAAGTATCTCACTGCGGCAAAAGAATTATTATAATGGAACAGGCCCTCAACGACAACCCGTACGGGTCCGTTTTCAATGATCCTGACAGGTTCAACTGCCCCCTGAGTACCTGCAAATCCGGCAGTCTGCGAAGGGCTCATCAGCCGAAACCTACCCGCCAGTTCCCGGAACGAATCCACCTTCATGCCCCAGGGATCGGCTGAATCCTTCATGACGAGCAATTCCGCCGTATCGGGTTTAAAGTAATTCACCCCATTTACCTTCAACTGATCGATCAGCCCGGTTTCAGAACTGATCAATATCTCGCAGCAATCATTAATAAAATGGAGTTCCTCCTGCACCGGGTTCATGGGTTTATCAAAAATGTTCACCTCGCGCAGATAGCAGGAAAACCTGTTCATAGATGAAGCTTTGAGGGTTGTCCTGAATACTAATCTTTTACGGTGATCATTGGCAATGTTTGCCGATTCCTTCTCCAGCTGATATTCCACCCGATTGCCATTTTCATCGGACAATTCAGGCAAGAGAAAAACGTGCAGATTGAAATTCGGTTCCGCCGCCTGCAGTTCAACAACCAGTGTTTCAGTAACATCAAAAGGCTCCGCATTATAAACCAGAATTGGGAATTCATCCATTTTTGCCGGAGCCTGACCGGCCAGCAGTTTAAAAAAAGCTTTAGTTTTTAGTCGTGAGAGAATCTCCAGTCCATGGCCCATCCTTTGCAATGCGTATGACTCTACTTCCGGCACACCTGATCCCGGCAAAATATCATGAAACTCACAAAAGAGCATGTCTTCCAGAGCTTCATGAAGTTCCATATGAGGATATTTCATTAATCCCGACAGGACAGCATGACTTAGGATTTTTTCTGTAAAATAGTAGCACTCTTCCAGCTCCCGGTGCATCTTTTTCACCCTTGCCATCGAAGTATAACACCCAACTGCCCATGGATTCAAATCATTTTCAAAAATCGGCAACTGATCACGGCGAGCATCAAGTCTGTTAAAATAGGCTTCCGGCCACGAATGCTTTATTTTTGCACTCCCTTGATCTTTCTCCTTTTCAGCATTCAAAATTCTAATTTGAATCTTCGAAAGGTCCTCTTTCGATGGTCCACCCCCGTGATTGCCGATTCCCCAAAGGAATAGCCCTTCCTCCTGATCAGTATGCTTTTTCAGCCACGAATCAAGTTTCTCCGCAGCTTTACCTTTCTCTGAATTATAATGTTCAAGGGAGCGGTGCGCAAGTAATTCCGAGCCATCGAATCCTTTCCATATAAAATTATCCGGCAGGGAGAGGTGTTGTTCGCCCGGACGGCAGAATAGATAGGAAGTATATCCTGATTTTGCCAGAATCTGAACCAGGCCGCGGGAATGACCGAAAGGATCGAAATTAACAGCAGTCTGCGGTTCAATCCCGAATTTGTTCTTGAAATATTTTTTTCCTGTAAGTATTTGCCTGACAAATGATTCTCCGGATGGAATATTGCAATCCGGTTGAACGTACCAGCCTCCAATGATATGCCATTTTCCCTCGGCTACCAGCTTCCTGATATTTTTGAAAAGCGCTGGCTCGTATTCCTCCACCCACTGATACAACAATGATTCATTATGGCAGAAAACGAATCCATCGAATTTTGAGCAAAAATCAGCTGCAATACGGAAAGTTGAAAGCGTTTCAGCCAGGCCTTCTTCCCAATTCCATAGCCATACCGGATCGATATGGGCGTTGCAGACAAGGTGAATGGTATGGTCGCTCATGGGCATAAAGATAAACACTTCTTGATCGATGCCCTAGGAATCCGGAGCAGTTATCCTTTCGAAAGATCGAACCAGTTACTGTTCATTTCATAATCTCCCACAACCTGGACTTGATTTTGGTGATTGAAAGCATTCAAAAGGGTTGCAATCTCTTGTTTTAGAACCATCACTGCATTTTCGACGAGGTCCTTACGATACCCTTTTTCTTCCAGATACAATACCAGGTCCATCGATACAATCCTACTAAAGACCTGCCCAAATTCGACTAGTTTCCTTTGTGTATAGGAAGTACTTAAATCAAAATCCACCATTTCATGAAGCCTGTCTGCAGCACGCGAAGCATATCCTTTTAAGAACTGAAACAGGCTCTTTTCTTTCAAAGTCTTCATCGTTTTGAGAACAGATTCCGCAATCTGATGATAGAGGATATCGTTTGATCCCTCGAAAATCTGAAATGGGCGGCTGTCGACCACTGATCGGCCTGCAATATGATTAATCTGATACCCTTTTGCTCCTACCAGTTGAAGGAGCGATTGAGCTGATTCCTGCATCATATCCGAAGTAACACTTTTTATAATATTAGCTTCCAAACCGAGGGAAGACACATCTTTTTCAAGACCGGCCAATTCGCCCGACTTCAGGCAGAAGGCGGAGCAGATAGTGAAATTTGCCTGCAGTCTGGAGAGACGGTGCTGTACTTGATCGTAATCAAACAATTTCCTCGCCCCTACCTGGCGCATCCGGGTATGATCAATGGCCTCATCCAGCATTCGCTTGATAAATCCCATACCCATACCAGGGAACTGGAAACGACTCCGGTGAAGCAAGTCAAGCAGCATTTTAATTCCATTAGTGTGGGGTATAAGTCTTTGTTCCTCAGGAATATGAACATCGATATAATTTCTGCCATAAGGAATCTGATAAAGTCCCAGGTTCTCGAAATACTCCTCAACAATGATTTTCTGTCCGGGGGCGCTATCCTCGCATATAAACATATCGATGTCCCTCATCAGGCTTCCTGATTCAGTTTTTCGACGAGCAGTCAACAACCAGAAATCGGCCATCCCGGTGAGCCCGGCCCAGTGCTTTTTACCCATCAGATGAAAGAAATCTTTGTGCTCTGAAAAAGAAGTATTCATGCTCAGGGCATCGCTGCCGAATCCGGGTTCAGTAATCATCAATCCACCCATCGACTTATTATTCAGAAACTTATCGAATATTCTGGGTTTAACTGATGGTTGTCCGTATTTTGCTACCGGCTGGATAAACAAGGCGCTGTTGATACCCATTGTTAGAGCCAATGGAAGCGACTCATAGGAAACTGCAGAAACGAAAGCAATGTTATCCTTAACGGTGCCACCAAACCCTCCAAATTCTTTAGGGATACAAAGGGAAAGTGGATTTCCGGACATGATTTCCTCCAGAACTGCAGGTGGCAAACCACGGGTACTGGAAAACTGATCGATATTATCTGCGCCGTGAAATGCCCGCTTCATGCTGGCTTTAAATTCATCCAGCAGCTGGCTGAAGATATTGTGTTGATGCATTTAACACCTAACAATCTTTTGCGGCGATTGTTTTGACAGCTCCTTGCGCAGGGATATAATAGTCAGTATGCTTTTATTTCTCCGACTTTTTCATAAACCCTCCGACCACTTTCAGATATTCCTCCGATTTTTCCAGTGGGTGTTCATGGGAGGCACCCTTGAAAACATAGATTTCAGATCCAGGAAGTTTACTCTGATAATACGCGGTAGTTGCCGGAGTTGCCTCATCAAACTCTCCGCAGGTAAAGAGAGCAGGAATCTTGATTAAACTCAGCTGATCAACAAGTTCCAGTGTTTTAAGGGTACCGGTAATTGTAAATTCGCTCGGTCCCCACATATAATTGTATACCTCTGCGCCCATGCCCGCAAATGCGCGGTTCAGGCAATCCGGCCAGGGGTTTAACCGGCACAGGTGTTCCCGATAAAAAGTCATCATGGCGTCCTGATAAGACTGAGATGCATAATCCTTGTTTTCTTCATATTTCCGGATGGTATCCTGAACATTTTGCGGAAGTTTTGAAATCCACATATTCTGATCTTCAATCCACCTTTTTGTACTCAGATAAGGTCCGGCCATAATGAGGCTGACAACACCCTCCGGCTTCTTCATCAGTATATATTCAACTGCCAGGGTGACACCCCAGGATCCGCCCAATAAATGAACCTTATCCAGATGGAGCGAATCGCGTACCGTCTGCACCTCCTCTACAAAACGCTCCATCGTCCACAAGGTGGTATCTGAAGGGCGATCGGATTTTCCGCATCCCAGCTGGTCATAGAAAATCACAGGGCGATCCGAAGCAAATCCTTCGAGAGGTTCAAGATAGTCGTGTGGTGCACCGGGACCGCCATGCAGCGTAAGGATGGGAATCCCCTTCTTGTCGGCACCCACAATCTCGTACCAAACCTTACCACCGTTAACCTGGATAAATCCTTCCTCTATTTTCGGAGCGTGCTTGCCATCGCGATTACAGGAAACGGTCGATAAAACCAACAGGACAATCCAGATCAATCTCACATTCATGGCATCCTATTATTTAAGTCCGGAATTTATCTGGGTGTCACGGCGCATGGAGTAGAATTTCTCCCCGGAGCCGGGTACCTGCATTTCTTTCACCACCTCAAAATGCCAGTGTTCATATTTCCTGACATTATCCAGGCGTTGTGTGATCAGCGTACAAGGGAGGCCTTCCTCGTCGGCCCTCTTCAGTATAGGTTCCACCAGAAGTGATGAATATCGATGTCCCATGAACTTTGGCGACACGGCTACCAGGTGGAGATACCACTGGGGCTCATTTCCAAGGTTCTCTGTCAGGACATTGATTACATTGCCAACCTGTATAAGTCTTTCCATTGTTTCCTGATGCTGAAAATCCGATTCCAGAAACGGGTCGGCATCTTCATCTCCTGAATGGTCCATTCCAGGCGGGAACCAGATGGCAACAGCAGCCATTTCAGACGTCATTCCCATCCTCAGGGCAGAAGGCGGGCAGGCGGTTACGAGTGACCTGAAAAATCTTCGCTTCAGTTTAAGATGTTCAGGCTCATGATAAAAAATAAAGTTACCGATGGGGTCATTGCAATCCATAAATGCATCTGCGGTAACATCAGCCATTTTGCTGATCTCGTCGATTGGAATCTCGATGTGCATGATTATTTCAATATGATTTACTCACTAAGGATTTTAATGCACGAAATAAGAAATGCCTGAGCGGGAAGCCCGACATCGGTATTTGAATAAATTACCAATGTGATTTTCTTTTGAAGATTAAAGAATACCTGGGAATTGTATCCGGGTATTGTTCCCGGGTGCCCAATCCATCTATCATTTTTATAATCCAACTTTTCAATGCAGAAGCCATATCCGTCCGTACCCCATTTAAACATCACTTCAGCCATCCTATCTGATAACAACCTTCCTTCTGCCACAGCTTTTGCCCAGATTTTCATATCATGGATATTGGAAACCATAGCTCCTGCCGAATAGCCCCAGGAAGGATTCCAGTTGGTGGCATCTGTCAGTGAACCCAAATCGGAATTATAACCGTGTGAATAAGGGGTATATTTAAAATATGGTCCTCCCCAGTAAGTATTATCCAGATTCATAGGATCGGTTACTTTGTCCTTTATCACCTGACTAACCGGTTTTCCGGTAACTTTTTCAATCAGCAAGCCAAGCAGGACAATATCTGTATTACAATATTCATAGCTGGTTCCGGGTTTAAATTTTGCAGGATGACGGAATGCCATTGCCAATAATGAATCCGGAGGAAAAGTCATGATAAAATTGCTGTTAATGAAGTATTCCCACAGCCCCGGATCATCGGAATAATTATATAATCCGCTGGTCATATTACCGAGCATTCTGACGGTAATCTGATCGCCTGCCGGTATATTGAATTCAGGGAGATAAGACGAAATCGAGGCATCAAGATTTATCAGGCCCTCATCAACCAATATCAGAACTGCTGTTCCGGTAAATGTTTTAGTGTTGCTGGCAATCCTGAACCAGTTCCGTTCATCCATGGGTTCGCCGGTGGTAATATTGCTTACCCCGCGTTTAATGAGGTAATCATGCTCACCTTCCACTGAAATCAGGGCAATCAATCCGGGGGTACTGATCTCATTGAAAACCCTGTCGGCTGAATCTTCAAGCTGAGCTATTATTTCCTCGGTTAAAACCCGGGACTGCCGGTCGAAGGGTTCATACTTTCTGCATGAAATTGCTGATAATACACTGAGAAAAAGAATTGTGACAATCAGTATTTTATTATGTTTCATTGCACTGGTTATTAATAATATTCGGTCCTCTAAATTTACGAATTTGCTATTTAATCCGGATGCACTTCTGAGTAGCACGGCTCTTGGCGGACAAAAGCCTTGTGGTCATCCCACCCCGCACCACGAACAGAGTAGAATTATTTTTTCAAAAATTCATCGAACCATGGCTTGACAAGAATAAGCGAGTAAACAAAGGTCGCGCGATGGTCAGCCTTCGCTCCCGCCGAAATTGCACTGGTTTTGGATCCCATCTGATTTTGGTAAGTTGCCGGCAGCGTGGAGAGATAAACCGGTGTGACTATATCGGCCTCTCCATAATACATTTTAAGTGGGGTCTGACAGAGCCAGCGGTAAGCCTGGGCTTGATCGAGGGCCTGCCAGAATGGAGCGTTTCCGACATTTCTGGTCAATAAAAATTCCGGTCGAAAAAACTCTCTGGTTTTGAAGGTGGTTTGTAAAAGGAAGGACATCACATCTAACTTCCACTCATAAAGATCTTTGGAAGCCTGGTAATATTCAGGTTTGATTGCTGAGGCGGTAAGGCCCGGTAACGGGCTGTAATATTCATAGGCGAAGAGAATATTTGCCATAAAACCCGGCAGAGCGGGTGAATCTTCCGGCTGGGGATTATAGATCCATCGATCCATTATTGCGAAAATGTCGGCTATGGCGCAAGCCGTTGATGCAGCTGCGACGCGGATTTCCAAGGCTTCAAGTTTCCTCAGAAAGGTCATGGTGGCCCAACCTCCCTGTGACCAGCCATGCAGGAACAGAGGACCCTTTTTGATTTTCTGTGCTTTAAGAACTGTATCAGCTGCACTTAGCATATCAATACAGGCCTGTTCGGTGGTGAGCCTGACGAAATCAGCATGGGGCTGATCTGATACTCCGAGGCCAATCATATCGGCTCCGATCAGGATATAGCCATGGGAGGCATACTGCGCAATCATCAACTGGGTTTCCAGTGATGTATTGGGATTGGAAGGGCAGTCATCCTTGGCCGCAACCGTTCCATGCTGGTATGAGATCACGGGCATTGAATCCCGACCATTGTCGGGTATGGCTACCAATCCTGAGGCCACCGTGCTTATTCCGAGTTCAGGAACTATGGTGGGATAGGTTACCCGGTATAATTTTACAGGAAATTCAGGCGTTGTGAACTGACCCTGAAAATCAGCAGCATGCATAGTTGAACTCACCAGGAATTTTTCGAGTTCCGTATTCAGGATAGTATTGAGTTTTTGCAGGTCGTATGTTTCGATGTACTGCCAGATAACTTCCTGCTGAACAGGGGCGGGTTCATCCTTTTTGCAGGAAACAATGAAAAAACCCAGACTGAGTGACCAGGCAAATAAGATGAATAGGCGCGTTTTCATGTTTTTACAGATGTCTGATATTCATCCCGCCGCTAATCTCGATAATGGTTCCCGTGGAATAGGGTATTTCGCCGCCGGCAAGAGCTGCCACTGCCTTTGCGATATCTTCCGGCTGTCCCCAGCGACCTTCCGGGATCAGACCTTCAGCAATTTTTTTATCGTATTTCTCTTTAACTCCCGCAGTCATATCGGTATAAATCACGCCCGGCCTGATTTCATAAACCGAGATACCTGTTGAAGCGAGCCTGTCGGCATAAACCTGGGCTGCCATGCTCAAACCTGCCTTGGAAATGCAATATTCTGCACGCTCCGGTGATGAAGCAACTGCCGACACCGAAGTTATAAATATCACCGACTTCTTAACCTCCTCACCTTCTCTGCTTGCTTCGCTCCTCTCCCTCTCCAGGTTTGCCAGCATATAATTAGCCAACAGTTGTGTAAAGAAGAACGGTCCTCTCAAATTGATATTCATGAGCCGGTCGAAGCTGTCGACCCCCGCCTCCAGAATATCCATCCTTTTCAATGGGGCCACACCTGCATTGTTAACCAGGAGATCAATCCGGCCAAATTTCGCTGCAATCTGGCTTAAAACATTGGCCTGACTTTCTATATCTGAAATATCTGCCTGAATAGTCAGGGCAAACGGAGCTCCGGGCTCAATGTTTCTTGAAATCCCAACCACCTGATAATCCTTAGCAGCCAATGCGTTTGCAATGGCATAACCGATTCCGCGACTGGCTCCCGTAACTACTGCGACCTTCATTTATTTAAGAATTTATCCACAAATTGACACAAATTATTACACAAATCCACACCAATTTTCCGAAAGAATTCATGGGGTCATTTTTCATCATTTGTGGATGAAATATACTGTTTCCAAACTTGCTCAAACCACAATTCTTCGTTTGGAACCGGTCTGACAGGCACCCAGTTTTTTTGGACCTTCAGATTCTCATCAAGATAAATTTCGAGAATATTTCTCTGAGTAAAAAGTTCATCTTCAGATTTATCCAGATATTCAGCGATCGATTCCAGATATACCGCATGGGTTAAACACAGGTCGAATGTTCGCAAGGCCGTCACCAGTTCGGCTGGATTAACGGCTTTAATCTCACTATTCAACCGATACCAAAGATTCCAGGCTTTTTCAACTTCTGCTTTTATTGTTATGCGGTTGCGAACCGGTCCGCCATGTTCCGACATGCGCTGCTTAAGCTCGGCCAAAGCTTCGAGGTGGTCCAGTGTGCCTTTGCCGGCAAGCAGAGTGTGACAAGAGACAGGTGATGGGTGACGGGTGACGGGCGACGGGTGACTTGTGACGGGTGACGGGTGACGGGTGACAATGCGCATTGCGGCGCGGATGCCGCCGACCTGGCCGGCATTTAGTGCCGCACCACCTGGCCGGGTAATGCCGTGTGAACCATTGACTTCGCCAATCGGGAAAAGGCCGCGAATATTTGATTCCCACCAGATATCACCGACAAGTCCTCCATTATTGTGCTGTGCACATACTGCAATTTCCAATGGTTCCGAGGTAATATCAATTCCATGACTCTTGTACAGGTCGATTGCAGGCTGGTTCATCAACGTCAATCGCTCAATGGGGTTTGCAGCCAATGCTCCCGACCGTTCCAGGTATTCCCGGGCCACAGGCTGGAGCATATCCAGGTGGAAGCCATCAGGATTTCGGGTAAAATCGATATAAACTTTTCTGACAACAGCAGTTTCATTCTGAACGAGCAAATCGATCAGGGAGGAGCCAAAATTATTCACCTTTTTCGGATCAAACGGCCATTGATAACCTTTCAGAAAAATAGCAGTAGAAAGGGATTCAATGTCCGGAAAATGCGTATTCAGAAATTCCCGTTCCTCTGTACCATTCTGATCTGTAGAATAATATCTTGGAATCACCTGCTGATAAGAACCCGACAGGTTCCATCGGAATTTCACTGAAGCGATGCCGAATTGCGATATGCTCAGGTTTTGCGCTTTTGCACCAATCTTCAGGGCCATCCCAATGGAGCCTGTCTGACTTTCGGGATACACTGATTGCTTATAAATGCCAGCCGGGCCACCGGTTGCGAGGATCACATTCTTGGCAGAATAAATTACAAATCCGTTTCCGGCTTCCGATAATTTTGTTTGATCAAACCCAGCAGCCCCTGTAATCACCTTTCCATCAGACTCATCCCCGGTCAACAATTCAGTTATTACAATGTGGTCATGAACAGGAATTCCATAATCCCTAACCTTTCTGGCCAGGCATTTAAACATCAGGTGAGAAGTGAGTGGTCCTGTGGATGTGGCTCGTGCACGGGGGTCATGATCCGTTTTGTAGCCGGGGTAGGATCCATATCTATCATGCGGGAAAGGAACACCCAGGCGAACCAGATTATAAAAAGAGCGGATCGAATGCTGGGCTTCGCAAAGGGCAATATCACCATGCATTGCACCACCGTGACAAAGGTCGACGGCCATTTCGCCGGCCGAATCCGGAACACCCGGATCCAGCGACATTTTGTAATAAGTCTGCTTATCGGAACCGGCATTATTGGAGGTGCCCCCACCCCATTTCTCCGTGACAATAACTATATCATGCACTCCCGATTCCCAGAGGCACAGAGCAGCATTTAAGGCTGCAGCTCCCGAGCCGATGATGAGAACAGACGCACTGTATGGCCCCCCCCCAGACTGAAGTCTGGGGTTAGTCAGAAACTCTTGCCCTGAGCCTTGAAACTTGTGCCTTGAGCCTTCACTTGCGCCTTGCGCCTTGAGCCTTGAGCCTTCCCCTGAGCCTTGCGCCTTGTGCCTTGAGCCTTCACTTGAGCCTTGAGCCTTGAGCCTTGAGCCTTCCCCTGAGCCTTGAGCCTTGAGCCTTGAGCCTTCCCCTGAGCCTTGAGCCTTGAGCCTTGAGCCTTTGTATTCCGCATCGCGCACCCCGCACCCTGCAGGACCGCCCTGGCGCATAAATTCGGTGCACTTTGAGCACGAAACGCAAACTTTCTTTGGGTCGAGAATTCCTTTGTCCATCAGGTCCCTGGGAGAATCAGGATAAGCAAATGAGCTGCGGCCCAATCCGATAAAGGAAGCCATCTTCTTTTCCAGAACTCCGGCGCCCACATGGGGATAAAACTGTCGCAGCCATGAATACCCCGTTCCCACAAAGAACAGGTCGGGAAAGGTTTGTTGTAATTGTCCGGTTATGCCAATAAGCCTGGCGACACCCTGAAGCGGATGTTCATCCGGCGGAGGAGAATTGAAAGCACCCCGGTCATACGGTCGGCCCACATGAGCTGCCAATCGTGGCACTCCGGCGGTAATATTCCAGAGTGGTACTATTGGGGCAAACTCTGCAATCAGCTTCTTAACTTCCAACAGATCAATCGCTGCTGAGCCATCGGAATTCATTCCAAAGCCATACGGATAGGGTATCAGATCGAACCCACTCAGCCGAACTGCCTTAATTATTTTCGAAGGGACATTCAGCACTTCTCTTAAAAATCGGGTCCTGTTTTCATACGAACCGCCGTACCTACTGTCTGTGCGATCAAATGCATAAAGCATTTCATGCAACAGGTAACCGTGGCAGGCTTTCACATCCACAGCGTCAAATCCTGCCAGTTCAGCCAGTTCAACTCCGTGAATGTAGGCAGCTTTGACGGCATCAATATCGGAGTCGGAATAAAAAACGGGTATCGGGTGTCGGGTATCGGGTATCGGGTATGGGGTGTCGGGTGTTGGGTGTGGGGTTTCAGGAACACCGCGGTGCTCCCCTTCTCCCGTGAGCGAAGCGAGCGCGGGAGAGGGGGTTGGGGGGTGAGGTGGATCCAGGTACGGGTTGTCGGAGAAGATTTTTGGTTGAAAGTTGCCACCCGGCTTGCTGTAACGGCCAGAGTGGGTTAATTGAAGTACGAGAAAAGGCCTGTGGGCGGGGCCATAGGTCTCTTCTGCGACTTTGCGTACATGTTCAGTTAATTTTTTGAACTGTTCAAGGGTGTCATCCGTAATCATCATCTGGTGTGGATTCGAGCGCCCATCGGCCAGCACACTGGCCGCCTCAAACCAGATCATCCCACTGCCGCCTGCAGCATATCTTCCATACCTTCTGAAAGCAAGATCGCCAGGCATGCCTTTATCATCAGCGTCAAAACCCTCCATGGGCTGAACGGCAAGGCGGTTGGGTACCCGGATGCCCCTTATGAACGCCGGCTGCAGCAATGGATCAACCAAGCCCGACCAGGGAAGATCGATATTCAGCTCCTTTGCCCTGTCGATTATTTCACCGGCCGACTTATAATGGAATTTTTCGTGTTTGGCCATTATTATTTATCTTACTGTATCAGAAGCCATTTCCAAACTGGAATAACCTGAATTTCATATTCGCCAAGCTTTATTTGATCCTCCTGATCGTTTGTTAGTATGGTAAGTTTTGAAAGCCCCAATTCTTTTGCTGCCGAGATTAATCCTGATAATTCCCTGTCACGGTTTTCCGGATTCAAATCATAGGTGACTTGAATAGCCTCGACCAGAACAGTTTTTTCACGTACAAGAAAATCCACCTCTTTACCGCCGGCTGAGATCCAGTAATACAAATCGTCATGATTACGAATCAAATGGTGCAGAACGATATTTTCCAGTACCTGACCAAGGTTCTCCGAAAAACGGAACCCAAGCGACTGGTAAAATCCAATATCTGTTACATAGTACTTATCCGGATTGAATATCTGCTTTTTTATCGAAAAATCATACCTCGAAAGGGACTGTACAAGGAAAACCTCTTTCAGAATTTCAAGGTAGTTTCGGATGGTTGAAACGCTCTTTACCTGCAGCATCTTCCTTAAAGATTCATAACTTAAAAGATTGCCGCTGTTGGTGATCAGATAGAGGCACAGCTCACGGATTTCCCTGGCATTACGGATCTGATGCCGGGTGATCACATCGCGATGCATAATGTCTTTAAAATAGGCGTCAATGATGGTGACATCCATATTCTTAATAACTTCAGGAAACCCACCCAACCTGGAGAAGTTCGTAAATTCCCGCTTGATAAGTGTTGCTTTTTCAGTTGAAAGCAAGTCATGTGGCTTAACCTCGCCAACCCCTTTCATACCAAGATATTCCCTGAAGGAGAAAGGGTGAACACGAAGCTCACGGTTTCTGCCAGTAAGAGCAGAACTAAGGACAGAGTTGCTCAGTGAGTTGTTTGAACCGGTGATGAACATCTTGACATCCTCAAATTCGTACATCCGATGAACCCATCGCTCCCAACCCGGTATCACCTGCAGCTCGTCCAGGAACAACCACTTTTTGCCCTGAGGATTATCCAGCTCAAGAAATGCCTGGTAAAGCGATTCAAAATCCTCTACACCGAAACGAACAAGTCGCTCATCCTCAAAATTTATGGAAAGAACCTGATTCTCTTTAATCAGCCCCTTACTGATCAGGTTGCGGGCAACAAGCGAAAGAATACTGGATTTACCGCACCTCCGTATACCGCTCAGGAAAAGAACCTCCTTCTGCTTGAGGAATGGTTCTATTTTGACCTCTATCTCCCTGTTAACCAAACCCCTGTCAGCCAGAAACCTTTCCCGGTGTGAAAACATTATTGATTGAAGCAAAAGCTTGTCCATTTTTCGTATATTACATTACAAATGTAATATATTATTCATTATATATTATTAGTAATGCAATATTCTATTTTTCAAGTCGAGCAAGTCACAGACCATCCGCTTTTCGCTTACCCCTGCCCAATCTTTCCGTTCCAAGACGGATAGTGTTCCGGCATCCATCTTCTGTTTAGTTTTCACAGTCAGAAGGGTCAGCTGTTCCAATTCATCATCATTTAAATCAGGGAACTCCTTGCGGAAAACCGGGTCAAAAATCGGGATATCAAAATCGCC
>CAIXHD010000154.1 GCA_903919065.1 uncultured Bacteroidota bacterium
CAAAGGTTTTTGAAGAAAAGGAACTTGAAATTCGGTTTGGACCTTCGTATAAGGAGTATAAAGCGAGAACTCCAATGTTTTGGCCTCGAAAACCGGATCGTTTGTGATATTCGTCATGTTCGAACCCTCCTTTTTCCCGTCGCTTGAGAAAGAAGGTTAAAAGTACTCTAGACAAGGGGAACCCTGATAATCACCACTGTAAAGGTTTCGGGGGAGTCGTTGGGAGCAGGCAGGAATTCATAGCTGATGCGCTGTTTTGAATGGAAATAATACAATTCGATGATCTCATTGGCGATCTTGAACCCGTTTCCGGTTCCGCTGGGTTTGGTTTCCTGATATTGATTCAGACCCGGTCCATTATCCATGACTTCGATAATAAGGGTTGAATCCTCCGTGTGTGACTTGATCCGAATCTGAGGGCTTTCGGGCTGGGCACGTGTGCCGTGCTTGATGGCATTCTCAACGAACAGGAATAGAAGTGACCGGGGGAGCCAGGTCTCAGAATGGTCAGGCGAGGTCTGGATGTCATAAGTAACGCTTCCTTCCGAGCTGATGGCTTCCAATTCCAAAAGGTCCCTGACCGCTGCCAATTCCTCTTCAAAAGTGATTTTAAAGCTGCGGTTATTAAGCAGGGTCCGCCGGAGAAGCTGTGCATAACTGTTAGTCAGTTTGAGGGCTTCCTCCATCTGACTGGAATGAAGGAATCCGGCTACTGTATTAAAAAGATTGAATGTGAGGTGGGGATTGTATTGATTGGCGATGCTTAGGTATTGAAGCTGCTGCATTTTCTTTTCGAGTTCAGCTTCTTCCTGCTGTTTCTTCTTCTCATTTCCCACATACTTAAATATGGTAATTGTTACGAGTATCAGGAAAAGAATGGCTGATAAAGCCTGTATGTACCAAAGCCTCCACCAGGGATGATGTATTTTAAAATCGAACTCCACCGATTTAGCCTTTGCCAATGTTCTCTGATTATATGACTCTACACAAAGTACATAATTGCCAGGAGGTAGATTAGTATAAACAGCCTTCCTGTCCATACCCCATTCCCGCCAGTTCTTGTCATAACCCCGAAGCATGTATCGGAACATATCTTCGCCAGGATCAATGTAATTCAAAATGTCGAATTGAAAAGCCAGGTCATTTTCTGAATATTTCAGGGTAAAATCCCCGCTTTTAATCAAACTGTCAGCAGGGATCTGATCAACCTCCATTGAGGTTAGAATGACCTTCCCCCATAGTTGCGGGGCAGACAGAACACTTTTTGTATTCACCTTGATTAGCTGTTCACCGGCTGCTATCCACAGGTTGCCTCTGGCATCAATGACTGCCCTTTTTGAAGGTTGTCCGGTATAACCGCTTTCTTCATCGAGAAAACGGATGATATATTTTCCAGTTGAATATAGTTCATTCAGGTCGATACAATTTAATCCTTCATTTGTGCCAACCCATAAATTATTATTGGAATCTGGCACTAGCCAGGAGATGCTGCTTCCACGCAATCCGTTATCACTGCTGATTTTTAGATCAATTTTCAGCCGGGAGTCTGCATAGGTGCCAATGCAAATCTCGCCGGTATTGGTTCCGAAAATCACGTGATTTTGAATATCAAAGCAAATGTCGTTTACATTATTGCTTAAGGTAGAATCCTGTTCGTTAAAGTGAATCATGTTCATCCCCTTACTCATCCATAATCCGCTGGTTTTTGTGGTATACCAGAACGAATTGTCGTGTTTGACAATCCGGCTGACATCTTTGGGATCACCACTCTTAGTGAAAAACCGGTAAAGACCAGGAGGCGGAGCTAAGGAATAATCATAACCAATCAGATTTGATTGCACGAGTGGCATTAAAGCAGTAGCTCCCCAGAGTCCCGCAATCAGCGTGTCCCCCATCAAAGCAACCGGATCTGGACCACCTGACTGTCCAAAGTAGTCCGTTTTATTGGTAACGCTATCGTAACGGTGGAGTCCGAATTCACTGGTATAAAACAGGAAGTGGTCCTGACCTTCCCAAACCTGACAGAAATTTAACTCAGCCTTTTTTATAAATTCCGGGATGTTTCTCTCTGCTGTGTTTTTTGCTGTCAGGGAGGTTTCTCCCATTCGAGGAACCCCCTTTTGTCCGGGATCATTCCAAAACCGGCGAAAAGCGGAGATCATCGGATATTTGTCGAAAAACGAATAGCTTCCATCGGGTTTCATTTTTATTAATTCCCGATTCCCTGAAATCCATAATGTATTAGTTGAATCAACATATAATTCATTGATTTGTTCCTCCGCCAGGTGGAAGTAGGAGGGTGAGAAGTACGTTATATAAGAGAAAGACACCCTGAACAAGCCTTCTGTTTCAGTTCCTATCCAGAGAAGATCCTGCTGGCGGTCATAGAATACTGACCAGATTTGCAGCTCCTTAATGCCAAATGATTCTTTAAAATTCTTAAAGGTTTTTCCATCATACCGAAAGATTCCACCACTCAACTCCACGTTTTGATAGGACCAGGCAGCTATCCACAGATCTCCCCGGTTATCCTCCGTTATGCCAAATACTTGCCCGAGGGAGTCGTTTTCAACTATTCTGTTTTTCCCATATATCCTTGCTCCTGAATAGCCAGAAGATAATACGGTATCGCCTTTAGAGCTGATAAATCCCGAAAAGCTAAAGTCCGGATAGTGTTTCCCCTGGTCGTTCAAAATGACAAATTCATTGGTGTCCGGGTTAAAGCGGGCAGGGTTTTGATGACCATAGTTGGTTATCAGAATGAATTTTCCTGCGTCAATGATTCCGGTAATGCATCCGCCGATTTTTTCGGGGTACACTTCTTCAGGAGAGGCGGTGATGGTTTCCCCTTTGATTGTACTTAATCCTTCCTGGGATCCAACAATCAGACAATGAAAGTTTTTTGAATAGCAGAGTATTCTCACCTTATCATCTGAAAGGCCATCTTTATGAGTAAATCGCTTGAATTGCCTGCCATTGTATTTATATAACCCATCGCCATAACTGCCAAACCACATGTTGCCTTCCTCATCTTCGGCTATGGCCCAAACCTGACTGGCCGACATCCCATCGGAAGGTTTAAATATTTTGAAAGATTTTCCATCGAAGGTGCATAAGCCG
>CAIXHD010000155.1 GCA_903919065.1 uncultured Bacteroidota bacterium
CGGATTGCCACGAACGGTTGAGGAGATTGAAAGATTAATGAAGGGAGAAAGAGGAGATTCGAAATGAGAATTTTGAATTTTGAAATTACAGATTCAAGGCAGCCGAGAGGTAATTATCGTCGAAGAGTTGTCATCCCCGCGAAGGCGCAGCCGGAGGCGGGGACCCCGTCCCTTACCTCCTATCCAATTAAGCTCCTAACCATTCTCCTATTAAACTTTTTTACGTCGGTCGGGGTGAGTGCGCAGGAAAACTTTACCGATGTGCGCGACGGGCATCAGTACAAGGCGGTGGTGATTGGCAAGCAGACGTGGATGGCGGAAAACCTGGCTTTTCTACCGAAGGTGGATAAGGTGTATACGGGTCTGTTTGAGGAGGAGTGTCATTATGTTTATGGATATGATGGCGTTAATACCGATGAGGCACGCCAGCGGGCGGAGTTTGAAAAATATGGAGTGCTGTACAATTGGGTAGCGGCAAGAACGGCGTGCCCATCGGGCTGGCACCTGCCCACCGACCGGGAATGGATGGAGCTCGAGAAATTCATCGGGATAGCTGATAATGAAATAGTTCATCGCGACTGGAGAACCTCGGGCGATGCCGGCACAAAACTAAAATCCACCTCAGGATGGAAACTGGGCAATGGAACCGATGCTTACGGATTTAAGGTTTTGCCTGGCGGATGCCGTGGATATGAAGGGTTCCAGAGCGATGGCTATGCCGGCTATTTCTGGACTGCCTCCACGATCGACGGCGACAATGGCTGGCGCCGCGGAATTTGCTCTGATAGTCCGGGGATTGCCCGGCAGGAAGACCGGAGATACTTTGGGTGCTCGGTGCGATGTATTAAGAATTAGTTCCGTGGTTGTGACAAGATCCCGTTTTTCAACGGGATGACACTTCTCCGAGGGGAACATGAATGCGGAATAATTAAAAGTGCCTGCCAAAATTATTTTTACACATGGCGCATAGCTTATCTCAATGTCCGGATTTAAGAATAATCCCAGTATGTTTAGTAATAGGACCAATCATATTATTTGGCAATTCTCATAATGATCGGATTAGATAATTCAGTAACCTTTTCGCTCACTTCTTTCTGAAATGCGGCTTTTTTTGCTGGATCGACCTTTAGGCCAATCGACCGGTTATGTTCAATGATTTCGAGGAGATTGATAGCGTCAATAGGTTTCGTTACCGATCCATCCGGCTGATTCTGTCCGGGCCAGAAAGACATGCCGCCATCAACATCATTTAGCAGGCCCTTATAGGTCCATTTTTTCATGTCATAATTGACATCACCGGAAATATTCCTCTTTTTATTGATCAAGCCCAAATATGAAATCCGGTTATTGAACCCTGATATAAAGATATAATCGCCCCATTCATGATATAAGTCAACTATGTATGCGGCATCCAGGGAAGGACTATAGGTTGCTGTTCTGGTTTTCATTGCATCGCTGTGCCGCCCGTTATGAGTAAAAATGTACCTCGGATAAACCTTTGCGGATTGTGAAATCGTGAATACCGTGTCATTTTGTGGGTTCCAATAATACAAGGAACCTTGGTTGTGCTGACATATAATATATGTTCCTATTCCTGAACCGGTATCTTTCATCGAGTGTTTCAATTCCCTTGATATCAGCTTGCCATTTCGATCGATAAAGTCAATTTCATAACCCTCATTTAGATAATAATTTGGGTAAGGGTAAAACAGTGCGATTACATTTGGATTCACCCATCTGGCAATTACAGGGGTTCCCGATAATCGGAGGGTTTTCACTAAATGTCCTTCATAATCCATAATATCAATGTACTGTCCATTTCTTAGAATCAGAAGTGCTCCGTTACCATTTCCATCTATCGATTTAATTTCAATAAATTCACCGGGTCCATTTCCCCGTCTCATGAACTCGCCAACGAACCGGCCATCTTTCGAAAATCTCAATAACTTTTTCGCCATACTTTCGTATACCAAAATGAGGTTTTGGTCCATAAAAAGCATCTCTATTTTCCCAATGTAAGATCCATTAGTCGCTTCCAGCAAGGTGTAGGAGAAATCTGGGAATACATCGGAAAGGTTCATGGCTATTTTATGGTCGAGAATCTCAGGAACATAGATTTCCTTTGGCGGAACAACCTGAGAATTAAGGTGCAAAGAAACAAAGGTTAGTGTGAAGAGCAGTAATCTAATTTTCATCTTTTTCATAATGTAAGTTACGGCTTCCCTTGGTTTTCGGCTAAACCCAATAAACTTTGTTATCCTTTTCATCGGTTAAGAATTAAAGATTAGGAGACCATCAATTAAGGTCTCATCTTATATATGTTAGTAATTGCCCGAACCTTAATCGGAAAAATTAAATATTTTGCAACCATTTGAATACCAGGAAGAAAATTTTGTATTGACCATAGTCGATTAAGGTCATAAACAAAGTCAAACTGGCCGGACAAGGCGATCGCACCTTGGCCAATAACGTTGGGAATTGCCCGACAAGAAGACCGGCGGTACTTTGGGTGCTCGGTGCGGTGTATTAAGAATTGATGTTTCGAAAAATCACCAATGATTGAACTTCATCTCTTTGTAGGAGGAAGAAAGCCAATTATATCTTGGGGCTGGCCGCAGTTTTAGAGTTCCGTTTTGATTTGGCAACATTCGTGTCCGGAGATTATTTATAGCGAACAAATTTTAAGTTCTTAGTGATCTTGCTATTGCTCAATGAGTCAAGCGCCTGCACATCCAATCCCATACCTGTATGATGAATCGTTAGTTTGGATGAAAAAATGCCACTGCTATTTTTAAGGTTAGTGAAATTGATCAGGGCATATTCTGCCGGGTTGGATCGGAAAAGATTGGCATAATCATATAGGAATTTATCCGCTGAATCGATATGAAAATCAATTGAGTCAAACATTCTGGCTTCAACTTCCGGCCTGTTGGGTATTCTTAATTTTACTGTATAAAGTAAATCCTTCAAAGTCAGGCAGAAATCCCGTTCACCATTTGGATCCAAATCGGATTGAAATTGATATTCAAAAGATCTTGGGATGGTATCGTTCTTTACGAAGTCGGAATAATGGAAAGTATATCTCATCGAATGAAAGGCGCCATTTCCTGTTCTCCAATGTAAATTATAGCAGCCACCGAAGAAACTCATACTTTTGTTGGACGACCATTTTCCTGGGAGATAAAACTCACAGGAATCAACAATTGAAGTTTCGCTAGTTATGGTATCGGGGTTATTGGGAATAATCAAACGAAGTTTTGCTTTTGCATACTGTTTCAGGTCAAAAGGGAAAGCATAGAGAATATTGGGGGTCTGTGCAAACAATCCCGAGTCCTTTGAAAAATAGATGACTTTCTCCGGTTTAACTGAAACGACACGCAAATGATAGTCGGTTAATTCAATTAAAAGGTATAAATCCGGATAATACAAAGAATCTGAGCGCTTTACATAATCATATACATTATCAAATGTGATAAAGGACTTATTTATTCGGACATAGTGTACCGAATCTGAAGGGTTTAGAACGCAATACACAAAGGTCGTTGGGGGAGCTTGATTTACAACGTCAAAGCCATTGCTACATGAACTTACAAAAAACATGAAAAATAAGTAAAACAAGTTCCTCATAAGTTGTCTTATTGATAAGCCAGGCCACTTTTCAGCGGCCTGGCAGGTTTTTCTATTTGGCTAACCTTCTTCAATTGGCGCTGGAGCATAAAGATAGATTATCTCATAGGTAATGTATGGAGAAGCTGAAATATATCTGCTTCCATAACAATATTCACCTGTATACCCATTATAAAAGCGATAATAAACAGTCTCAAGAGGAATTGCAAAGAACATTTTTGTGTTCCCTAAGACATTAATATGTCGTCGGGCAAGAATATTACCGGTTTTACCTAAAATATTTTGCAACCGTTTAAATACCAGGAAGAAAATTTTATATTTAACCCAATCGATTAAGGTCATAAACAACGTCTAACCGGCTGGACAAAACGATCGCAATTAGCCGATAACTTTGGGAATTGCCCGGCAGGAAGACCGGAGGTATTTTGGGTGCTCGGTGCGGTGTATTAAGAATTAGTTCAGTGGTTGGGGACGGGGTCCCGTTTTTCAACGGGATGACACTTCTCCGAGGGGAACATGAATGCGGAATAAATCAAAGTGCCTGCCAAAAATATTTTTACACATGGCCCATGCTTAGCTCAATGTCCAGATTTAAGTAGTAATTCCAATTATTCTGAGGTCTCTAGTTCATATTTGAGTTGGAACGTTAAGACAATGAAATACTTGCATTTTCAAACAAGTAGGTGTTTTATTGTTTATACCAAAATAAATAATCGAAAAGTTATTTTACCCGTATCTGTAGGCAGGTAGAATTAATGCCACTAAATATGCCAAGCCCATTTTGGATATTGGACGGAATCTTCACCGGTTCACCGAAAGGATCCCGGCTTGAAATGTACTGATCCCGTATCTTTTTATCGTATTGGAAGTACTCTTCGGTTATGGATCTTATTACCAGGGTAAAGAATTCGAAGGGTTCATAAGGATACCAGATACCGCCCGTAAAAACGATAAGAACTTCCGCGGAAGTAGATTCAACCAGGCCAAGGTCCAACAGATATCCTTCGTTGACTGAGATCGAGGAGAGGCACCTTGGATCATTAATGATCATAGATAAATTGTCCTGAAAAACTTTATTGCCAAGACTGCTGGAATCGGATGGACTTCCCGTATAAGGCCGGTAACCTGCTGAAAGGGAATAAAACCGTTGCCCACCCGGCGGCTGAGTAATGGTCAGTTTTGCGTTACCCTTGACACTATAGCGGTAAATTTCCCGTGTTATGGGATCTTGAATCGGTGTCACCTGAATTGAAAGTACCTCCAAGTTTACCAAAGGTTTTGGAGGTATGCGAGTTGTGGCTGAAAGAATCGTATCGCCGACCTGAATTTCCAGGCTGATATCTGAATTTTCAAGTCCCGGGACGATTTGTTCGGGTTTGGTATAAAACCCGGGCTTACCATCGACGAAATGATCGAGGATTAAATTTGCACCTGGCCATTTCAATTGCACTTGTGCTCCGGTGATACTCCTGAATTGATAGATGCCGGTCGGTGATGAACTCCAAACCAGGTTCAGTTTCCACATGCTGTCGGGATGTAATAGGCAATTTACAACCGGTATCTGATGATCCGGGATGTTAATGACAAATTCCTTCTTACAGCCTGACGCTGACAAAACCGTGATGAATCCAAGAATAATATGTTTCAGTTTCATATTAAAAGCGTAATCTGTAAGAAATACTGGGAATGATCGGTAATAGCGTGATGATCTTAAATCCGCCAGTGAATTTCTGTGCCCAGGCGCCGGAAGTATCATCTACATAACTGACGTAAAATGCATTACGTCGACTGTATGCATTGTAAAGACCTATTGAAAAAGTTCGTTCGCTGTGCTTGAGCTGCTTGATGAAACTCAGGCTGACATCCAGCCTGTGATAGGCGGGTAACCGATAATTATTGATCTGATCATAATAAATCAGCTCCCCACGTCGCCGGGATATTTCAGCAAATTGTGACAACACATTCTGATTGTTGAAAATAGTATAGTTCATGTTGTTACCGCCCATAGGATACTCTACATAAGGGAATATGGCACTAGGTAAGGTCACTGGTTGGCCAGTTGCATACACCCAGGAACAGCTGAAAACGCTGGTCGGTCGGAAAAAATACTGGAGATTAATCGACAGATCATGTCTTCGATCAAACCGATAATCGAACCATTTCCCACCATTTAGCTCACTGAATTGCCTCTTGTTCCAGGAAAGTGTATACGACAACCAACCTTTTAACTTTCCTTCCTCCTTACGTATAAGAAGTTCAGCGCCATATGCTTTCCCAATGCCATTCTGAACAATCATTGACTGCCAGTTTTTGCTGTTCATCAAGAAAGAAGCCCCTTCTCCATAAGAAATCAGGTTGGAGAAGCGCTTATAATATCCTTCAAGACCAACGGTAAATCCTTTTAATGTTTTGCTCCCACCCATGGAAAATTGATGACATTGCTGGGGCGGGATGGAATCGGTTGACGGAACCCAAAGATCGGTAGGCATGCCTAGCCCGGAATTGGAAAGAAGATGCAAGGGTTGCTGCATTTTTGAGTAGGACAGCTGAATGTTGAGGTTCCCAGAAAACATCATACCTAGGGAGAGTCTTGGCTCCAGGGCGAAATAACTTTTGTTGGCTGTTAAATAATTGGATGACCGCAACCCTGCCCTGGTATAAAACCCTGATGGGAGTTCAATTTTGTCCTCCAGGTAGAAATCAACTGAACCTGATTGTAATTTGCTCAACGGCGCACCAAGAAACGCAGAAGCAGTATCAACTTTAATTACCATTGTTGAAACCCCCGGACTAAAACCGTAGGAAGTTCCCAATGCACCAAAATTGAGATGGTGGTAACCTGAAAGGGCGTAATCAAAATTAACACGAGCGGAATAGTCTTCGATTTGTGACAGGTAACTTACCGCCAGATCGGACCGGAAAGTATTGGTTTTTGTAGTAAGCACCTGGCTGTCTTCATAATCGCTCCTGAGGTGGTACGACGTTCTTGACAGGGAGGCGTTCATAAACAGTTTGTCGCCAAACACATGGGTCCAGGTTAAACTCCCGAGAATATTGCCCCACTTTAAGCTTTCCCCAAAACTACTATTTTGAGTCAGGCTATCGGTTCTGCTGGTCATTTCTGTATCTCTGCCGTACTTGTCCTGACCGGCATAGAAGGAGAGATAGAGCCTATTCTTCGAAGACAGGTTGAAGCTCAGTTTGGCATTAAGATCACCGAGGGAATAAGTGCTTGATCCATAATCCTTGCCCATAATTTTATTGACCCATGCCACCGGTCTTGTAAAGAGATCCAGGTAACTTCTGCGCGCGCTAACCATATAGGTTACCCTGTTTTTAATCAAGGGGCCGCTTACTGAAAACCCGGATGCGATCAACCCCAAGTTCACTTTAACCTCATGTTTATCATGATTTCCCTCGCGTAATCGGACATCAATGACCGATGACAACCTACCTCCATATTTGGCCGGGAAACCGCCTTTAACGACGTCGACGTTGTTAATTGCGTCTTCGTTAAAGACTGAGAGAAATCCATACAGGTGCGAAATATTGTAAAGCGGAATGCCGTCAACAAGGAACAAGTTCTGGTCGGGACTGCCGCCACGCACAATGAGGCCTGTGGTACCTTCGTTGCCAGATTGTATACCCGGCATCAATTGGAGAGTCTTTATAATATCGGATTCTCCTGCCAGTGATGGCAGGAAGGAATAGGATTTTGGCGACAGCGTCATCATGCTGGTTGGCAGATCTCGTCGGTTTTTTCGACCGACTATGACCACCTCACTCAGGGACTTTTGCTTACTCAGTTTAAAGGAAACAGCAGTATTCGCCCTGATATCCAAGGTGGTATCCATTGGCGTATAACCCACATAACTTATGGTTAACCGCAATAGTCCAGGTTTGGTTGTCAACGAGAAATATCCATAATCATTGGTCGTGGCTCCAATAATCCTGTCTGATTGATAGACATTAGCTCCAATTAGGAACTCTCCGGTTTCGGCACATGTAACTCTACCATTAATTGTTAACTTTTGAGCTGGACAATAAATAGATAATGAGCTTGTTAAAAGAAAAATTAAGAATCTGCTAATATTTGTCATCATAATGAAACTATGAGGTCCTTGAGGTCCTCCCCAAAATGCTACCGGTCTAAAGTAGAGATTCCTGGGTATTTTATAGCATATAACAGTCGAAATTATAATGGATACCGACTTAACTCAGAGTCTCTAGATAGTCTCTCTACCGGGCAGGCAACCAGAAAATTGAAGTTTATCAAGTGGTAATGGATGGGCCATAAAATTTACAGGCTCTGCCGAACCGTATCAATGGCAAGAATGCCATGTCACAAGGAATCAACTGTTCAGGGCATAAGCAATATCTGCTCAAGCTGAGATTTCGATCCCTGTGCGCAGGATTTCTTTAATCACCGGATTTTCAGAAGCGAAATCTTTTTGGTCAAACGGATGTGGCTCAACACGGGTATCAAACTTCCAGGTGAGTTTCAGTAAATTAACCTGAGTCTGGAATGGATCAGGTAATTCATTCATGATAATAGCTAAATCAATATCGCTGTCTTTATGATGATTACCACGGGCATAAGACCCATAAAGGTACATTTGCTTAACAGGGTAATTATTCCGTAATAGC
>CAIXHD010000156.1 GCA_903919065.1 uncultured Bacteroidota bacterium
AATCCTTATGTGAACAGGGATCCAAGGATGTACGAAACAATCCTGACCAACGGGGATGCTTTTCAGGGGAGGACGGCCGAATTATGGATCGGGGGAAGGGAGAGGCTGACTTCAACTGCTACTCGTGGCGCTTCTGGCTACCATTTGAGGAAATTTGCATTAGATCAGAATACAGCCACCAGCATGGGCGCTATCACCCAGTGGCCGCATCTGAGGCTTGCCGAGATATACCTTTCGTATGCCGAAGCCATCAATGAATTCAGCAATGGCCCCACCGCAGAAGCTTACCGCTGCGTAAACCTCGTAAGAAACAGGGTCAACCTTGCGAATCTGACACCCGGCTTAACAAAGGAACAATTCCGTGAAGCATTGCTGGTTGAAAGGGCCTGCGAGTTTGGGTTTGAAGAGGTCCGGTGGTTCGATTTGGTCAGGTGGAAAAAGGAATCAGATTTTAAAAAACCGCTATATAAAATGGATATCACCAAAACAGGTAACAATTTTACATACGTTAAAACGCTTATTACCCCAGCCCGTAACTGGGCTACCAGCTGGTCGCCAAAATGGTATTTCAGTGCCTTCCCTCTTAATGAAGTAAATAAGGGATACGGGCTGGTTCAAAATCCAGGGTGGTAATAGTATAATTAACAGGAATCAACAGATTCATTTGAAAAAAGTAAATAAAATGAGAAAGTACTCCTATATAACAATCATAAAGAATATCATACTGCTGCTGCTGTTTTCTGAATTAGGATTTGCACAGCAGCCGGCAATCAAAGGAACAATCAAAGATAATGCCGGCAAACCCATTTCGGGCGCAGTCGTTTCCGTTGTGGATCAACCCGGGACGCAGATATCTTCTGATCAAAATGGCAATTTTTCCATCAATGCCAAATCAGGATCCTATATTAAAGTGGAAACCTCCGATAGGGGCAATAAAACCATCAAGGTTGCCGGTAATACTTTGAATGTGGTGATGAATTACAACGCCAATCAGGTGGAATTGGGATTTGGCGTGGCTCAGCCTCAAGAAGAATTAACTTCGGCAATAGGGATCGTCCGGTCGGATGATTTGTCCAAATCGAGCGTAATAAATCCTGCGAACGCCCTTTTTGGAAAAATTCCGGGGCTTTCTGTCATGCAAAACGGAGGCACCAGCTGGCAAAACGATCCGGATCTTTACATCAGGGGAGTCGGAACAACAGGCGATGCATCTATACTGGTTTTAGTGGACGGATTTGAGCGTCCGATTTCCTCTCTGTCGTTACTCGAAATTGAGAGTATAGCAGTTCTGAAAGATGCCGCAGCCCTTGCATTGTACGGACAAAGGGGTGCAAATGGTATCCTTCTGGTAACAACCAAGAGGGGTAAGGGCCAGGGGCTTCATGTAGATTTCTCCTACGAACATGGCATTAGTCAGGCTTTTCGTCTGCCGCATTTCCTTGATGCTTCTGGTTATGCCAATGCAGTGAACGAAGCCCGCAACAATGATGGGCTCAGTCCTTTATACTCCCAACAGGATCTTGCTGCATTTGCCTCTTCGGCATCACCCTACCTGTTTCCGAATGTGAACTGGATGAAAGAGACCTTCAGGGATTTTGGAAGCACCGATCTGGTGAATGCAACCTTTCAGGGAAACACTAAATCTGTCCGTTACTTTTCGATGATAAATTATCAGAATGACAATGGATTGTTAGGGCCAGTCAACGAAAATGCGGGATATAAGACACAGCTTAAGTACAGTAAAATCAATTTTCGCAGCAACATAGACGTGGACCTGACAAAGTCAACAAAGCTGAGATTTAATGCTGCCGGCAACCTCAGGGATGCAAATCAACCGATAAGTTCACCCTCTGCCATCATGACTTCCCTCTATTCAACACCTGCGGCACTTTATCCTGTTAAGACCAATAACAACAAATGGGGAGGAACTTCTTCCCTTACAAACAATCCTGTTGCGCTAGTGGCAGCCACCGGTTATGCCAAAACTCATACCAGTGAATTGCTGGTGAACCTGAGTTTGGAACAAAAACTCGATTTTATATTGCCTGGCCTATCGGTGGAAGGAGCACTCGCCTACGATAATTCAGCTGGCTACCTCGACAATTATACACGGCAATATCAGATTGAGCAGCTGACACCTGTCAGGGATGCGGCTTCCGGTGCCATTCTTAACACCGTCTCAACCCTTTACGGAACCAATACCGAATTGAGTTTTTCCAGTTCGCTGAGCACACAGTGGAGAAATAGTTCTGTCTGGGGAAAGATCAATTATTCGAAAGA
>CAIXHD010000157.1 GCA_903919065.1 uncultured Bacteroidota bacterium
AACAGGTCATATTCAGCTAGTATGCTGACAATCAGGCCTGTCTTGCCTTCGGGTACAAGGTCGGGATCCTTGAGGCCCGGAATGGAAATCTCGAAGGTATTCAGGTCAATGAACCTGTCGAGCCACGCCAGGATCTGTTCCTTGTCGGATTCCAAAGGTGCCGCCAAAATCCTGTTCAGCTCGCTCCAATGGGTTTCACCCAATCCCTGTTTCGAAGGAGAATAAAAGAAGTGTCCGTTTGCAATAGCCTGAAAATGCTCCAACGGTTCGTCCACCTGGAGATAAAGGGTGAAAACGGAATCCCCGCCGCGTTTTTCCATCAGGCGGTTTTTCCTCTTTTCAAATTTCGACCGGATTTTCGCGGAGAGACCTGTTGTGTCTGTGATCCGGTAAAATGTTTTCAGATCAGCTGCCCAAACCAGGTGATCATAGGCATAGCCGGCGTTGTTTTTATCGGTTACTGTACGTTCGCTGGCCGATACCTTTTCAATGATAGTTTCTCGCCTGATTTCGCCCCCCAGCTCAAGGAACTTCTTCTCGACAACACCGGCTAACCTGCCCACTCCTCCCTTAGGATAGAAATAATCCAGGTAAAGCGAAAAGTAGCTCAGTGCAAAAAAGGCGGGGGTATTCTTGAAGAAATGCTGTGAGATCATGTCTCTCAGGGAGCGGTTTTTTACGATTTTCCCGAGATAGGGTTCCACCGGCATGCTCATCCGGTTGATCCTGATGATGGTCAGAAGAAATTTGGGCAGCCACGGAAGGAGTACCTTAAGCAAATATTCGCGGTCGCCGAACATGTCCTTGAAATTGGGATTCTCCACCCCGTAAAGCACATCCATGTTTTTCATCACTTTCCTGATGATCCGGAGCACCTCATCGATTTCGGCTTCACTTTCCGGATAAAACCGCTTCAGCAGATTGCCATATTCCTTCAGGCTGTTAATGTCCTCAACATGCAGGATGTCATTTCCGATTCCCACGGATACCTTGCTTTTAACCACCTCGAGCTCAATACCCAGTTCCTTCAGCATGGGGAAAATGATTCCGGCATTTTCCAGTGCCCGGATTCCGGCTTCAAACTGAAATCCGTCGCGCGAAAAGGAATTTACCAGGCCGCCGCATTCATGGTTTTTCTCGATCAGGAGAACACTCTTGCCCTCTTTGGCCAGAAAAGCGGCGCTGGTGAGTCCGGCCATTCCTCCGCCAACAACAACCGTGTGGTATCTTTTTTCCGCCATATCGATTTAAAGTTAGACGAAAATGTCTTGCATTCCGGTTATTTCCAGTGTTTTTTCCCAGAGTTCAAAGGCAGCTTGCTTGTCCAGTGCGGGTGGGGCGGGTTCTTCCATCGTGGTAAGATTGAAGAATTTGCCGCTTACTCCCTCCATCTCTTTTGAAACCCCGAGGTAGTAGATCGATTCCGATGATATTTCGGTAGGCCTCAGCATCCGGTCGTAAACATGCTTCTTTATCCAACGGTAAAAGGCACCGTTTTCCTGACCGGTCTCTGATCTGACGGCACCCGGATGCATGGCATTGATCGTTACGCCTGAGGAGCTGAAGCGATCGGCAAATATCAGCATGGACTGCAGTTGCGCCAGCTTGGCCGATCCGTAACTCTTCAATCCTGAATAGCGGCGTTTCTGCCAGTTCAGATCATTCAATTCCAATCCCCAGGGTACAAAACGATGGCCCTCGGAACTCACCAGGATGATTCTGGCTCTCCCCTGGGATTTCAACTTTTCGCTCAGGAGTGTATTGATTATGAAGGAAGATAAGTAGTTTACCACAAAAATCTTTTCAATTCCGTCTTGGGTCATTTCCCGTTTGGTGAGGTAAGCACCTGCATTATGGATCAATACGTCAATCGACCTTTCGACCTTGATAAGTTGTGCCGCGGCATTCCGAATATCACTCAGATTGCTTAGGTCGGCAATGATATACTTACAGCTGACCCCCCATTTCCTTTCGATTTCCTCCTTCAGTGCGGCACTCTTCTTCTCGTTCCGGTTGATGCACAGCAGGTCGGCTCCCTGGGAGGCGAACTTCATGGCCGTAATATACCCGATCCCTGATGTTGCTCCGCTGATCACTACGAGACGGCCAGTGAAATTATCCGTGCAGATCTTCGGATTTCGGCCGTTGTTTCTGATCATCGCCGAGATATTCGAGACCTTATACTCATTAAAATATTTTGGTAGCATTCTCCTCCTTATCGGTCATCATCCGAATTTCTTGTGTATGAACTTCCTGTAAGCCTTTCCGAACCTGGGAATATTATCGAAAATATCTCCCCAGAGATCATAATAGTCCCTTTGCTCCATGATCTTGCCCTGATCATTCAGGGTAACCCGGCTCGAGCCAAATATAACGGAACGCGGTCTGTTTTTGAAGACAATCGTCATTTCCCATTCAATGAAGATATCCTTGCCGTTCTGGGC